>JBMOQZ010000313.1:0-8378 GCA_049322475.1 Myxococcota bacterium | reverse complement strand
TTGCTCGAGGCCCTGCCCGCCGACACGCCCGTCGACACGTGGACCGAGTCGGTCACCTTCCGCGAGACCCGCCACTACATCAAGCGCGTGCTCTCGACCTACCTGACCTACCACATGCTCTACGACGGCGGCTCCACCTACCCGGACTGGGGACGATTCGTCGTCGACGCGCGCCCGCCCCGCTGAGGGACGACACGCCCGTTTCTTGATATCGGCGCCCGGCATGCCCCGCCCCGAGCTTCCCCCTGTCGTCGCCGCCTTCGACGACGCGCAGCGTCGTGCGATCACGATGCTCGCCGACGTCGTCACCCGCCTGGAGGCGGGCATGTTCGCCCGCGACATCGTGGAGCTGGCGGAAACCCGGCTCGGCGAGCACGGCTTCACGACCTGGTTCCACCCGCCCGAGGTGGCGGTCGGCGAGGCCATCGGCAAGGCGGGGCTTCACCTGCCCAGCCGGGGCAAGGCCCTGGCGGGTGGCGACCTCGTCAGCATCGACCTCGGCCCCGGCACCGCCGAGGCCTACGGCGACATCGGCGTCACGCGCCTCTTCGGGGGCGGCGAGGAGCCCCACGTCCTGCGCGAGGCGCGGGAGTGCACGCGCGCCTGCTGCGGCTACGCGAGCCGGTGGAAGACCTGCGGCGAGATCTTCGTGTTTGCCCAGGCCTGGGCGGTCAACAACCGGCTGGCGCTGGCCAACGAGAACGCCGTGGGACACCGGGTGCTCGGCCGGGAGGGCCTCGTCGCCCGGGGCTTCCCCAAGTCGGCCCACCTCGCCACCTTCCTGCCGCGCAACCGCCTCCACCGCCTCCACCCCATCCGGATGGACGGCATGTTCGCCGTGCGCCCCGTGCTCAGCGACGGCGCGCGCGCCGCTGCCTTCGAGGAGATGTTCTACATCCACGAGGACACCCGCTGCCTGCTCGGTCGCGACAGCCTCGCCGAGGTCGGTTCGCTGCCCGTGTAGGGCGGTGGCGGCGGGCCATCAGAATCGAACTGACCGGGCAACCCCTCTCGAGGCGCCCCGACCGGTTTTGAAGACCGGGGCCGGCACCAGCGCGGCACGGCCCGCCGTGGAGATGTCAGGGAGCGGAGGGAGGCGTGCAGGCGAGGGCGCCCTCGACCACGCGGCAGGCGTAGGCGCCGCGCCGCAGCAGATCGACGGAGCCGGCGAGCTCGCGCCCCTCGACGTACATGTTCACGGTGCACGCGCCGGCGGGCACGTCCCAGAGGTAGCACGTCGGATCACACGACGTCACCGGCCCCGCCGGGCACTGGACCCGCGCGGCGCTGCCGCCGTCGAACACGAACTTCGCCTTGTCGATGCGCGCCACCGGGGCGGCCATCGCCGGGTCGGCGGTGATCGCCAGCACCGACACCGGCGCGGCGGGGCGCCGCGTGATCTCGAGCGCGGGATCGTAGGTGCCCTGCACCGTCGGGAGCTGCTTGCCGGCCGTGAGCTCGGGCACGGACACGACGAGGTACCCGTTGAGCTCCGACGCCGTCACCGCCCCGTCGCCGTTGGCGTCGGCGCGACCGCCCACGCCGTCGATGAACGCCCGCGCGAACGCGCCGGGCCGCGCCGTCTGGCGAGGCGCGGCGCTGGACATCACGAAGCTGTGCGAGCCCATGCTCGGCCAGTCGTTCCCGGTCGGGCCGAGCAGGGCGAGCCCCGCGAGCTGCCCCTCGAACGCGGCGTCGGTCACCAGCACGAAGCGGCCCGCGGGCACCCACTCCCGGATGTTCTTCGCGAGGTCGGCCGCGGCGAACGAGGTCTTCTCGACGTCGTCGGGGTCGGTGTCGTAGGCGAGGAGCCGGGGCTCGCCGAAGTCGGCGCCCATGCCGTGGCCCACGAAGTACAGCAGGAAGAGGTCCTGCGGGCCGACCTCGCGGGCGAGCTGCTCCTTGAGCACGGCGCGCACGTTGGCGGTGGTGGCGCTCGCGTCCGTGAGCAGGCGCACGCGGTCGAAGCCGGCCTTCTCGAGCGCGGCGGCGACGCTGGCGGCGTCGGTCCGGGCCGTCTCGCGGGCGAGCGTGGCCGGCAGGCGCTCGTAGCTCCCGATGCCGACCACCAGCGCGACGCGACGGGCGCCCTGCTGCGCCATCGCCGGCGTCGAGAGGAAGAACGCGAGCACGAACAGCCAGAACCGCAGCATCCCGCCTCGGGGGGTCGGCGCGCATGCTAACACGCGCTCCACCGCGCTATCAGGGGCCTTCCATGCGACGCGTGCGCGACCCGATCCACGGCTTCGTCGGCCTCACCCCGCTCGAGGCCGCCCTCGTCGACACCCGCGCCTTCCAGCGCCTGCGCCGCGTGCGCCAGCTCGGCCTGACCCACCTCGTCTACCCGGGCGCCGAGCACAGCCGCTTCCCCCACGGCCTCGGGGCGTGCCACGTCGCGGGGCAGCTCGCCGCCACGCTCGCCGCGGAGGGGTGGACCCACGACGTCGCGCTCGTGCGGGTCGCCGCGCTGCTGCACGACCTCGGGCACCCGCCGTTCTCGCACGCCGGCGAGAAGGGGGTCCGCCACGAGCGGATGACCCTGCGCCTCGTCCGCGAGGGCGAGGTCGCCGACGTGCTCGCCGCCCACGGCGTCGACCCGGAGGCCGTCGCCGCGCTGATCGAGGGCAAGGGCGACGCCGCCGCCTGCGCGCTCGTCTCGGGGCAGATGGACGCCGACCGCATGGACTACCTCCTGCGCGACGCGCGGATGTGCGGCGTCCGCTACGGCGAGTACGACCTCCCGCGCCTCGTCGAGTCCGTCACGATCGCCCCGGACGGCGGGCTCGCCGTGCGCCGCGCGGGGCTCCACGCGGTCGAGGGCCTGCTGCTCGCGCGCTACTCGATGTTCCAGCAGGTCTACTTCCACCGGACGCGGCGCCTCCTCGATCTGTTGCTGGAGCAGGTCCTCCCCGACTTCCCGGACGACCCGGGCGAGTTCCTCGAGTGGGACGACGCCCGCGTGCTGGAGCTCCTCCGGGGCGACCCCCGCCCGGCCGCGCTCGCCGTCCGCGAGCGGGTCGCCCTGCCCGCGTGTGTCGCGGAGCTGGAGGTCACCGCCGCCGAGGACCCGCGCGCGGAGGCCGCGGAGCTCGCGCGGCTCGTCGGCGAGGCCCTCGGCGAGCCCCCGCTCGTCGACAGCTCGGCGCGCATGACCGCGTTCCGCCCCGCCGGCGACATCCCGATCGTCGACCCCGACGGCCGCGTCGGCAGCGTGTTCGCCGCCTCGCCCGTGCTGCGGCGCATGGACCCCGACGTCGAGGTCCGGCGCATCTACGTGCCGCGGGCGCGGGAGGGCGAGGCGCGCGAGGTGGTCGCCGCGTTCCGCAGGCGGGGGGCGCAGCTCCGGCTGTTCTAGAGCTTCGGCGGCTTCGGCACCGTCGACGGGTCGCCGCCCTGCAGCGCGACGCCCGCGGACTGCTCGATGTAGCCGAGCACGCGGTCGAGCTCGGGGTCGCCGAGGTCGGCCGCCTTCACCTTGCGGACGAGGTCGAGCTCCTTCTGCAGGGTGCCCGCGAGGTCGGCCTCGCCGTCGTTGAGGTTCGACTGGTCGCGCAGGATGCGCTCCATCTCGGCCACTTCAGCAGCGAGCGCCGGGTCGTGCTTCGCCGTGAGCTGCGCCGCCTTCATCCACCACGACTGCGTGTAGGCGTAGTGCTTGTTGAAGGGGCGCTCGAGCCGCGCGGCCAGCTCGATCTCGGCCTGGTTCATCGGCCGGAGCGTGCCCGGCGGCGGCGGGGGGTTCTCGCGCGCCTCGAGCACGCGCTCCTCCGCCGTGAGGGTCTCGCGCTCGGCGCCGCTCGTCCGCTTCTTCCGCGGTTTCTCGGCCTTCGCCACCTCGGCGGGCGCGTCCTCGCCGCCGCCCAGCCCGGGGCCGAACAGGAGCACGGCGACGGCGATGCCGACGATCCCGGCGAGCACCCAGGGCAACCAGCGCTTCATCTACTCGACGTCGCGCCAGACCGCGACGACCGCGGTCTTGTCGTCGCCGCCCATGTTCGCGGTGACGCCGACCCTCGGCGTGCCGGGCACCTGGTAGTCGCCGCACTTGCGCTTCATCTGCCGCCAGATCTCGACGGCCTGCTTCACGCCCGTCGCGCCGACGGGGTGGCCAAAACCGACGAGCCCGCCGCCGGTGTTGACCGGGAGCCGCCCGTCGAGGTTCGTCTCGCCGGCGCGCACGAGCGCCGCGCCCTCGCCGGGCTTCGCGAAGCCGAGCGCCTCGTACATCAGCAGCTCGGTGACGGTGAAGCAGTCGTGCACCTCGGCCAGCTGCACGTCGCCGGGGCCGACGCCCGCGGCGGCGTACGCCCGGCTCGCCGCGGCGGCGGTCGTGTCCATCTGCGTGAGGTCGCCGTCCTCGTAGAGCGACGCGGTCGCGTGGCCGTAGGCGAGGAGCTCGATGGCGTCCTCCGGACGCTTGCCCATCGCGCGGAGGCCCTCCTCGCTGACGAGGAGGAGCGCGCTGGCGCCGTCGCTCACCTGCGAGCAGTCCGACATCTTGATGAACGGCGCATACTCCGCGTTGGCGAGGAAGCAGGGGTTCTTCTCGCTGGAGGCCGCGGCGGTGTCGAGGTCCATCCTGCGCGTGCGCATGTGCGCGTAGGGGTTCCGGTTCGCGTTGGCGTAGGCCTTCACGGCGACGCGCCCGATGTCCTCCTCGCTCACGCCGAAGCGCGCGCGGTAGGCCTTCGTCCGGCGCCCGAACAGCGCGGGGAACGTGAAGTCGTCGATGCTCCGCTGGCGCGCGTAGTGCGCGGCGCGGGCGAGGTAGTCGGCGCCGACGCGGGCGGACTCGGTGGTCTGGACCTCGACGCCGGCGACGAGCACGGTGTCGGCCGCCCCGGCGCGGATGGCGTCCACGCCGCAGAGCAGGGCGAGGCCGCCCGACGCGCAGGCGCCCTCGGTGCGCGTCATCGGCTTGCCGGCGAGCGCGGGGTGGCTGCCGGCGAGCGCGGCGCCGAGGTGCCCCTGCTTGCAGAACAGCTCGCCCACGAAGTTGCCGACGTAGCCGCGGTCGACGCGCGCGGGGTCGGCGCCCGTCTCGGCGAGAGCGGCGGCGACGGCGCTGCGGAGGTGCTCCTCGAGGGTGGGGTTCTCGCGCTTCCCGAAGTCCGGGTGGTTCTTCCAGATGAAGTCCGGGTGGCCCTTGCCGATGAACGGCGTGTGGGCGCCCCCGACGACGAAGACGCGGCGCAGGCTGGACATGACGTGCCTCGGGAAGGACCGCGGTCTTAACGCGGCCCCGGCCGCTTCGGACCTCGCGCGCAACGGTCCGGCGGGACGCCGGGGTGCTCCACCCCCGCGAGCGGATCGCGCCGGCCCGCGGCGAAGGCCTCGGCGAGCGCGGGATCGCGGGCCTCCAGCGCCACCTCGAGGCGTTCGCCCTGCCGCGGATCGTGGGCCCGGTGGACCGACATGACCCCCGCCGTGTAGACGATGTCCTCCCGCACCCCGGTGGCCCGCGTCGCGAGGTCGATACACGCCGCGGCCGCGCCCGCGCCCTTCTGGCGGCACGCGGGGAGGAGCTGCGCGCCGGCGCCCCCGCAGAAGACGCAGTCGTCGCCGACCCGGAGCGCCTCGACCATGGCAGCGAGGTCGATGGCGGCTCGCTCGTCGCGCCCCTTCGGCCTCGCGAGCCGCCCGTACGCGAGGGCCGCGCCGCGGGCGACGTCCCGGGCCTCGTCGGGATCGGCCTCGGCGAGCCACCCGGCCAGCTCCTCCCGCCCCACCCCGCAGCCGGCGAGCGAAAAACCTACGGACGTGCGCGTCGCCACCGGCGCGGGCCCCTCCCCCGCCTCGCGCAGGGCCTCGCGGAAGCCGGCGACGTCGGCGACCCCCGCGCCGAGCCGCGCGCCGCGGATGCGCCCCACGACGGCGAGCACGGCTGGGTCGTCGCTGGTGACGTCCTCGACCGCGTCGGGCCCGAGCCGCGCCTGGGCGATGTCGCCGAAGTACGACGGCGCGCTCCCCCGGTAGGCAGCGGCGCCCGGCGCGTCGCCACGCCGGGGCAGGTCGCGCGCGGCCGCGACGGCGATCACCGGGACCGCGACGAGCACGACCGCGGCGAGCCGCGAGCGCGCGGCGATCGCCCCGGCCCCCGCCGCCGTGATCAGGGGCAGGATCTGGAAGAAGGGCGCGTGGTACCGCAGCGCCAGCACCGACGTGGACCCGCCGTCCGACAGCGTGGCGTAGCCCATGGCGGCGTAGGCCGCGGTGAAGGCCGGCAGGAACGACGCCAGCAGCCATCGCCGTCGCGCGAGGAGCGCGAGCTCGCCGATGGCCGCGGCGCCGAGCACCGCCGCGGAGGCCGCCGTCGCGTGCGCGCTCCCCGGGAAGAGCCGCACGCCCAGCGCGGCCGGGTCGTAGAGCATGCGCAGCCGCAGGAGCACGTGCGGCAGGTCGATCCGCCCGCGCGCCCGCGCCGGGAGGCCCCCCACGTCGCCCGGCGCGGCGGGGATCAGGATCGGCGCGGCCCCGATCGCCAGGCCCGCGAGGAGCCGCCAGTCCCGGTGCTTCGCGAGCGACGCGACCGCGATCGGCACCGCCCCCCAGGCCCCGGTGCGCGCGAACCAGAGCCCCGCGCCGCAGGCGAGCCCGCACCAGAACGGCCGGTCGAAGAGCGCGAGCGCGACCAGCACGAAGAGCCCGACCTCCGCGTGGTTCCCCCACGACATGAGCGAGACGTCGGTGAGCCCCGACGGCGCCGCCGCCCAGGCGACGAGGAAGGCGAACCCGGCGAAGCGCCCGGCGTGCCGGTCGAGCGAAACAAAACCTGCGAGCCCGATCGCGGCCGTCCACGCCAGCGCCACCGCCTTCCACGCGAGCAGGGTGTCGCCGAAGACCGAGAGCACCGGCGCCGCCGCGATCGCCAGCGTGGTGCAGCCGCCGCAGAACGAGCGGTACTGCAGCGCGAGCAGGTGCTCCCAGCCGCCGCCGTGCGCGACGAACCACGCGACGGCGGCGTTGTAGCCGTCCTCGTCGTCGACGTACCGCGCGGGGCTCGCATCGAGCGTCGCGAGATCCAGCGCGACCCGGGCGGCGAGCAGCACGACCACGAGCGCGAGCCGGAGGGCCGGCGGACCGATCGCGGGGGCGGGCGTCGCTTCGTTCGTGGGGGGCGGGCCTCCCGCCCGCCCGACCCGCTATCCGGCCGCGACGGCCGGCGTCTTCCGCTCGGCGAGGAGGCGCTCCACCTCGGGGTGCACCTGGTACATCGTGATGACCGTGCCGAACGTGTTCTTCCACTGCCGCACGCGCTCGCGGCTCACCCCGAACTCGTCGGCCACGGCCTGGCCGCTCTCGGAGGCGGCGAGCGCCTCGAGCAGGCGGCGGAAGCGCGCGCGACCGTAGGTCTTGATGAAGTTTCGCGCGACACGCTCCCGGCTGCGGGCGTTGGCGATGGGCATTCGTCCTCCAGCGATGGCCTGTTCCGAGACGAGGGGTCGAAACCGCCTCACAGGGTCATCCTACCACCTCCCGTTGACGTGTCAATCCCCGCGAAATTCAAAAATCGGCCTCGAACGCGGCTTTCAAGTCGTTTCTGGGGACCCCGGCGCAACCCTCCAGATTTCCACGCGAATTCCGGATCGCAGCAAGTGGTCGTGCCAGACGCGCTGCGCGTCCGACACGTCGTCGCCGGGGCCCTTGACCTCGGCGAGCAGGTCGTCGTTTCCGATGGTCGAAGGTACGGCTTCGCCCACGCGCACCTCGGGCCCGGGCAGGACGTAGAGGTCGGGCAGCCCGCGCGCGGCCGCCCAGCCTTCCTTCACGAGCCGCGTGAGCACCGCCGCCGCCGTCGCGCCGGGGACCCGCCTGCTCCACGCGACGGCGAGCTCCGGCGCCCCCAGCCCGTCGAGCCGCTCGCCCTGCCACCCCTCGGCGAACGCGGCCGGGCCTCGCTCGCGGACCTCGGCGAGGCGACGCTCCACGGCCTCGCGGCGCCGCGTCCAGAACCCGGGCGTGCCGACGTCGAGCGGCCCGGAGCGGCGGGGCCCCGGCAACATGCCCGGCACCGGCAGGAAGTACAGGTCGCGGAAGACGAGCGCGTAGAGCGAGGTCCAGAGCCAGTTCTCGGCGTGGAGCGCCTCGCGCCCCGCGTCCGCGACGCGGGCGAGCACCGCGGCCTCCACGAACACCTCCCCTCCCCGCGTGACCCACGTGGGTCGCGCGCCGCGGCTCCCGGGCGGCAGGCGCAACACGCGCTCGCGCGGCTTGCGCAAGGGCTCGCGCGGGGCCCAGCCGAGCCCCCGGGCGAGCCGGCGGCCGGTGCGCTCGAGCGCGAGCGCGGCGGCGGGGTCGGGCTCCGGCTCGCGACACACGGCGACGGCCTCGGCGCGACGCCCCTCCCGGTCGAGCCGGAGCGCGAGCTGGGGACGGAC
>JBMOQZ010000312.1:0-8386 GCA_049322475.1 Myxococcota bacterium | reverse complement strand
CGCGGCGCTCGCGAATCGGGCCCTATTGGGCCCGCTTCACGAGCGCCCCCATCCCCCGCGCCTCCAGCACGTCGATCAACCCCTTCATACGCGCCGGATCCAGCACCGCCTCCGTCGGCGAGATCCACCCCACGACGTGCTCGTCCAGCGGGAGCACGGCCCGGATCTCGTCGAACACGTGCGGGTCGGCGACCCGCAGGACGGCCACGTTGCGATGGAGGATCACGTGCGGGTCTCGATGCGGTAGGCGTAACCCTGCTCGGTCAGGAACAGCTGGCGCTTCTCGCCGAAGGTCTGCTCGACGGTGTCGCGGGTCACGAGCGTGTAGAAGCGCGCCCGGTTGTCGCCCGGCTTCGGCCGCAGGATGCGCCCGAGCCGCTGCGCCTCCTCCTGCCGCGAGCCCCACGTCCCGCTGATCTGGATCGCGACGTTCGCGTCCGGCAGGTCGACCGAGAAGTTCCCGACCTTCGAGATGACGAGCACGCCGTCCTGCCCCTCGCGGAAGCGCTGGAAGAGCTCGTCGCGCTTCTTCTGCGGCGTGCGCCCCTCGATCAGCGGCAGGCCGAGCCGCCGCGCGAGGAACTCGAGCTGCTCGACGTACATGCCGAGGATCAGCACGCGGTCCTGCTTGTGGTGCTCGAGCAATTGCTCGATCACGGGCGTCTTGCGCGCGTTGATGCTGGCGATGCGGAACTTCTCGCGGTCGTCGGCGACCGCGTAGCGGATGCGGTCCTCCTCGCTGAAGCCCACCCGGATCTCCGTGCAGCTCGCGGCCGCGATCCAGCCCTGGTGCTCGAGATCCTTCCACGGCACGTCGAAGCGCTTCGGCCCGATCAGCGCGAACACGTCGGCCTCCTTGCCGTCCTCGCGCACGAGCGTGGCGGTGAGCCCCAGCCGCCGCCGCGCCTGCAGGTGCGCGACCGCGCGGAAGATGGGCGCGGGCAACAGGTGCACCTCGTCGTAGACGACGAGGCCCCAGTTCTCGCGGTCGAAGAGGCCGAAGTGCACGAAGTGCTCGTTCCGCGACTTGCGGAACGTCAGCATCTGGTAGGTCGAGAGCGTGACCGGGCGGATGTCCTTCACCTCGCCCGAGTACTCGCCGACGTCCTCGTCGGTGAGCGTGGTCTTGTCGAGGATCTCGGTCTTCCACTGCCGCAGCGCCGTCACGTTCGTGCAGAGGATGAGGGTCTTCATCTGCAGGCGGGCCATCACGCCGATGCCCACCATCGTCTTGCCCGCGCCGCACGGCAGGACGACCACGCCGCTGCCGCCCTGCGCGAGGCCGTCGCCGTGGAAGGCCTCGACGGCGCCGCGCTGGTAGTCGCGGAGGCCCCAGGAGGTGCCGTGCAGCGTGTCGTGCCGGATCTCGAAGTCGAGGGCCTCGCCGTCGCGGTACCCGGCGAGGTCCTCGACGGGGTGCCCCGCGTGGGTGAGCGTCTGCTTGAGCTCGCCGCGGTTCGCGGGGTCGACGAGCACGGCGTTGTCGCCCACCGGGGGCCCGAGCAGCGGGATGACCGGCTTGAGCGACCGGATCTCGGTCATCAGCACGGGCTCCACGGCCTCGAGCCGGAGACCGCGCGGGTCCTTGTAGAGCTTCAGGCGGCCGTAGCGCCCCATCGTCTCGCGGACGGAGACGGGGACGTTGGGCGGGATCTCGTACTTCGCCCACTTCTCCAGCACGGAGACGACGTCGTCGACCGTGAGGCCGGAGCTCGCCGCGTTCCAGAGCGACAGCGGCGTGATCCGGTAGGTGTGGACGTAGTCGGGCGACTTCACCAGCTCGGCGAAGCGCGCGAGGGCGTCCCGCGCCTCGCGGAAGTGGGGCCCCATCGTCTCCAGCAGGAGGGTGTGGTCCGACTGGACGATCAGGGGGTTCTCGGGGACGTAGCGCATCCCCGCGAATTTATTCGGTGGGGTCGAAGAGAGCGACGTTCACGACCCCTACTTGTGACGGAACGTGATCCGCCCCTTCGTCAGGTCGTACGGCGACACGGCGACCGTCACGCGGTCGCCCAGCACCACGCGGATGCGGAAGCGACGGAGCTTGCCGGCGAGGTGCGCGTGCACCTGCGTCCCCGCGTCGGTCTCGACGAGGAACGCGCCGCCGGGGAACACTTCCTTCACGACGCCATCAATCTCGATCAGGTCGTCGCTCGCCACTCGCACCTCTCCGGGGCCCCCCTGCTAATCGTGGGGACCCCGCCCGGCAAGGCGACGCTATGCTGGCGCGCGTGACCCTCCTGCTCTTGGCCGCCTGTCGCTACGGCGGCCCCGGAAACGCCGACACCTCCCGCCCGTTCGAGGGCGAGGCCCCCGGCGAGCCCGACGCCCCCACGACCGCCCTCTGCCCCGCGGGCCGCGACGCCGACGGCGACGGCTATTTCAGCGTCGCGACCGGCGGCAGCGACTGCAACGACCTCGACGCGGCCACCCACCCCGGCCGCGAGGACCTCCTCCACGACGGCCGCGACCCCGACTGCGACGGCGTCGACGGCCCGCCCGCCGCCTGCGTCCCCGGCCCCGAGACCTGCGACGGCGCCGACGAGGACTGCGACGGGCTCGTGGACGACCCCTTCGCGCTCGTGCTCGGCGAGGCCACGGTCGCCCTCGTGGCCGACGGGCGCGTCGTGACCGGCGACCCCTCCGCCGACGTCGTGACCGTCTACTCCGCCGGCGGGGACGCGCTCGCCCGCCTCTCGGGGCCCGACACCTTCGGCCAGCAGCTCGCCGCCGGCCGCGACCTCACCGGCGACGGCGTCGGCGACCTCGTCGTCGCCGCGCCCTACGCCTACGCCGTGTACGTCTACGCCGGCCCCGTGACCGACGGTGCCCAGCCCGCCTGGACCTACACGGGCGGCGCGTACCCGGGCCGCCCGGGCGAGCAGCTCGCGCTCCTGCCCGACGTCACCGGCGACGGCCTCGCCGAGCTCCTCGTCAGCAACTACCGCCACATGTTGCTCTTCTCGGGCGTCGCCGACGGCGAGCCCGACGCCGCCTGGGAGATCTCGACCGGCGGCGGCGCCTGGCAGGTGGGCACGCTCCCGGACGTCGACGGCGACGCGCTCCCCGAGGTGGTCTTCGGCCTCTCCACGTACGACTCGGGCAAGGGCATGCTCGTCCGCTGGGACAGCGGCGACCTCGTCGCGAACCCCACGTACGTCGTCGGCGCCGACGGGCAGGGCCTCGGCGGCGAGCTCGCGGTCGTCGGCGACCGCCTCTACACCGTCGACGCCGGCGTGCTCGCCGAGGTCTCGCCCGAGCTGACGAGGACCTCGCTGGGGATCGAAGCGACCGCCGCGTTCGACGCCGGCGACCTCGACGGCGACGGCGTCTCCGACCTCGTCGTCGCCGACACGCGGGGCCTCTTCGCCCTGGGGATCGGCCGCGTCCCCGGCGACCTCACCCCCCAGGACCGCCGCGACCTCGGCCCCGCGGGCGACCTCGACGGCGACGGCATCCCCGACGTGGCGGCGCTGCTCGACGGCGCGGTCGTCGTGGTGGACGGCACGCGCTTCGGCGACGCCTGCGACGGCGACGGCGACGGCGTGACCGTGGGCGACTGCGACGACGGCGATCCCACCGCCCACCCCGGCGCGCGCGAGGTCCCCGACGACGCCGACAGCGACTGCGACGGCCAGATCGACGCGCCCGCCGAGGTGGCGCTCGGCTGGTCCCCGCGTTGGGCGACGGGCCTCGGCGACGCCGACGGCGACGGCTCCGCCGAGTGGGCCGCGCTCGCGAGCGACGGCGTCGCGCACCTCCTCGACGGCGAGGGCGAGCTCTCCGAGCGCGGCACCGTCACGGGCGGGCTCGCCTGGGCCACCGGGCTCGCCGGCGTCGGCGACACCGACGGCAACGGCTTCGTCGAGCTCCTGTGGCGCGGCGAGGACGTCACCGCGCTGGCGCCCCTCGGCGAGGGCGGCGACGTGTTCGCCCGCGCCGCGACCACCTTCGGCGACGGCACCGTCTGGCGCCGGGGCGTGTCGGTGGGCCACGCCGGCGACGTCGACGGCGACGGGCTCGCCGACGTGCGCATGGTCGTGACGGCCGACGGCGACGCGGCCGCCGTCGCGATCTGGACCGACCCGCCCGGCGGCCACGTGCTCGCCGACGACGCCGACACGCTGCTCGTGGCGCCCTCCGGCTGGAGCGCGATGACCGTCGCGAGCGCGCCCCCGGGCGAGCCCGGCGACGTCGACGGCGACGGCCGCGACGACCTCCTCGTCGGCCACGGCGGCGCCTACGGGGGCAACGGCCGCGCGATGCTCCTGCTCGACCGCCCCGCGGGCACCCACGACCTCGACGCCGTCGCGATCCTCTCGCTCTGGGGCGAGCCCGGCGAGGCCCTCGGCGGCGTGCTCGCGCTGGGCGGCGACCTCGACGGCGACGCGCTCGCAGACGCGCTGGTGGCCGGCCAGGGCGGCGCCCGCCTGCTCACCGGCGGCCCCTGCCCGCTGCCGATCCGCGTCGCGCCGGGCCTCACCGCCACCTCCGCCGCCTTCGTCGACCTCGACGGCGACGGGCGCGCCGCCCTCTTCCTCGCCGACGACGCGGTCTTCGCCGTCGACGCCGCCGGCGACGTCGCCCGCTGGCGCGACGATCCCGCCACCCTCCTGTTCCCCCTCGGCGACACCGACGCCTCCCGCGGCGGCGACCTCCTCTACGTCACGACGGCGGACGCGGTGAGGACGGGCGGCGTCGCGCCGTAGCGTTCACGGCGCCGACGCCCCCGCCACCGCCCGCGACAGCGTCTCCTTCCCGATCGCCCCCTGGAACACCGACGAGATGGTCCCGTCCGGGGCCACCACGAACGTCGTCGGGTAGGCGCTGACGCCGTAGGCCGCGAGCACCTCGTCGGTGCCCTCGAGCACCGGGTAGTTCACCCCGAGCGTCTCGGCGTCGCGCTTGAGGCGGTCGCCCGTGCCGCTGTTCACCGCGATGCCCAGCACCGGCACCTCCGGGTTGGCCTTCACGTAGGCGGCGAACTCGGGGATCTCCTGCTTGCAGGGCGGGCACCAGCTGCCCCAGAAGTTGAGGACCACGGGCCGGCCGGCGAACTCCGAGAGGCTGGTGGTGCCGCCGGCGACGTTCACGAGCGTGAACGCGGGCGCGGGGCCGGCGTCCGGCGCGCGGTTCGGCGAGAGGTACTCGGCGGCGAAGAACACGCCGACGCCCACGACCAGCGCGATCGCCCAGTCCTTGACCATGCGGCTCACGACCGCGCCTCCAGCCCACGCAGGCGTCGGGCGATCTCGTCGCGGGCGGCGCGGAACGCCTCGAGCCGCTCGTCCCTCGGCGCGCTCGACGGGTCCGGGATGCCCCAGCGCAGGCGCTTCGCGCGCGCCGGCACGCGCAGCGCGCGCTCCTCGTCCACGAAGGACACGACCACGTCGACGTCGTCGAGCGGCACCTCCGCCAGCGACTTCGCGCGCAGCCCCGCCGTCGACACGCCCTCCTCCGTCAGCACCACGCGCACCTCCGGGTGGACGTGGGACGGGCGATAACCCGCGCTCCACGCTTCGTGTGCGGGGAGGAGCCGCCGGGCGAGCGCCTCGGCGAGGGGCGATCGCGCGGCGTTCGCGTCGCCGACGAACAGGATCGTCATGTCGCCCCCGTAACCGCCGGGCGGCCCGTGCTACTCTTGTCGCGTCAAGACCCGTGAACGTCGTCTTCTACGCGCTGGTCCTCGTCTCCGTGCTCGCGGCCGGCTGGAACCGCGTGCCCGAGCGCCGGAGCGACGTCCGCGACGGCGCGGTCTCGCTCATGACCCCGGTGGGCCTCGACGCGAGCCTCGCGACGCCGGTGAACGTCACCGTCGGCGGCGTCACGTGGCACGCGCGCGTCGCCGCGGTCGAGGGCAAGGCCCTGCGCATCCGCACCGGGGCGCCCGACGGCGCCGCGGTCGTCACCTTCCCCGAGACCCAGACGGTGGCGCTCGTGTCGAAGGCGGCCTTCGACGGCGTGAAGGGCGGCGTGGATCTCGTGATCGGCCTCGTCGGCGCGATGACCTTCTTCCTCGGCCTCATGAAGGTGCTCGAGGCCGCCGGCGGGCTCGACGCGCTCGCCCGCCTCATCCGGCCCGTGATGGTGAAGCTCTTCCCGGACGTGCCCTCCGATCACCCCGCGATGGGCGCGATGATCATGAACATCGCCGCCAACGTGCTGGGGCTCGGCAACGCGGCCACGCCGTTCGGCGTGAAGGCGATGCAGGAGCTGGAGAAGCTCAACAAGCACCCCGGCGTCGCGACCGACGCGATGGTGCTCTTCCTCGCGATCAACACGTCCGGCGTCGCGGTGCTCCCGACCGGCGTCATCGCGATGCGCGCGGCGCTGAAGTCGACCGACCCCGCCGCCATCTTTCTCCCGACGCTCGCCGCCAGCGCCCTCAACACCGTGGTCGCCGTGCTCGCCGCGAAGGCGCTCTCGCGCCTGTTCCGCGCGCCGAGCCCGCCGGAGCGCCACGCCGCGCCGATCCCGCTCTTGTCGCTCGTGCCGCTCGTGCTGATCGTGGGCGCCTTCGGCGCGCTGGTCGCCGCGGCCTTCCTCCTCGGCGACCGCGTCACCGCCTGGATCGTCCCGATGCTCATCGCCGGGATGCTCACCGCGGGCGTGGTGCGCGGCGTGCGGGTCTACGAGGTCTTCATCGACGGCGCGAAGGACGGCTTCTCATCGGCGATCCGGATCATCCCCTTCGTCGTCGCGATCCTCGCCGCGGTCGGCATGTTCAGCGCCAGCGGGGCGATGGAGCTCCTGCTGCGGGGCGTCGCGCCGGTCGCCGCGCTCGTCGGCATGCCCGCCGAGGCTCTGCCGCTCGCGCTCGTCCGGCCCCTCTCCGGCTCCGGCGCCTTCGCGCTCACCGGCGAGCTCACCCGCACCTACGGGCCCGACAGCTTCGTCGGGCACGTCGTCGGCACCATGCAGGGCACCACCGAGACCACGTTCTACGTGCTCGCGGTCTACTTCGGCGCCGTCGGGATCAACAAGACCCGGCACGCCGTGCCCACCGGGATCATCTCCGACCTCTCCGGCGTGATCGCCGCCGTCTGGGCCGTGCGCCTCCTGCTGGGATAGCTCCGCGAACAACGCCCGCGCGTCGTCCTCGCGCAGGTCCGGCACGGCGACCCGCGCGCCCGCGACCCACACCTCCACGCGGCCGAGCCGGTGCCAGAGCAGCAGCGGCCCCTGCCGCAGGTGCACCGACTGGAGCTTGTCGCGCCCCACCACCACCGTCCGGCGCGTGAGGAAGCCGTCGCGCGTCACGAGGTGGCGCGGCGTGAGCGCCCAGCCCTGCACGCGCCAGTCGAGCCACGCGAGCGCCATCCCGACGGGCACGAGCGCGAACGGCCAGGGCGAGCGCGTCCAACCGGCGATCGCGCCCGCGCCGATGCTCCAGCGCAACATCGCCGCGATCACGCCCCGGTAGAGCGCGCGCGGGGCGGGGCGGGCGAGCGTGGCGCGCCAGGGGTCGAGGTCGAGCCGCGGCAGCACGAGCCGCAGCACCTCGGCGAACGCGTCGCGCTCGACCATGGGGACCATCCCCTCGGCGGCGACCTCCTCGTTGGGCATGCCGACCGCGGCGGTCTCGACGTGGAGCGTGCCGTAGCCCATCGCGCGGCGCACCCAGGGCTCCTCCACCCGGGCGAGCTGCACCTTCGGGAGCGGGATCTCGACGCGCCGGCGCACGAGCAACCCCGACTCGAGCAACACGCCGCGAGCCGACCGGGACATGCGGAAGCCGTAGAAGCGCAGGATGGCGCCGCCCACCGACACCGCGTACGCGCCGGCCATGATGGCGAGGAGCACCTGCGCGGTGCAGATGTTGGATGTCGCCTTCTCGCGCCGGATGTGCTGCTCGCGCGTGCCCAGGGCCATGCGGAGCGCGGGATTGCCCGCCGCGTCCACGGACACGCCGATGATGCGTCCCGGCATGCTGCGCACGTGCTCGGACTTCGCGGCGAAATACGCCGCGTGGGGCCCGCCGTATCCCATGGGCACCCCGAAGCGCTGCGCGCTCCCGAGCGCGACGTCGGCGCCGAGCTCTCCGGGAGGCACGAGCACCGCGAGGGCGAGGAGGTCGGCGGCCATCGCCACCAGCGCACCCGCCTCGTGGGCCTTCGCGATGAACGAGCGATAGTCGTGGATGGCGCCGTCGGTCGCCGGGTACTGCACGAGCACGCCGAACACCGGAGTCTTCGCGAAGTCGAAGGTGCGGTGATCGCCCACCGCGATCTCGATGCCGAGTGGCTTCGCGCGCGTGCGCACCACGTCGATGGTCTGCGGGTGGCAGGCTTCGCTCACGAAGAACGTCTTCCCGCTCTCCCCCTTCCCGCCGGTCATCCCGGCGTGGACGGTGCGGAGCATGGTCATCGCCTCGGCGGCGGCGGTC
>JBMOQZ010000311.1:0-8429 GCA_049322475.1 Myxococcota bacterium | reverse complement strand
CGTCGGCGACGGCGGGCGAGGCCTCCACGGCGTCGGCGGCGCCGGCGCTCTCGGTCGTGCCCGCCTTCGCGCCGCCGATCTGGATCACGCGGCTGTTGCGGCTCTTCTTCGAGGTGCGCTCGAGCTCGAAGTGGAAGGCGTAGGTCTGGCCCTCCTCGACGAGGATCTGCTTCTTCGCGGTCTGGTAGCCGTCGAGCTCGGCGGCGATCGTGTGCGGACCCTGGTACACGCTCGGGAGCGTGACGGCGTCGACACCGACGCGCTTGCCGTCGAGCAGGATCTCGGCGTTGCGCGGCTGGACGGTGAGCTCGAGGGTGGCGAGCCCGAGCTTCTGGAGCGTCAGCGGGATGACGAGGTCCTGTCCCATCCCGAGGTCGATGGTCACCACCGCGGGGACGTAGCCGTCGAGCGAGGCGCGCAGGGCGTGCGAGCCGCACTCGAGCGCGACGGGCGTGCCCGGGGCGCCGGGGTAGGGCTTCCCGTCGAGCTCGAGCTCGGCCTGCAGCGGCTTCGGCTGGACGGTGAGCGTGCCCATCATCTCGTGGGCGAGCACGCTCGCGCGCGTGGGGGTGCCGCGCTTGACGTCGATGAGCGTCTCGCCGCGGGCGCACGCCCCCTCGACCGCGATGAGCACGGTGCCGGGGGCGACCCCCGCGACGGTCGCGGGCGTGACGAGGCCGGTGTCGACGCCGTTGAGCAGGATCGCCGCGCCCTTCACGTTCGAAGAGACGTAGACGTCCTCGGCGCGCGCGAGGCCGGCGAGCAGGAGGGCTACCACCATCCGAGATCCAGCAGGCCCGGGTAGATCATGTACATCGCGCCGCCCTTCACGACGCCGCCGTCGACGCGCTCGTGCTCGCCGAGGGCCATGCGGCCGAAGTTGAACAACACGTAGGACTGGTCGTAGAACGGCGTCATGCTCGACGCGGGCACGGTGAAGGAGCCGTCGTCCGCGGCGATGCAGAAGACCTGGACGTCGGTGTCCGGATAGCCGTACATCCAGATCATCACCCAGTCGTCCGACGAGCCGGACCAGGTGACGGGCAGGCTGTCGCCCTCGTCGTAGCTGGCGTAGCCGGCGGTGAAGCGCGGGGCGGTGATGGACGGCTGCGACGGCGCGGGGATGAACGGGTCGCTCTCGAAGCTGGGGACGTCGCTCGCGTCGACGCGGAGGCCGAACGAGGCGCCCGCGGGCCAGCCGGCGTTCTCGTCGCTCCACTCGTAGGTCCCGTTCGAGTCCGAGAGCGTGTAGTCGTTGCCGTCGTCGTCGAAGGCGCCGACGCTCGCGTCCCAGGCGTCGGCCGAGGCGCCGCCGGAATCCACGCAGCTGTCGAGGCCGGTCGTCCAGACCTCGTGGAGCTCGAACTGCGCCGGCACGATGGGCTGGAGGCCGCCGTACATGACGTGGCTGCCGTCCATGTAGTCGAGGTAGTACCAGAACGAGTACGCGACCGTCTCGCCGGTGTGGTCCTCCCAGAACGTGAAGCCGTCGGCGAGGGTGTCCTCCGGTTCGTCGCGCCCGACGGAGACGTCGGCCGGACCGGGCTCGCCCTCGGGCGTGCGCACGGTGAGCAGGTCGTCGAGGACCTCGACGACGTCGGCCTCCTCGTCGCCGAACCACACGCGGGTGGACGCGCCGAAGTCGCGGCCGGAGATCTCCACTTCCTGGCCGCCGGCGGTGGTCCCCTCGGCGGGCTCGACGCTGGAGATGGTCGGGGGGTCGGCGTCGGTGTCGGCGTCGGCGTCGGTGTCCGCGTCGGAGTCGCCGTCGGCGTCCGTGTCGGCGTCGGCCTCCCGCTCGTCGGGACCGGGATCGGTGCCGACACGCGGGAAGCACGCTGCGATCAGGAGGAACGGCGCGATGCGGGTCATGGGGACGCCCCTCTACAACACTGGGCGTGGAATTTCCAGCCTACCCCCGGAAGTCGGTACGACCGGAGAAGGTCGTCTCGTCTTCGGGGTCGGCCTCGATCGCGAGCACGTCGACGACGAGCGCGGTGGCGTCGTCCTTGCCGTTGCGGCTCTCGACCTCGGCGATGATCGCGTTGGCGGCGCGCTGGGGAGAGCCCCCGAACGCCCACCAGGCGTCGAGCAGGGCGTCCGGGGCGAGCACCTCGGTCACGCCGTCGGTGACGAGCAGGAAGAGGTCGCCGACGAACAGCTCCTCCTGCCACACCTGGAGCACGTCGGCCACGCGCGGGCCCATGCCGACGTACGCGCCGAGCGCGCGCCCGCCGCGGTGGTTCTCGGTGATGCGCGTCGCGACGCCGTGGCGCACGCGGTAGACCTGCGAGTCGCCGACGTGGACGACGTGCGCGGTCCCGTAGGCGAGCCAGAGCATCGAGAGCGTGCAGGCCGCCTGCCCGGTCCCGGCGGCGCGCAGCTCCCAGTCGATCTCGCTGACGAGCTGGGCGAGCGCCTCGACGCGCGGCGCCTGATAGCGGTCGAAGAAGCCGTCGATGCGCGCGCAGGTGAGCTCCGCCGCGTACCGCCCGCGGGGGACGGTGCTGACGCCGTCGCAGACCGCGAACAGGCTCCCGCGCCGCTGCGCCGCGACCCCCGGGTGCGACACGTCGAGGATCCGCCAGCGGTCGTCGTTCTGCGGGTGTCGGGGGCCCGCGCGCGACGCGGCCGCGCTCGCCGTGTAGGGGAGGGTGGGTGGGTAGGTCACACGCGGCGGCGCCTCCACGACATCGAGGCCGCGAGCAGCGCGACGGCGAGCCCGGGGAGGCCCGCGCCGCCGCTGCAGCCGCAGGTGCTCGTGGAGGCCTTGACCTCCTCGTCGTCCTCGTACTGGCCGCCGTCGTCGCTCTCGAGCGCGGCGCCGTTGCCGGTGAGCGGGATCTCGAGGTCGGGCAGGGTGGGGTCGTTGCTGGTGAGCACCAGCGACGCGGTCTGCGGCCCCTCGACGGTGGGGGCGAAGGTCACGACGACGCCGTCCTCGGTGTCGGGGAGCGCGTTGAACGTGGAGGGGTAGACCGTGAACTCGCCCTCGCCGACGACCGCGGCGGAGCCGTACGCCTCGAGGCTGCCGTCGTTCGCGAGCGGGATCTGCACGTTGGCGATGTCGCCGACGTCGACGTCGCCGAAGTCGGCGGCGTCGAGGCCCGGGACGAGCAGGGGCAGCGGGAAGACGTACATCTGCCCCTCGAAGTCCTGCTCGACGTTGTCGGACAACAGCGAGATGGGGATGTCGAAGGTGGCGATGTCCCAGCAGCCCACGACGATGATGCAGGCGGAGAGCGTGGGGGTGACGACCACGTCGAGGTAGGCGTCGTAGTAGCCGCGGAACACGCCGGGCACGGTGTAGTCGGCGACGCGCTCGGACTGGAGCAGGAGCGACTCGTCCTCGGCGGTGGCGATCGCGTCGTCGAGCGTCCAGCTCACGCCCTCGAAGCCCGCGTTGAGCACCACCGACATGTCGGCGGTGAAGTCGAGCTCGAGGCCGGTGATGACCTCGAACTCGTAATTGATGACCTCGAGCGAGGCGGGCGTGTCGGTGATCTCGACGCGGTCGTCGAGCAGGAACGGGTCGAACGTCGTGTAGCCGTCCATCACCAGCGAGCGCCGGTCGATCTCGCTCGACCAGGTGTAGCCGTAGTCGGAGAGGTCGATCATCACGCTGGTGACGGCGTCGAGCGAGGTGTCGAGCGCGTACATGCCGCTGCCGGGCTCGCCCGTCATCTGGAGCGTGAGCGCGTCGGGCCAGGTCATGTCGCCCTGCCCCTCCATCGCGACGGCCGCGCCGCCGACGGCGTCGATGCGGAACTCCACGGCGATCGGCGAGCCGGACGGGAGGTAGCCCGTCGACATCTCCACGCTGGTGAAGAGCTCGGCGTCGTCGAGCAGGGTGACGTCCTGGGGCTCGGACTCGAACGCGAGGGCCGCGGGCAGGAGGAGCAGCATCGCGGAAGGATACCGCCTATCGGGGGAACTGTGGGCCCATGCGTGGCGGGGCGAGGGCGGCGGCGCGGGCTTCCTGGTCGCGGGCCCAGGCGGCCGTGTCGCCGGGCGGCACCTCCGGGACGGGCCACAGCGTCGCGCACGTGGCCCGCGTGCGCTCGCCGAGGCCGTCCAGCACGGCGGCGGCGGCGGGGTCGGGACCGGCGCCGCAGCCGTGGGTGACGAGCACGGCGCCGAAGCCGCGGTCGCGCAACAGCCACGCGGAGGCGGCGATCTCGTCGGCGCCGACGGGCTCGCCGACGATCGCCCGCGCGAGCGGCAGCGCGCTCGTCCACAGGAGGCCGTCGGCGGCCCAGTGGTCGGCGCGCTCGAGCGGGACGGTCTGGAAGGGGCGGTCGGTGGCTATCTGCGCGGCGATGCCGCGCGTGCGGCTCTCGGGGTCGATGTTCGAGAGGATCGAGGCGCCCTGCCGCCCGCCGCCGTCCGCGGGGGCGCCGCGCGCGCGCACGATCGGGGTGAGGTCCGCGACGGCGCCTTCGGGCGCCACGAGGTCGCCGGCGTCGGGGAGCGCGAAGGTGGCGCGCGGCCAGGGCACGAGGTCGTTCGCCACCATGTCGGCCATCGCGACGGGCACGAGCCAGGGGACGACGCGCCAGCGCGTCGCGAGCGAGGCCATGACGGGCAGGGCGATCGCCGTGACGGCGACGAAGCGCGCCGGGAAGTTCATCGGCTCGGCGACCCATGCGAGCGCGCGGTTGAGGTACGCCAGCGGCAGCACGACGCGGGGCTCCACCAGCGCGCCGCCCCACCAGAGCACGGTCCCGAGCGAGAGCACGACGCCGCCCCCCGCGACGACGAGCCACGGGAGCGCGCGGCGCGGCGCGGCGAGGAGCCCGGCGAGGGCGAGCGCGAGGGTGCCCCAGCCGAGGTAGCGCCCGCCGGTGTAGGCGAGGGTCTGGCGATCGGCGGTGGCGCGCTCGCCGGCGCGGGGGCCGAGGAGCTGGGCGCCGTCCATCGCGGCGGCGCGGTAGGGCTCGATCGAGAAGGGCTCGCCCATGTACTGGAGGAAGGGCGTGCGGGGACGCTCGTCGGCGGGCGCGTACGAGGTGGAGAAGCCGCGGATGACGGGCACGACCACGGCGATCGCGAGCGCGGCGGCGACGGCGTAGCCGATCAGCAGGCGCGGCCACGGCCGCAGGGTGGCGAGCGCGTACAGCGACACCGCCGTGGCGAGGAAGAAGCCGTGGTAGAAGCAGGAGAGCGTCGCGCCGGCGAGGGCCGCGGCCAGCGCGAGGAACCACTTGCCGGCGAGGGTCTGGCGGGCGCGGACGAGGCAACCGAGGCCGAGCGGGATCCACCACACCTCGCGCAGCTCGCCGACGCCGACGTGCAGCGTGAACGCAACGAAGGAGGAGGCCTGGGCGAGCGCGCCGGCGACGAGCGCGCCGGCGTCGCGCTCGCTGACGAGGCGCCCGAGCCAGCCCACGCACGTGCCCACGAGCGCGACGTTGGCGACGGCGAGGAGGTTGGACAGCGCGACGGGCGAGAGCGGGAGGAGCGCGAAGGGGGCGTGGAGCGGCTCGATCGGCCAGAGGTCCATGCCCGTCGGGAAGTTCACCAGCGCCGTGCGGAGCCCGGGCTCGCCGGCGAGGAGCTCGTGGCGCATCCACCAGAGGGTCCAGACGTGTTTGACGCCGTCCCCCTCGACGCTCCCGACCGCCTGCGTCGTGAGCGTCGCCGCGGCGGGCCAGGTGAGCAGCACCGCGAGCGCGAGCGACTGGAGCGGCAGGAGCCAGCGGGGCACGCGAGAAGTGTAGGCCACTCGCGCTGGAGCAGGTCCACCGGGGTGAGGCGGAGGAGAGGCAACCGCCAAGACGCCAAGGTCCGCCAAGGACGCCAAGGAGCGCAAGGGGCGCCTGCGGCGCCACCGGGATGCAGAGCGAATGGCGTGTAGCCCCTCAAAAAACCACTCGAGCCGAACGTCCTCGCGGGGGCGATGCCGTCTCCTTGGCGCTCTTGGCGCCTCCTCGGCGTCTTGGCGGTTGCCTTTCTCTCTCTCTCCTCCGTGCCTCCGTGCCCCTCGATAGTGGAGGTGGTGCTGCTGCTCGGCGAGGACGCCCACCACCTCTACCTGTACAAGCCGTCGGGCCTGCCGGTGTTCCCGCCCCACGCGGACCCCGCCGGGGACTGCCTGCTCGCGCGGCTTTTCGCCGAACGCCCCGATCGGGGCGGCTTCCCGGAGGGGTTCGAGGGCGGGATCGCGCACCGGCTCGACAACCTCACCGAGGGCGTCGTGGTCGCGGCGCGCGCGCCGGCGGACCTCGCGCCGTTGCGCCGGGAGTTCGCGGAGGGGCGGCTGCGCAAGCGCTACGCCTTCCACTCGGCCGGCGAGAGGCCCCCGCACCTCGTGGTCGACGCGCCGCTCGCCCACCACCCGCGGCGCAGGGACCGGATGGTGTGGCGGGGGCGGCACCGCGGGAAGTGGTACCCGGCGCGCACGGAGCTGTGGCGACGGCCCGAGCCCGGGTGGTGGGACTGCGAGATCTCCACCGGCGTCACCCACCAGATCCGCGCCCACGCGGCGTCGGTGGGGCTCGCGCTCACGGGCGACCCGATCTACGGCGGCGCGCCCGGGACCTTCCGGCTCGTGGCGGTGCGGGTGATCGGGCCCGGGTGGGCGTCGCCCGCGTGGTGGCCGGGCCCCGGTTAATCCCGCGCCATGTCCTGGTTCGACCGCCTCCGCGGAGAGCTCGACGCCGACGAGGCGGCGCGCAGGCTCCAGGCGGCGGTGGACCGCTCGAAGATCGCCGCCGCGCTGGCCGCCGCGAGCGGTCCGCGCGGGCTGCGGCGGTACGTCGTGCGCTTCGAGGTCAAGGCCGGCCGCCCGCGCGTCGTCGGCCTCGACACGGAGCCGCTCCCCAAGGGAGGCGGCCCGCCCACGCCCGCCGCGTTCGACCTCGGCGTGGCCGCCGTGGAGGCCGCGCTCCAGACGCTGCGCGTGCACATGCCGCCGCCCTTCGCGTGGTCGCTCGGCGCGGTGGGCGTCGTGCGCGACGGCGACGGGGACTTGCGCCTCGCCTTCCGCTTCGACGAGGACGCCGCGGGCTTCGGCGTCGCCGACCTGCCGCTGCCCGCGGGCCCCCCGGACCCGATGGAGGACCCGGCCTACCTCCGCGCGCTCGCCGCGTGGGAGGGCCGGCTCGCCGGCGTGCGCGCGCGCTGGGTGCGGCCGAGCGCCGGCGAGGACTGGTCGATCGAGGGCGGCGCGCTCAAGCTCGCGAGCCCCGAGGGGCTCCGCGTGCTCGCCGTCGAGCCGCTCGCCACGTACGCGGACGGCACCTTCACCTGGCTCGTGGACGCGCCGGTCGCCGACGAGGCGCCGTTCTGCGAGCCCGAGCTGGCGATGGACGTGGCGCGCGCGATGGAGCTCGCCGTGTTCGCCGCCGCGCGTCGAGGGCACGCGGGGCTGTTCTCCGGAGAGCTGGAGGAGGGGGGGACCTTGTTCGCCGCGGTGAAGCAGTAGCGGTCAGCGCCGCTTCTTGCGGGGCCAGCCGGGGCCCGTGCGGCGGGTCTGGCGTGGGAGCGGGTCGACGAAGGGACGGATGTGCTTCACGAGGTCCCGTACGAAGGGGTCGTCGGCAGGGAGTCGGCCGCCCAGGACCTGCAGGCCCTGGCGCGCGGTGCGTGCTGCCTCCTCGTGCATCGCGGCCTCGCGCAGGATCACCACCGCGTTGCGCAGGGTCTCGGCGACCCAGGCGGGCCGATGGGGCGCGATCGCGCGCGTGAGGTCGACCCCCCGGCGCACGGAGGCGGCGCCGTCCTTGCGCTGGCTCGCTCGAACCAGCGCTCGTCCGAGGACGATCAGGCTCGCCGCGAGGTCGGCCGGGCTCTCGAGCGCGCGCGCTTCTCGAAGGCCGACACACTCCCGCAACACGGACGCCGCCTGCGCGTGTTGCCTACGCGAGATCAGGGCTTGACCGTACCGGTGCAGGAGCCGCGAGAGCTCACGGCCACGCGGGTCGACACGGCGGCGCAGGGAGACCGCGCGCTCGAGGTGGCGCGCCGCGGCGCCCCACTCCTTCCGATCCGCGAGGACGTCGCCTGCGATGGCGCGCATCTCCGCCGCCCCGATCGGCTCGGCCACGGGCTCCTCGTCGAGCACGGCGGCGGCATGTACGGCGCTCGTGAGGGCCCAGTCGAACCGCTTCGCGTCCCGGCTGCACACGGCGAGCCACCAGTGGCCCCGGGCGCGGGTCTCGTCGTTCAACCGGTCGCCCCAGGAGGTCAGGACCGGGTGCAGGGCCTCGGCGGCCTCGGTCGGACGACCCAGCTCGCGGAGGGCGCGAGCCAGGTGGATGGCGGCCAGCACGTGCGATCCGCAGTGGGTGTCGGAGGTGAGGCTGCAAGTTCCAGAAACTCTGGCCGCTCCCGTTCCGGAAACTCTGGCCGCACCTCTGGGGGAGGTTCGAGGTGAGGCCGGGAGACGACAAGGAAGGCACGCGGCGGCGTAGCGAGGCGGCGGAGGC
>JBMOQZ010000310.1:0-8436 GCA_049322475.1 Myxococcota bacterium | reverse complement strand
CGCCGCGAAGCCCAGCGACGCCGCGCTCGCCGCCAGGTTCGAGGCCGAGGCCGCCGCACGCCGCGAGCGCGAGGCCATCGAGAAGCGCGCGTCGGAGAGCGCGATGGCGTCGCCCTTCCCGGAGCGCGGGCCCACGCCGGGCACCCAGTCCCGCTGCGTGCCCGACCTGATCGCCGACGCCGCGCGCCGCTTCGGGTTCAGCGCCGCGGAGCTGCCCACGCTGTCGACCTACTTCGTCCGCCAGACGCCCGACCTCGACGGCGACGGCGACTTCGACGACGTCGACGCCGACGGACGCGCCGAGTGGGTGGTCCAGGCCACCTGCGGGGCGCTCGGCGCCTGCGAGCAGGCGCTCTACCTGTCCAACGGCGAGTGCCTCGTGTTCGCCGCCCGTTACGTCGGCCACGTCCTGCCGAAGGACACCCGCAAGGACGGCTACGCCGACCTCGAGGTGCGCCAGCCCACCGACTGCAACGGCCGCGCGGCGATCATCACCGACTTCGCGTGGTCGCAGGGCCGCTACGCCGAGGTCGGGGGCGTGACCTGCACCTGCCCCGGCAAGGGAACGCGTCCGGACCGCTGCCCGCAGTAGCGGCGCCCGTCCGGCCGCGGGTACGCTGCCCCGCCCCGGAGACCCGATGCTGCTCCTGCTCGTCGCCTGCGCCGACAAGCTGGCCCCGCCCCAGAAGGCGGACGAGACCGGCGAGGCGGCGGCCTGCCTCGACCCCCGCCCCGCCTACGGCGGCTGCGCCGCCACCGTCACGGTGACCGACGCGACGACCGGCGCCACCCTCGCGCTGTTGCAGCGGGCCTACGACGCCGACGGCAACCTCGTCTCGGAGGGCCGCGACAACGGCGGCGACGGCTCCGTCGAGTCGATCGTCACCACGACCTACGACGGCGACGGCAACGCGCTGACCGTGTCGGTCGACGCCAACGGCGACGGCACCGCCGACTCGGTCGTCACCAACACCTGGGACACCGACGGCAACGTCCTGACCTCCACCACCGACGTCGACGCCGACGGGGTCGCGGAGACGTACACGACCTACACCTACACCGACGGCGATCTCGCCACGGTGGACGTCGATCAGGACGGCGACGGCGCCGCGGACCTCACCTGCACGGCCTCCTACGCCGCCGCCGGCGACGGCGAGGTCGCCACCGTCACCTGCACCGACACCGAAGGCGCCACGGTCAACCACACCGTCACCACCTTCGACGCCACCGGCGAGCCGATCGCCCGCGAGTCGGACGCCAACGGCGACGGCACGGTCGACCTCGAGGAGGCCTGGACCCGCGACCCCGACACTTGCCTCGTGACCGCCTCGGCGAGCACCTCCACGCGCCAGCAGGAGGAGGACACCGTGACCCGAGAGGAGGACACGACGCTCGTCTACGACGCCGACCACCGCGTCGCGTCGAGCACGACGCACATCGTCACCACCAGCTCCGAGGGCGAGATGGTCCAGGACGTCGCGTCCAGCGCCGCCTACACCTGCGAGTGACGCGGCTCACGGCAGGCTCCCCTCCCAGAGGGTGACCTCCGTCGGCGCGTCGGCGTGCGCGCGCAGCTCGGGCAGGTTGCGCAGCCGGTGGAACACGACACGCGCCCGCGTGGCCCCGGGGAGCGCGACGGCGCGGGTCTCGCCGGGGCGCAGGGTGGTGTCCGAGCGCTCCACCATCTCGGGCAGCGCGACCACCCGCTCGATCCAGGTGGTTCGCTCGGTGCCGTCCGGCCAGGTGCCCGTCACCTCGACCGCGCGGGCGGGATCGGCGGTGGGCGTGTTGTGCCCGGCGAGGTTGACGAGCACGACGGCGCCGGCCTCGGCGCGCACCTCCACGCCGGCGCGCACCATCGCGTCGCTCCACGCGCCGTGGAACGTGTGGCGGCGGCCCGGGCGCGCGGGCCCGCCGGCCACGAGCGGGCGCTCGACGGCCTCCATGTGGCAGTCGGTGCAGGTCTCGCTCCGGCCGGTCGCCGCCCGCCAGCCCTCCCACTCGCCGTGGGTGTCGGCGATGGGGCGCCGCAGGCGCGACAGCGGCGGGCCGTCGACCTGGTGGCAGCCGACGCAGCGCTCCGCGCCGGCGAAGCCCTCGACGCGCACGGTGGCGTGCGGCGCGGCGAGCCCGTGCGGGCCGGCGATCGCCTCGCCGGCGAGGTGACAGGCGACGCAGGTGACGCCCTCCTCGCGGAGCGACGCGTCGAAGGTCGGGTTGGGCTCGCCCGCACCCCGCAAGGGCCGCAGCGACGCGAGGCCGGTGACGCGCTCGTCGCGCTGCTCGACCATCGGGGTGTGGCAGTAGAGGCACGCGTAGAGCCGCCCGTTCGCCGCCCAGTCGGCCTGGAACACCGGGTCGGTCCACGCCCGGGACATCCGGGACGCCCGCCACTCCGCCGCGATCTCGACGTGGCACGCCGCGCACGTCTCGGCCGAGAGCCCGACGAGCCCCGCGGGGGGGGACGCCTCGGGCGCGAGAGGTTGTGGAAGTTGCGCGAACAACCACTGTTTCACGCAACCGACGAGCAGCAGGAACACCGACGGGCCCGATCCGACGTAAGCCGTTCAACGTAGGATACCGCGGTTCGGAGACCCGCACCGATGCGCATCCTCCTCGTCATGCCGACCGCGTTCGAGGCCGGCCGCCTCGGCCTCGAGAACGTGGTCTGGCTGTCCGAGCCCGTCGCCCTCACGTCCGTCGGCACAGCGGTGTCCGACCGTCACGAGGTCCGCGTGCTGGACCTGCGGCTCGAGCGCGAGGACGCCCTCGCCCGCGAGCTCGCCTCCTTCCGCCCCGACATCGTGGGCACCACGTCGATGACGACGGACGCCTACCAGGCGAAGGCGGTGCTGCGCACCGCGCGGCACGTCCTGCCGCACGTGCTCACCGTCGTCGGCGGGCACCACCCGACGCTGTCGCCGGACGAGTTCCAGGAGCCCTACGTCGACGTCCTCGTGCAGGGCGAGGGCGAGTACACCTTCAAGGAGCTCGTCGAGCGCTTCGCCGCGACCCGGTCGCGCGCGTTCGACGGCGTCCAGGGCTGCCGCTGGCGCGATCCCGAGGGCCGCTGGCACCTCAACCCCAAGCGCGCGCAGGTCGTCGACCTCGACGCGCTGCCGCTGCCCGACCGCAGCCTCGTCCGCCGGTACACCGACCGCTACTTCTTCACCGCCTGCCGCGGCATGGCCTCGATCTACACGTCGCGCGGCTGCTCTTTCGACTGCAACTTCTGCGCGATCTGGGAGTTCTACGAGCGCCGCACGCGGCTGTTGTCCGCCAAGCGAATCGCCGACCAGATGGAGGCCTGCGAGGAGGACTTCGTCTTCGTGCTGGACGACAACTTCCTCACCAAGAAGAGCCGCCTCGTCGAGCTCTGCGAGGAGCTCGAGTCGCGCCGCATCCGCAAGTTCTGGATGACCCAGGGGCGCACGGACTTCGTGGCCGACAACCCCGAGCTGATCGCGCGGCTCGCGAAGAATGGCCTCGTCGGTCTGTTGTCGGGCTTCGAGTCCAACGACGACGACAACCTGAAGTCGCTCCGCAAGCACAACTCCTGGGAGAAGAACCTCCGCGCGAACCGCATCCTGTTCGACAACGGCATCCTCTCCACGGGCATCTTCATGGTGCGCCCGGACTGGACGGCCGAGCAGTTCGACGCGTTGTACGCCTACATCAACACGCTCCAGATCGGCGTTCCGCTGGTCACGTGCCTCACGCCCCTGCCCGGCACCCAGCTGTTCCGCACCTACAAGGACCAGCTGCTCACGACGGACTACCGCCTCTTCGACCTGCTCCACCCGGTCCTCCCCACGCGGATGCCCCGCGAGGAGTTCTACCGGCACTTCGCGCGCAGCGTGGACGCGCTCAAGCCGACGATCCGCACCGCCATGCTCAACATGGTGCGCAAGCGGCCCGAGCTCATCCGTCGCACCGGGCCCGGCATCGCCTGGTTCTTCGCGCGGGCCTGGCGCTACCAGCGCGTCCACCGCGACCCGACCAGCTTCCTCCGCGACGAGCAGGGCCTGCTGAACGGCCCCGGCGCGCGCAACGGGGCGCGATGGGACGACGTGGCCTACCCGGGCGGCGAGGCCCACGAGGAGGTCGTGCGGCGACGCCCGCGGCTCTGGCACGAAGAGCTCCCCCTGGCGGCGAAGTGATGGGAAACACCGACCTCGGCCGCGTGTTCCTCGCCGATCTCCGCGCGGAGATCGCGTCGCACCCCGGCGTGAACCACCTCCTGCTCAACCGGCTCGCGACCACCCCGTTCTCGAAGGAGGACTACCGCGTCTTCGGCGAGAACCACTTCCCGCTCGTGTGCGTGTTCTGCAGCTACCTCGAGGCGCTGCTCGTCCGCGCGCCCGACAGCGAGGCCAAGCTGTGGCTCGCGAAGGTGCTCGTCGACGAGTACGGCGAGGGCAGCGAGGGCCACGATCACAGCGAGATGTACGCGCGCTTCCTCGTCGCGACGGGCGGCGACCCCGGCTTCGTGAAGAGCGGCCGCGTCCCCCACCCGGCGGCGCGGTTCATCGCCCGGCACCGCGAGATCGTGCGCACCCAGCCTTTCCTCGTGGGCCTCGGGGCCGTGGGGCCCGGCCACGAGTGGGCCATCCCGTCGATGTTCCACGCGGTGATCCCCGGCCTGCGGCGCGCCGGCTTCCGCGAGGAGGAGATCGCCTACTTCACGCTGCACGTCGACCAGGACGAGGACCACGGCGCCTGGCTCGAGGAGGCGCTCTACCGCTACGCCACCACCGAGGAGAACCGCGCGATGATCCGCGCGGGCGCGCTCGCCTCGCTCGAGGCCCGCCGCGAGTTCTGGGACGGCGTGCAGGCCGCGGTGGTGCGTTGGCGCCAGCCCCGCTCGGCCCGGCAGGACGCCGCCACGCCGCGCCGCCTCGCCCGCGAGGTGGCGCTCACCGTGTGGGACGCGCTCCCGGCCGCGCGCCGCGTGGAGGCCGGCGTCCGCGCGCTGCGAGACCGGCGCTTGCCGACCGTCGCGGAGATCGTCGAGCAGGGGCGGCGGTTCGGGTAGCGGCCGGCCGCTCGCGGGGGCTCCGGGCGTACGGACGGCTACACGCCGCGCGGCCGCCCGCCGGCTACTTCGGCGCATGGGCTGGGCCGCGCTCCGCACGATGGTCTGCACGGCGTGCCGCGCCCACTTCCCGATGTTCGCGGGCGAGATGGTGCACCCGGCCGACCAGCTCTGCGACCCCTGCGTCCGCGAGCTGTGGGAGCGACTCGGGCGCGAGGGCGCCGAGAGCGTGGAGGCCGGGCTCGCCGCGCGGATCCAGAGCCGGATGGGCATGGCGCCCGAGGTCCTCGCCGCGCAGATCGCCCGCCGGGTGCAGGACCTGCGCGAGATGGTTCCGTCGCGCGCGGAGCTCGACCTCGCGCTGGAGAAGCGGCGGCGTCCCTGAGGGGGACCGCTACTCCGCCGCCTCCCGCTGGAACCGCGACCACGCCGCCTTCGGGTTGTCGGCGTCCCAGCGCAGGCCCCAGCTCTGGCCGGGCCAGTCGACGAGGCAGAACCAGCTCGCCATCGCGACGCGGGGGTCGTCGCGCAGCGTGTCGAGCGCCGCGCTCACCGCGTCGGCCTGGCCCTCCTCGCCGACGTAGTCCGCGTTCCAGCCGATCTCGCTGATCCAGAAGCGCTTGCCGGGGTCCTCTTCGTCGAGGACCGCCTGCATCGCGGAGAGGTTGGCCTCGATGCCCTCGCCGACGGCCGTGGCGCCCGTCTCGCCCTGCGCGACGTAGAGGTGCGCGCCGACGCCGTCGAGCGGGTAGCCGCCCGTCTCGCCGGCGGTCCAGTCCCACGCCCAACTGTTGCGGCCGTGCCAGTAGGTCTCGGCGAGGTAGGCGCCGCCGTCGTCGAGGTCGTGGGTGAAGAGCGGGCCGCTCACGAGCGTGACCTGCCAGCTCGGGTCGGCGTCGTGACCGTTGTGGTGCTTTGTCTCGAGGTAGACGTCCTGAAGCAAGAGCGCGTAGCGCTCGGCGGACAGCGCGGGCGTGCCCTCGGCGATCCAGTTGTTGGGCTCGTTGAAGGACTCGAACACGCGCACGCGGTCCTTGAAGTGCCCGACGATCGCCACGAAGTTGTACGTGTAGGCGGCGAGCCATTCGTCGCTGCCCACCTCGGCGTCGCTCGCGACGGACTCGGCCCCGATGAGGCCGTAGACCTGCAGCCCCTCGCCGACCAGCCCGTCGACCAGCGCGTCGTAGGTCGCCTGCCAGTCGGGGTCCTCGGGCGAGTCCCACGGCCCGAGCAGGAAGTTGATCCGCACCCAGCCCGCGCCGGACGAGGCGACGAGCGCGGGGTCGGCGAGCTGGGAGGCGAGCGCGCCGGTGCTCGAGTCGATGGGCGCGTTGCCGTCGATGCCCAGCCAGGGGGCGAGCACCCAGTCGGCGTCCGCGTCCGTGTCGGCGTCGGCGTCGCCGTCGGCGTCGGTGTCGCCGTCCGCGTCGGCGTCGGCGTCGGTGTCGGTGTCCGCGTCGCCGTCCCGCGACGGGTGCGAGCGCAGGTCGGCCGGGCCCGGGTCCTTCTCGGCGAAGCAGGCGGAGAGCAGGAACATCGGGGCGTTCTATCAGAGCCAGACGTCCATCGCGCGGACGGTGGGGTGGTCGGCGCCGAGCAGCGTCGCGACCCGGTCGCGCGCGTCCTGCATGCGCTGTAGGCCGTCGTAGTCGCCGCAGTCGACCTCCACGCGCGCGAGCTCGAAGCGCGTGACCCAGGTGTCCGGGTGGTCGCCCCCCAGCAGGGGCTCGGTCAGCCGCGCGGCCTCCCGGAGCGAGGCGCGGGCGCCCTCGAAGTCGCCGAGGCGGCGCTGGCACTGGGCGAGGGCGTGGAGCGAGGCGGCTCGCCCGAGCGGGTGGTCGCCGTGGTGGCGCTGGGCGAGGCGGTGACAGTCGACCGCGCCGCGGAGGTCGCCGGCCTTGCGCAGCGTGTTCCCGAGGCCGTCGTAGACGCGGCCGAGCTCGCGGTGGTCGGGGTCGATGGCGCGGAGGTGCTCGCCGGCGATGCGCCAGGCGTCCTCGGCGTCCTGCAGCCCGCCGCAGCGGTGGTGGGCTTCGGCGAGCGCGAGGCGGGCCTGCGCGCGGTCGTAGTCGCCGTCGGCGGCGGCGAGGGCGCGCGCGGCGGGGGCGAACGCGGCTTCGGGCTCGCCGAGCGCGATGCGGGCGTGGGCGTGGACGAGCAGGTCGTCGGTCTCGCCGAGGGCGGCGAGGGGATCGCCGCGCGCGAGCAGAGCCTCGGCGCGGGCGACGCCCGGCGGCGCGACGGCGAGGGCCTCCTCGAGGCGGCCGAGCAACACGAGGGCGCGCGCGCGCTCGACGGGGTCGCCGTCGTCGAGGGCCTCGACCCAGCGGCCCCGCTCGCGGAGGTTCAGCGGACGGCCCACAGCTGGGCCCCGTGCTCGTCCACGAGGAGCTCGAGCCGGGGATCGGCGGCGGCGCGGGCGCGCATCGGCTCGCTCGTGGTGAGGACGTGGGTGGCGCCGAAGGCGTCGGCGGCCATGTCGCCCACGCGCTCGACCTGCCCGGCGAGCGCGGCCTCGACGAGGCGGGCTCGCTTCGGGTCGCCGGCGGAGAGGAAGTGGGGGTCGAGGCCGACCGTGAGCGCGCATTGCGGCGCGTGGAAGAAGAGCTCGGAGAAGTCGGTCCAGTCGGCGTGGAAGACGCGGCAGCCCTCGGCGGGGAGCGCGGCGGCGACGGGCGCGAGGCGGTCGGCGGGCGGGAGCGTCTCGCGGACGTGGGCGAGGGCCTGCTGGCCGTTCCAGACGGCGAGCGGGACGCCGAGCCAGAGCGGCAGGGTGCTCGCCCGCGCGTCGCGCCAGAGCGAGGCGAGCGCGAGCATCGCGAACGGGACGCCGTACTCGAGCCACTTCACGGCGAAGCAGGAGGCGGCGAGCCAGCCGGCGGCGAGCAGCGCGAGGGCCTTCGTGTCGGCGGCCGTCCCGCGCGCGCGCAGGGCGATCCACCCGGCCCAGAGCCAGACGGGCGCGGTGTGGACGAGCCACGTCGCGGTGTCCGTCGGCATCCACTCGGCGCCGACGGCCTGCCCGGTGGGGTTGAGCACCTTCTCGACGGCGTGCAGCCAGAAGAACTCGAGCGTGCGGGGCGACTGCGGGTGCAGCACGAAGCCCGCCGCGACGCCGAGCGCGGCCCAGAGCGCCGGGCGTACGTCGGCGCGGGCGAGCCCCACGACGAGGGCGACGGGCACGAGCATCGCGGACAGGTGGTAGGTCCAGGCGAAGGCGAAGCCGAGGGGGAGGAGCCAGCGCGGGCGGCCGGCGCGGGCGATCGCGACGCCGGCGAGGAGGAACGCCAGCGAGAGCGCCTGCGTGCGCGGCATGAGCAGGCGGTCGTCGAGGAAGCGCGAGGCGCCGAGGAGCGCGATCGTCCAGAGCCACGGGCGCCCGACGCCGAGCGCGGCGAGCG
>JBMOQZ010000309.1:0-77079 GCA_049322475.1 Myxococcota bacterium | reverse complement strand
GGCGCCGGCGCGGCCGGGGACCAGCGCCGACACGTCGGCGACCTGCCCGGGCAACGCGGCGAGGGCCTCGCGGGAGAGCGCGAGCGCGTGGCCGTCGGCGTCCACGACCTCGACGGTCGGGCCGTCCGGCGCGGGCGCCTCGGCGAGCCGGCAGGCCGCGAGCCCGGCGGTGAAGGCCTCGATGGCGTCGGCGTCGCCCGCGATGAGGTCGGCGCGGCTGTCGCGACGCCAGGGCGTCGGCGCGACGTGGACCTTGCCGCCGGCCCAGTCGAGCCGGAACCAACCGAGGTCGCCGTGGAAGATGCCCTTGAAGCGGGCGATCCCCGGCGTCCCGGTCAGCAGGCGGCGCAGGGCGTCCCACGCGAAGCGCTCGCCCGCCGACCACACCCAGGAGCGCGAGACGAAGCCCTCGTGGTGGTGGTCGTGGTGGTGGGCGCGGGCGCGGGGGCCCTCGCCGTCGCGCCAGGCGAGCGCGTCGTCCGGGAGCGCGCCGTAGCTCGTCTCGATCACGCGGGCGGGCCCCGGCCAGAGCTTCGCCGCGCGGTCGCGGAAGGCCTCGATCTGCTCGGCGCTGGCGAGGTCGCAGCGGTTGGCGACGAGCACGTCGGCGGCCTCGAGCTGCTCCTCGAAGACGTCGGGTGCGCCGTCGAGGCGGGCGGGGTCGACGAGCACCACGGTGGGGCGGACCTCGACGCGGTCGGCGAACCCGCCCCGCGTCAGCATGTCGAGCACGTCCTGGGGCCGGGCGAGGCCGCTCGGCTCGATGAACACGCGGTCCGGGCGCACCTCGTCGAGGATCGCGCCGAGCGTGCGGGCGAGGCCCTCCGGCGCGGTGCAGCACACGCAGCCGCCGGCGATGTCGGTGACGGTGGCGGCGCCGTCGAGCAGCGTGGCGTCGATGCGCGCGTCGCCGAAGTCGTTCACGACGACCGCGGAGCGCGGAAAGCGGCGCAGGAGCGCGGTGATCGTGGTGGTCTTGCCGGCGCCGAGGAAGCCGGACACGACGTGGATGGGCGTCATGGGGCGGAGGGGTATCTCGGGGGGCGGGACGGCGGGCCGTCGCTATGTACTCAAAGTAAACCGGGGTCAGGATCCTACACTTGACCATTCCGGCGACCGGCAACGCCCAGCCCGTCTCCGGGTACAGAGGGCCCGAGTGCAACGCGGGGCCCCGACAGAGGGCGCGAGTGCAACACCGCCGCGCCTCCTGCTCCCTCGCGCACGGATGAACCTGAGTTTTCGACGAGCGCCCCCACGCTCGGCGGCCTAAGTCTTGCAGTCGGCAGGACTGTCGACGCCCGGCATTGCAGTCAGGGCGTCTGTGACCCGGGCGCGGGGTCCCCGCCTACTCCAGCCACCTCAAGATCCGGTCCACGTCCGCCCAACGCGTGAGCTTCCCCTCCCCGCCGAGCAGCGTGATCACGACGCGGCGGCCGGAGTCGGTGCGCACCACCGTGGTGAAGCAGTAGCGGGCGGTGTCGGTGTAGCCGGTCTTCGCCGCGAGCATCTCGATGTCCTCGCGGCCGGCGATGCGCGCGGTCGTGAAGAGGCGGCGGGCGTTCTGGCGGTTGGCGCGGTGGAGGTCCCAGAACGGCGCCGTCGACACCAGCGAGAGCACCGGGTGGGCGGCGACGGCGACGGTGGCGCGCGCGATGTCCCGCGCGGTCGACAGGTTCTCGTCCTCGAGGCCGGAGGGATCGCTCCACGTCGAGCTGGTCATCGCCAGCTCCTCGCTCACCTCGTTCATGCGCGCGACGAACGCGTCGACGTCGAGGTCGGCGACGGCGGCCATGCCGAAGGCGCCGCGGTTGTCGCTGGCGACCAGCGCGGCCCCGAGCGTGTCCCAGCCGGTCAGGCAGTCGCCCGTGGACAGGCGGCTCGTCGCGCCGCTGCGCGTCGGGTACTGCGCCGCGGTCACGCAGAAGCCGTTCTCGAGGTCGGCGCCGGTCGAGACGAGCGCGAGCGCGGACACCATCTTCGTCAGCGAGGCGACCGGCCGGACGACGTCGGCGTTCTTCTCGTACAGGGTCTCGCCCGCGTCGAGGTCGTGGACGAACACGGCGCGCGACCGGACGGGCGGGCCCTCGGTGGGGCCCTTCGCGTCCATCGCGGCGACGGCGTCGAGCTCGGGCGTCGCCGGGTACCAGTCCGGGCGGAACCAGCCGGTCGCCGGCGTACGCGCGGGCGGCGCGGGGGCGGCGACGGGCGTGGACGCGTCGACGCGCGGCGTCGCGACGTGGGCGCACACGAGGCCCAGGCCGGCGACGGCGACGGTGGCGATGGCGCGGACGACGGTCTTCACGGAGGTCCGGCCAGTTGAACACGTGGCCTCTTGGCGCGTCAAGGTCTGCGCGGGGGGCTACGGCACGAAACGCTCGATCCCCGCCCAGAGGCCCACGGGGTCCTCGCCGCGGAGCCACACGCGGACGTGGTCGCCGACCGCGATCCGGGGCGCGCCGGGCACCGTCACGCAGATCCCGTCGAGGCAGCCGCCGGGGAGGCGGAACACGGTCCCGTCGTCGAGGCGGGCGACGCTCCAGAGGAGCCCGGCGTCGGACTCGACCCAGATGTCGGCGACCTCGCCGCTCGCGACGGTGTCGGCGACCGCGTCACGGTCGACGGGGGCGATCTGGGCGGCGTAGGCGAGCGAGGCGGCGAGGATCACGACGACCTCCGGCGGAGGAGAGCGATGGCGAGGACGAGGGCGGAGGCGATCGGGGACCCCGCGGCGGGGGCGCAGACCCGGAGCGCGTCCTCGGGGTCCTCGATCGGGAAGGCGCCGCCCTCGCCGTAGATCTCGTCGAGCGCGGCGACGTCGACGTCGTCGAGGTCGCGCTTGAGCGTCTCGCCGGCGGTCGACGTGGCGTACATCGTGGCGTCGGCCTCGCCGAGGTGGGAGATGCCGAGGGCGTGGCCGAACTCGTGGGCGACGGCGTTGCGGAGGTCGGCGGCGTCGGGGTCGCCGGCGACGGACCAGTCGTGGTCCTCGGCGTTGATCTGCATGTCGAAGCCGAGCACCGTGCCGTCCTCGGTGGACCACACCGCGGTGAGCGCGAGCATCTCGGGGTCGAAGGGCCACGAGCCCTCGAAGCTCACGACGTTGGCCTCGTCGTCGAACCCGATGGGACCGGCCTCCACCGCGCCCTCGAAGTCGAGCTCGACGCCGACGTCCTGGGCCTGGTTCCAGGCGCTGCCCGCGGCGACGATCTCGTAGAGGGCGGCGTCCGGGTCGAGGTCGATCGGGTTGGCCGGGTCGACCGCGTAGGCGACGGGGAAGGCCTTCCAGTGGAGGGCCGCCCCCGCGTCGTTGCGCATGGCGACGCCATCGTCCGCGCCGGCCGACGGCGCGAGGAGCAGGATGGTGAGCATGCCCCACCCATCGGAACACGCCTCGCCAGCTTGAGCGCGACCTCCATTTCGCCTACCATGCGGGCGGGAGGGCGTATGCTCAGCCAGACCCGTGCCCCCGGGAAGAAGACGGGTTCCCCGCCGCCCGCGGTGGACGCGACCCCTCCGAAGGACAAGCAGGACCGCCTCGGCAACGCCGCGGTGCAGACCGAGGCGGACGTCGCCACCCCCACCCACCGCGGCCCCGAGCTCAAGGAGCCGGGCGCCAAGCAGCCCCTCCGCCCGGCGAAGACCACGAAGGGCCAGCGGGGCGCCCTCATCGGCACCGGCAAGGAGGTCACGCTCTACAAGAGCTCCACCGGGAACAGCCGCAAGACCCGCGTCGCCGACGGCGCCGAGGCCGAGGTGCTCGAGTCGAAGGACGGCCGCCTCAAGGTGAGCGTGCGTAGCGGCAAGAAGAACGTCGAGGGCTGGGTCGACGCGGCGGTCTTCTCCGATCAGCCCGCGCTCACCCGCGACGAAGACAACAAGGCCCTCACCGACGACTTCGTCTACAGCAAGGTCGAGGGCGACCACTCCCCCGTCGACCCCACCGGCAAGGACACCGCCCAGGGCGCGATCGGCGACTGCTTCTTCATCGCCTCGATGGCCGCCGTCGCGAACGCCTCGCCGCAGGCCATCAAGGACATGGTCAAGTACGACAAGGAGAAGGGCACCTACACCGTTCGCTTCTACGAAGAGGACAACGGCGGCAAGTACAAGCCCGTCTACATCGAGGTCGACGCCTACCTCCCCACCGAGAAGAAGAGCCGCAACGACCCCAGCTACGCCGGCGACCCCGGCGGCAAGATGTGGCCCGCGATCATCGAGAAGGCCTACGCCAAATGGAAGGGCGGCTACGACGTGATCGGCGAGGGCGGCACGGGCGAGCAGGCCATGGCCGAGATCACCGGCTCGCGCTCGAAGGACAAGCGGCCCTCCAGCATGAAGGAGGCCGAGGTCGTCCCCTTCTTCCAGCAGGCGAAGAAGGACGGCAAGGCGATCTACGCGGGCGTGAAGGACGGCATGAAGTCGGCGGTCCAGACGCCCTTCTCGGGGAGCAAGGACGGCCCCTTCAAGGGCAAGGTCACGCAGACCCACCGCTGGAACGAGATCATCCCGGGCTCGCTGCGCATCACCGACAAGAAGGGCAAGGCGGACGAGGCCTGGGACGAGGGCGAGGAGGGCGACCAGAAGGGCACGATCACCGGCGACACGGTGAAGGACGGCCACGTCCACTACAAGGGCGACGACGCCCACACGATGCGGCTGACCTACGACCCCAAGAAGGGCCCCGCCGCCGCCGCCGACCTGCAGGTCGAGTTCGACTACGAGGGCGTGCTCGACCTCGACGCGTTCATCATCGGCAACCACGCCTACGCGTTCGAGGAGGTCGTCAACGGCAAGGAGCTGCAGTTCTACAACCCCTGGGGCACCTACCAGCCGAAGCCGATCACCCCCGCGAAGTTCCTGGCGCTGTTCGACAGCCTCACGACCAACACGCCGCCCGCGAAGAAGACGCAGGGATGAGCGAGGTCCGGGTCGAGGCGGGCTCGCCGCTGGCGGAGGCCGTGGCGAACGGCGGGGTCGTGCGGCTGGGGCCCGGCGTCCACGCGGGGCCCTTGCGCGTCGAGCAGAGCGTGACGGTGCGCGGCGAGGAGGGCGCGGTCATCGACGCCGGCGGGACAGGCGCGGCCGTGGAGGTCGACGGCGACGCCCTCACCGTGGTGATCGAGGGCGTGACGCTGCGCGGCGGGCACGGCGACGGCGGCGGCGGGCTGCGGCTCACGGGCTTCAGCGACGTGACGCTCACGCGCTGCGTCGTCGCGCAGAACCGGGCGCCGCAGGGCGTCGGGGGCGGGATCTACGCGAGCCGCGGGCGGCTCGTGCTGGAGGACACCGTCGTGCGCGACAACCGCGCGCAGACCGCGAGCGAGCTGATGGCCACCGGGGTCGCCGACGTACGCGTGAAGGGCGGCGAGCTGCTCGGGAACGTGGCGGCCCGCGAGGGCGCGCGGCTCACGCTCGTGGGGACGCACGTCGCCGGCGACGTCGACGTCCGCGGCACCACGACGCGCACGCCCACGCTCGAGCTCCACGGCTGTACGGTCGACGGTTCGGTGCGCAACGACAGGGCGCTCCCCGCGAAGGTAGTCTTCACGCCATGATCCTGTGCCTGATCGCGTGCGTCGACACCGCCGACACGCGCTCGCCGAAGCCCGAGGACGACGGCCCGCCCTCGTCCGGGACCGTCACCTCGCACACCTACTCGGCGACCACCGACGCGAACGGCTTCGTCGAGATCCCCGTGGAGGTGGAAGACGGCGAGGTCTTCCAGGTCATCCTGCGCCGGGGCCGCGGCCTCTCGGCGTTCGAGTACGTGTACGACCCCGCCGGCGACAAGGTGCTCGACTGGGAGGCGTTGTGGGACTCGCCGCGGTCGCTCACCGACTGCATCATCCCCGCGCGGCTCGCGATCGCGTGCAACTGGCCCGTCCGCGCGATCGACGGGCCGCTCGAGGCGGGGACGTGGACCGTGGTGGGCACCACGGTCGACTCGAACTGGGACTACCAGGGCGGCGAGGACGTGGAGATCGAGGTCCTCACCCGGCCGGAGCCCGACGTCGGCGCGGGCTCGCTCCGGGCGGTCGTCGCCTACGCGGAGGGCGTCGGCGACGACGAGGCCGTGGTGTCGGCGACCGAGCGGGCGGTGGAGTACTGGGGCGAGCTGTTCGCCGGCATCGGCGTCACGCTCGAGGTGGAGTTCGCCGACATCCCGCTCGACCCGGACCTGCCCGCCGCGTACTCCGGCCAGGACGAGGTCGAGACGCTGCTCGCCGGCGAGGAGGCCCGCAGCGTGCTGGTGGTCATCGGCGAGACCGTCGAGGGCGACGACACGCTCTACGGCGAGGCCGCCGCCATCCCCGGGCCGTACGCGCCGACGCCGATCACGGTGGTGGAGATCGGCTGGCTCGCCAACGCCGGCGCGGACGCGACGTTCCGGGACCCCGAGGTGCTGCTGATGGGCGAGACGATCGCCCACGAGGTGGGCCACTACCTCGGGCTCTACCACCCGGTGGAGGACGGGGGGTACGGCGCGTGGGAGTGGTGGGACGCGCTCGAGGACACCGCGGAGTGCGACGCATGGCGCACCTGCGAGTCCGAGCTCGGCCACAACCTGATGTTCCCCTACCCGCTCTGCGGGGGCGGCTCGGCGTGCGAGCGGCAGGACGAGATCACCGGCGAGCAGGCCGGCGTGATCAACCACTACGTGGGGGTCGAATGATCGCGCTGATCGCGGCGGCGTGGGCGGGGGCGTACGAGGTGCTGCGGGCGCGGGACGAGCCGGGCTGCGCCGCGCTCGGCGAGGTCGCCCGGGAGGAGCTCGCGGGGCTCGCCGAAGAGGACGTGCAGCCGCCCTGGGTGCCGGTGCGGGCGGCGCGGTGCCTCGTCGAGCTCTACCCGGACGCGGAGACCGCCGCGCGCGTGCGGCCGTGGATGGCGGACCCGTCGCGGGCCGGGCTCGCGCTGGTGGTCGTCGGCAAGCTCGACCTGCTGCCGCTCGCGGAGGCCACGGAGCTCGCGCGGGCGGCGCTCGCCACGCCCGACGAGCGGCAGCGCGCGCGGGTGCAGCGGCGGCTCGCGGCGAGCGAGCGGGCGGAGCTTCGGGCGGTCGTCGCGACGCCGTAGGGGCGCGGGCCTCACGCCGTCGCGAGGCGGCTCGCCGGGCGGAAGAGCTCGCGGTCGAGCGCGCAGCGGTCGCACTGGCCGGCGAGGTGGCCACACGCGCAGCGTTGCGGCGTGATCCCGCTCAGGAAGCGCGAGGCCGCGGTCACGACGGCGGGGTCGCCGAGGACTTGGCGGTGGCCGAGGCCCTGGGTGGTCACGAGGCGGGCGCCGGGCCAGGCCTTCACGAGCTCGCAGGCGCTCGCGGCGGGGACCTCGCGGTCGTCGGCGTCGTGGACCACGAGCAGCGGGACGCCTGGGACGGGGGCGATGTCGACCTCGCCCGCGGCGACGCCGAGGCGGTCGCGGATGGCGGCGTAAAAAGCGTCGCGGACGGCGAGCGGGGCGTCGAGGAGGTCGAGGAAGCCGCGCAGGTACCGGCTCGGGCGGGTCGCCGGCCCGACGAACACGAGGCGATCGGGCTCCGGGAGGCCACGCCGGAGGGCGAGCGCCGTGGCGGCGGCGCCGAGGGAGTGCGCCACGACGCCGCGGGGGGCGCCGTGGAGGCCGACGGCGGCGACGAGCGCGTCGGCGATGTGGGCGACGGAGGAGAGGCCCCCGCCCGTCGCGCCGTGGCCGGGGGCGTCGAAGGCGACCACGCGGTGGCCGGTGGCGACGAGCGGGTCGACGAAGCCCGCGAGCTGGCCCGCGTGCCCGTTCCAGCCGTGGACGAGGTAGACCGGCGGGCCGTCGCCCCACCACCAGCCCGTGACGCCGTCGCCGACGGTGAAGCGGCGGCCGTTCGGCGAGGTGATGCGGCGCCGGCGCGTCGTCATGAACACGCGGAGCGCGAGCCGCGCCGCGAGCGCGGTCGGAAGGACCCGGAGCGCCAGACTGAGCAGACGAACGTTCGTGCTTTTTCTCATCGAAAACCTCACTGACAGGCGTGGAGGACGGATTCGAAGGACGCCCGGGCGCGCTCGATCGCGCGGGGGTCGCGAAGGAGGCGGCGGGCGTGGTGGCAGGCGAGCATGATGCCGTAGAGGTCGTGGGCGAAGCGGTCGGGGTCGACGTCGTCGCGGAAGTGGCCCTCGCGGACCGCGGTGCGGGCGGTGTTGGCGAGCAGGTCGAGCCAGTCGTGCTGGATCTGGACGAGGCGCTCGCGCGGGGGGCCGTCGCGATCGTCCAGCTCGACGGCGGCGGCGACGAAGAGGCACCCGTGATCGCTCCCTCCCCAGGCGAGCCATCGATCGAACAGCGCGCGGATGCGCGGCGCCCCGCGCGGGGCGGCGAGGCCGGGGCGGACGACGGCGTCGACGAAGGACTCCGCGGCGTGCTCGAGCACCCGCACCTGCAGCTCCTCCTTGCTGCCGAAGTGGGCGAACAGGCCCGACTTCGACATCCCCATCTCGCTCGCCAGCGCCCCGATCGTGAGGCCCTCGAGCCCGTCCCGCCGGGCGAGCACGGCCGCGCGGTCGAGGATGGCGCGGCGTGTGGACTCGCCCTTGCTCATGGACCCAGAATAGCACGAGCGTTCGTTTCGGCAAGTGCCTACATTCCGGACGTGTTCAAGAACGTGCTGGTCCCCGTGGATTTCTCCGAGGCTTCGGCGCACGCGGTGCGGCTCGCGCGGGGGCTGGGGGAGCGGGTGACGCTGATGCACGTCGGCCTCGCGCCGGAGCTGTACTACGGCGATCTCGCGGCCTACGGGTTCGCGGTGCCGGAGACGGCGAAGTCGGTCCGCGAGGAGGTGCAGCGGGAGAGCACGAAGGCGCTCGAGCGGCTCCGCGCCGACGAGGCGCCGGGGGCGCAGATCCTCGTGCGGGAGGGCTACGCGCCGGACGAGATCTGCGCGGAGGCGGCGCGGGGCTACGACCTCGTGGTGATGGGGACCCACGGGCGGACGGGGATCAAGCGGGCGCTGCTGGGGAGCGTCACCGAGCGGGTGCTGCGGCACTGCAAGGTGCCCATCCTCGTCACCCGTTGACGACCCGGGCGAGGGCCGATAAGGCGGCGGGCGTCATTCCCGCTTAGCTCAGTTGGTTAGAGCAACGGACTGTTAATCCGTGGGTCGGTGGTTCAAGTCCACCAGCGGGAGCCATAACGGTCCTGACCGACACGAGAACCCAGGTGTTGACGACCTGGATCGTGTCGGCGGACATCCCGGCTGGAGGCGGAGAGCGTAAGCCCCGCGCCGCCACCCTCGCCCTCCGGCGGTTCCGCCGGCCGGTCGAGGTGCGTCCGGCCTCCGCGGAGGCGACCGCCGTGCGGAACTCCGAATCGAGTCACGCGAAAGGCAAGGCCGAAGGAGCCGGACGCGGAATCGAGTCACGGGATCGCGAATCGAGTCACGGAATCGAGTCACGGCGTCGTGACCCGTGGGCCGCTCGGCTGAAGCGCGTCCGTGCGACCCTCGCGAAGGCCCGAGCCATCTCGGACTGGATCGCCTGCGAGCCGAAGCGCCGCCCGGCCGACGCCGCCCGCCGCGAGCACGTCACCCGCGCCCGGGTCTGCCAGCTCCTCCGGCTGATGAAGCTCGCGCCGGAGATCTGGCGCGACATCGAGCAGCCGGGGCGGACCGGGCCGGTGCTCGGGGAGAAGGAGCTGCGGATGCTCGCCGCGCTCGGGTCAAAGGAGCAGGTGCAGCGCTACCGGGCGATGCTGGGGCTCGACCAGGCGCAGGAGGCCGACGTCGGGGTGGACGTGCGGAAGCACGCGCGGCACCGGGGGCTCGCCCAGCACCTCGCCCACGCGCGGGAGCTGCAGGCGCTCGTGGAGACCGGGCGGTACTCGTCCGTGCGGGCGCTCGCCCGGAGCGTGGGACTCTCGGGGACGCGGGTGAGCCAGCTGCTCTCTCTGCTGGACCTCGCGCCGGAGATCCTCGCGGCGATCGAGGCCGCTGGCGAGGGGGAGCTCGGGGTGACGGAGAAGGAGCTGAGGGGGATCGCGAGGATGGAGGAGAGGGGGCAGATGCGGGAGTGGAGGCGGAGGCAAGCACGTGGCCAGCCGTCGTCTTCGCGATAGGAGCTCGGCGCCCACGCGGAGATGTGATGGACCCGAACGAAGCGCACAAGAAGGACCCGCCGGCCCCGGCTCGAGAGTCGACCAAGGTTCCGATCGTTGAGCGACCGGCCGAGGTGCCGCATAAGGATGGGCTCGACTACTCGGACTTGAATGCGGCGGTCAACCAGTTTCGACCGCAGAAGAGGAAGTAGTGGCTGCCGAGGATGATCAGCTTCGATGGGCGATCGTCCACTTGTTCGACCTCCCTTCGCCACCGAACGATGCGGAGCTCCTGAAGATCCGCCTGAGAGTCATCACGTACTTCCAGCGATCCGGGGAGCCGCCGAGCGAAGACGACTGGAGACGCATCGTGTTCGACGTGCTCGCCGAGCGACACCTCGAAGGGATCATCAAGACCGGGGGGATTGGACTACTCCGACCTGAACGCGATTGTCTTCAAGTTGCGTTCCAAGAGCCGCAAGTAGGCTGGAGCACACGTGGGCAAGATCGAGGACACGCAGGAACGACTCAAGGTCAGTAAGGCAAAGTTGGTCGGGGCTTTCTCGGACGCAGAGGCGCGCTGGGATTCGGCTGACAATGCGACACGGCGGACTTTCCTCGCAGAGATCCAGCGCTGCGCGGTTGAGCACTTCAATGAGGTTGAGACCGTCGTCGCCGTAGATGAACTCGAAGGCTCCTCCGCCAACGCCCACTGGAGGAGGTTTCGGTCAGAAACTGCCTACGACGCGCTCCATTCGGCTGCACAGGTTTACGGTGTCCTCTTCGAAAGGCTCGATGAGCTCGGGGACGGACGTGCGCAATTCGCTCCCAGCCCCTTCTCGTTCGCGGGGATGCAGCGTCTCGTCACCGAGGAGCACCCGGGAGAGGTGGCGGCGCTCAAGGCCGAATTCGAAGCCATCGGCTTGCCGTGCCGCGGCTTCGGGCAGCAGCTCGCTCGCACCGCTGGCCCCGCCGCTGACGCGGGCTCCATCGAGTTCCACGACGGTGGAGGCATCCGGAAGGCCACGGGCCTCCGGAGCGAGGACGTGGCCCGAATCGCGACGGGCGTCGTCAGTGCCGGAGCGACCGGAGTTTCGGCACCCGCCACCGCAGGTGATGCCGCATCGGTGGTGGCTGCCGCGCGGGGACCAAACGCCCCCGCGCTTCTCGGGTTCCGCCAGATGATGCTGCAGAAGCTGAAGGAGGCGCCTGTCCTCGTTGCGGTAGGCGTCGTCATCGCGGTACTCGTCGCGGGCCTCGGCTACCTAGGCTGGTGGGTCCCGGCGAAGCCATAGATCGGATCGCGTGACGGGCGAGTAAGTACACGCCCGCCCGCTTCCCGTGCGTCCCACGGCGCCAGCGGAGAACATCTCCACCAGGACCCTCCCCGCCGTACTCTCCGACACCCCGAGCACCTCGACCACCCGCGCCCGCGTCACCTTCCCCTCCCGCCGCGCGATCTCCAGCACCTTCGCCCACCGTGGGTCCTCGGCGCCCGCCGGCGCCGCCGCCACCCTCGGCCGCGCGACCCGGTACCTCCGCCCCTTCGTCTCCCCGACCGCCTCGAGCTTCCCTGCCTCGACGAGTGCCGCCATCGCCCGCCACGCCGTCGTCCGCGGCACTCGCAACGCCGCCATCACCTGCCCGACCGCGACCTCGCCCGCGGACTCGAGTAGCGCGAGCACCCGCTCCTCCACACTCGAGGCCCCGGCCTTCGGCTGCGGCAAGGCCGAGCGGATGTCCGCCCCGGTGATCGTCCGCCCGTCGCCGAGCACCGCCGCCCGCGCGAGCACCGCCTGGAGCTCGCGCACGTTCCCACGCCACTCGTGCGCGCGCAGCGCCGCCCCCGCCGTCCGCGCGAGCGTCCTCCGCCCGATCCCCGGCTGTCGCACGAAGCCGTCGACGGTGTGCCTTGCGAGGAGCAGGACGTCGTCCCCGCGCTCGCGGAGCGCCGGGAGCGCGAGCTCGAAGGTGGCGAGCCGGTAGAGCAGGTCCTCGCGGAAGGCGCCCTCGGCCACACGGGCGCGCAGGTCGCGCCAGGTCGCGGCCACGACGCGCACGTCGACCTTCACGGCGCGCTGCCCGCCCAGCGGAAGAACCTCTCTCTCCTGGAGCAGCCGCAGCAGCTTCGCCTGCACGTCCATCGGCAGCTCGCCGACCTCATCGAGGAACAGCGTCCCGCCGCTCGCCTCGAGGACGAGACCGCTGCGAGTTCCGACCGCGCCGGTGAAGGCGCCACGCTCGTGACCGAAGAGCTCGGACTCCACGAGGTCCGGCGGCAGGCTAGCGCAGTTCACGACGACGAACGGCCCGGTGCGCCCGCTGGCGTCGTGGAGGCGGCGCGCGAGGCCCTCCTTGCCGGTGCCCGTCTCACCGGTGACGAGCACGCTCATCGTCGTCGGGGCGATCCGGTCGGCAGCGGCGAGCACGCGCCTGAGGGCCGGGCTCTGCCCGACGATCGGCTCGCGCGTGAGCGGGGCCCCGAGGGCTCGCAGGTCACGTCGGGCGGCTGGGGAACCGTCGTTCGGCACGCCCCCCCGATAGGCCGGGCACCGTCGCCCGACCGTTAGCCGAGCGTGAGTCGGCGCCGGCGGCCGGAACCGGGAACTCCCGGTGAAAAATCTTCAGACGGAGAAAGGCCGCGAATCCGCGAACCCGGACGGGCTCCGTCCGCTCAACCCGAGCCGCCAACCTCGATAACCGCGGAGCGACTGCTGACCCGGGCGCCCCGGACAGATTCTGGCCGGCCCTCGGTCAGTGGCCTTGAACTGAAACAGGCGTTCAGGTACGCCTGAGGCACTCAGGGACGAACAATGCAGCTCGCCGCTTACGGAGATGCGCCCCGCGCGATCCGCCTCTTCCCATCGCACGCGCTCCAGCGCCTGCTCGCACGCCACGCCCGCGACTGCGCCGCGCTCGGCCTTCGCCTCGACCGCGTGGCCGACGAGGACGACGGCGTCGTGCACGCCTGGCTCCGCGCGCGGGCGAGCCTGCTGCCGCTCGGCCTGGCCGACGATCTGGAGCGCATCGAGGACCTCGCGAGCGACCGCGGCGCGGCGACTCTGATCGAGGCGGCCCGTCGCGCGGGCGCCGACTTCCGCTCCCTCGGCCTCGACTCGCTCGAGGTCGCGGCGCGGGCCTTCCTCGACCACCGCGAGATCTTCGACGCCGCTCACGGGCGGCACGTCATCGACACCCTGCGCGGCACGACCGAGTTCGCCGGGCGACGCGCGGGGCCCGGCGCCAGGTTCGGAGACGCCCGCCTGCGCGCGCTGGAGGCCGACCTCGGCCGCCAGTTCGACGCCCGTGCGCGGAGCGCCCACTGCCGCATCACGGTGGGCTCGGACGAGGACCGCCTCGTGTTCACGGTGGCCCACGGCGCGCTCGTGCGCGCGGACGAGGCGCTCGACGAGCGGCCGTCGCTCGTGTCGGAGGGCGATGGCCCCGTCTACTTCGCCGACCGCGCGGTTCGGTACCGCCCGCAGCGGCGGGACGTCGTCGTCTACGAAGCGGGCGCGGGCCGGCTGCGCATCCGGGCGAGCGACGCTCCGACCGTTCGCGCCTATCGCAGGGCGTTCGGCGAGCTCCTGATGGGTGACGAGGAGTGGTTCGGCAACGAGGAGGTCGTGTCCCTGGCGCCGCTGTCCCGCCTCGGCCGGGACGTCGAGATCCCCACGCCGGGACTGCGCGAGGTGCGCGTGGTGGGCCTCGTGCTCCGCCACTCCGAGCCGGCGGGCAAGATGGCGCTGGAGGCCGACGAGATCTGGCCCTACCTCGACGGCCACCTCGTCCACGGCCTCGCCGGTGCTGCGATCCACTCGGTCACCTTCCGCATGTTCGTGGAGGGATCTTCGGCCGTGGGCAACGTGACGCTACGCGAGCCCAGCCGGTACGACAGTTCCCGGCTCCCGGACGAGCTGGTGCGCTCGTTCCTCGAAGCGCGCGGCCTCCTCGCACGGGCCGAAGGCGACGCCCGGTGAACCGCTTCTGGACGATGGCGGGCCGCCAATGGCCCCCGGCGGCGCCGGCGCACCAGCTCGTCGCGTCGCTCGGCGGCAGCCACGTCCACCTGCTGCAACGCTCGGGCGTCCTCGAGCCGGTGGCGCTCCGGCACTACGACACCGTGCCCTGCTCGGAGTGTCGGCGGGACGCGCGTGTGATCTTCGAGCCCGGCGGCGCCGTTGCCGTCTGTACGAGCGCAAACGAGTGCCCCGACGAGGAACTCGGGCCGGTGCCCGCGCGCCTGGTCCTGCGCCCCGACTCCTTCGCCGCGAGGCTCGCGACCGCGCTCGAGCTCGACGGGACACCCGGCCAGCGCGGGCCGGTGATGGCGCTCGGGCGGCGGCAGGTGGGCGAGGAGCTCGTGGCCTTCGACTTCTGCGCCGGCCTCCGCTACCGCGATGCCCTCGACGTTCTTCGACGCCTCGCGAGGGGCGGTCCGAGCGTGCGGGTGGTGCTCGTGCCCGACGCGCGGACGCTGCCGGCCGACGCGCCCGCGCGCATAGGGAGCGCCCAGCTGGTGTGGGCGGGGCTGGACGAGGTGCTCACCGTCGGGGAGCGGCTCTCGGCCGATCTCGGGCCGATCCTCGCCCGGCGAACGTTCCGCGGGGCGGTCTACGTGCGCCCATTCCACGGGCTGGACTTCAGCGCCGACGGCGTGCTGTGGCACGGTCGCGTCGTCGTACCCGTGACGCGCGGGCTCGCCGTCCAGCTTCTCCGCGTCCTTGCCGAGAACCCTGGCGAGTGGATGAGCCGGCGCGAGCTCTGGCGGCGGCTCTGGCATGAGGAGCACACCCGCGACGGCGACATCCCCCGCGGGGTGAACCCCGAGCGCTTCGACGCGCGGCTCCGGATCACGGTGGCGGAGGCTCGAGCGGCCCTGCGCGGCGTGGGGCTCGAGGGAGCGCTGGAGAACCAGCGCGGGGACGTGGCGCGCGGCGGCTACCGGCTGTCGCTCCGTCCGGAGCAGGTGCGCGCCGCCGCGGCGTGAGGGATAGCGAGGCACGTGGAGCCTGCGAACCCGACCCGCCGTCGCGTCATCGCCCTCGGTGGCGGCGCCTGCAACGCGATGAACCGGCTCGTCCGCGACGGAAAGGCAGCGGGCGTCGACCTTGTCGCCATGAACACGGATGCCCAGGACCTCCGGCGTGCCGCAGCGAGCATCCGGGTGCAGCTCGGTACCACGGTCGTGCGCGGCCTCGGCGCGGGCGGCGACGCGGAGGTGGGCCAGCGGTGCGCGCTGGATGATTCCGCCGCCGTCCACGACGCGATCACTGGCGCCTCCGACGTCGTCCTCCTCGTCGGGCTCGGAGGCGGAACCGGCTCGGGCGCGGCTCTCCCTGTCTGTGACCTCGCACGCGACCTCGGGGTCCGGGTTCGAGCGGTCGTGACGCTCCCGTTCGCCTTCGAGGGCCGCCGTCGTGCCCGCGTGGCCGCGGAGGCGCTCGAGCGGTTGCGCGAGAAGCTGGGCGCGGACTGCATCGTCGTCGGCGAGGGGATCGCGACTCCAGCCGGGGGCGCGCCCGTGACGATGGCGGAGCAGTTCGCGCGGCTGGACGAGGCGATGATCGCGGCGCTGGCGACGCTTCCGACGTAGGCGCTGCGCCCGTCCACGCGGGCGACTCACACTCGGCTAACGGTCCGTACCGCGCGGTCAGCCTACCGAGGGGGCACCAACCTCGGAGCCCCCGTGACCGTCCTCTTCACCGTCGACTTCGACGACCAGCCCATCACCGTCCTCGAGGTCCGCGGTCGCCCCGCCTTCCTGCCCCGGCAGCTAGCCATCGCCGCTGGGTACTCGGCGCCGGGGCAGCGCTTCGTCGACCAGATCGTCCGCGACTGGGCGGGCTCGCTCGAGGAGGACGAGGACATCGCCCGGCTCGACGGTGCCGAGCTGGCCGCGCTTCGCCGTGACCTCCCGGACTGGCCCGACGTGCGCGACGGCCTCGTCCTGTTCCTCCGCGGCGCGAGCAAGTGCCTCCGGGTCGCCCGGGTTCGGCGCTCGCTCGCCCTCGCCGACTTCCTCGGCGACACGGTCCTGCCGCGCTTCGTCGGCGCGGTGGGCAGCTCGCCGCCGCTCGCGCGGACCGCTCTCGCCCGCGCGATGGCCGGCGAGGAGGTCCCCTCCGGCTCAAAGGCCGCGCTCGCGGAGGCGGTCGCGAAGCTCAAGGCGCTCGGCGTCCGTTTCCGGAAGGCCGACGACCGGAAGGGCGAGTACCGCGAGCTCGTCCAGCTCGCGGACGCGCTGCGCGAAGACCATGTGGTCACCCACGAGGAGTGGGGCGCCCTGCGCGTCGAGGCGATGGAGCACCTGCTCGGGCGCCCGCTGCGGACCCGGCTCGGGCTCGCGGACCTGATCCTGCCGAACTGAATCCTCCCTCCGCCCGCGCCCGCCGGCATGTCCTCCCGGCGGGCCTCGGGCTGCAGGGTTAAATCGCCTGTGTCTGCGCCGTGGCGCCCCGCCACACCGGCGTCCGCGCTCCCAGCCCACGCTCGATGAGCGACGCGCGGACCAGCGCCCGCAGGCACCGCCGCACGTTCGCCGACGATCGCCCCGTGGCCTCCGCGAGCGCCGCGACGGTGACGCCGTCGCCGCTCGCGCGAACGGCCGCAAGCACCGCCGCCTGCGCCCGAGGCCGTCGACCGCGCCCGGCGTAGGGCGGGTCGACGTGCCACGGGAACAGAGGGACGGTGACGGGCACGGTCACCCCGCGGCGCCCGGCAACGGTCGCCGCTCGATGCGCCAGAGCCGGGCCTCGTCGCCGGGGAGCGCGACGAGCAGCGCTCGCCGCACCTTCGGCGTGAGCGCCCGCCGGCCGTTCACGATCTGCGACCAGTAGGCCCTGGACACGCCGAGCAGCGCGGCGAACTCCTGGTGGGACAGGTGGCGCTGGTCCACGAGCTCGCGGACCGACTCCCCCTTCAACCAGTAGCGGTTCCCGACCTTCATGCCGCCTCCACGCCGATTTCGCCGAGGTTGGCAAGCGGGATGGCCTTGCGCATCCCGGGGACGAGGCGGACGGCGAACTCGCACACGTAGCCGCCGTTCGTGCCGTAGTTGAACCGCGGCCCCGCGGCGAGCTTGTCCACGATCTCCTGCGCGAGCTGCGCCTGCACGACCTCGGCGAGCGCGGCCGGCAGGATCAGGAGGAGGAAGCCGTGCATGTTCTTGAAGCCGAGCTCCCCGAACATGCGGATGGGGACCGTGAGGCCTTCGCCCTCGGGGATCGCGAGCGGGAACACGTCGAGCACGCCGCCGCCCGGAAGCGGCCGCTGGTGCCTCGCCGCCACCATGAGCGGGGCGAGCACCTCGCCGAGGTCCACGCCGAGCATCGTCTTCAGCGCGTCGAAGGCGATGGGACCGAGGCGCACGGTCGTCGAGGGCACGGTGAGGTTGACGCGGAGAGCGTCGGGCAGATCGCGGAGCAGCGGGTTCACGCGCCACCTCCTTCACGGTGCCGGTCGAGCACGTCCTCGGCGGTGAGCTCGCGCGGCTCGCGCCGGGCGCCGGCGGTCAGCACCTCGGGCACAAGCGCCGGCTGGTCGCCGTTGCCGTGGTCCTCCTCCTCGACGATGTCGGCGTCCACGGCGTCGGCGAGCTCGCTCGCGACGTCGTCGTCGTCGTCCGGCTCGTCGTGGTCGTCGTCGTCCGGCTCCTCGTCCTCGTCGACGGGGTCGCGGTCGCCCTCGGTCCGGGGGCTGGAGGGCGCGTCCTCCATGAGGTCGAGCAGGTCCTGCTGGCCGCGCGCGATGGCGACGAGCGCCTTGCGGACGGCGGGCAGGTGCTTGACTTGCGCGAGGGCGTCGGCGTCGATCGCGCCGAGCTTCTGGTCGATGCGGACGAGCACGCGGTGGATGTCGTCGAGGGCCTGCACCTGCCGGAAGACGAGGTGCGCCTGGTGGAACGCGCGCTCGCCGGCCGAGAGGTCGGCGAAGGCCTCGAGCGCGCTCACGAAGTCCTCACGGGAGCGCACGTCGAAGCTCTCCTTGGCGAACGCCGTCGTCGCGCGGGACCAGACGGGCGCGTTGTCGACGCGGGCGGCAGGGGTGGTGGTGGGGGTCGGGTTGGTGGGCATCGTGGCTCCTTGGGGGGACGGGGTGGGATCAGGCCGCCGGCGGGTCGTCGGCGAGGGGAGGGTCGGGGTCGGGGGGCCGCGGGGCGGCGGGCTGCGCGCGGGCGGCGGCCTCGCGCTCGGCGTTCCGCTGGGCCGAGAACTTGAGGATCCCGGCGAGCTGGAGGCGCGTGGCCGGGTCGTTGAGCAGCGCTTGGCCCTCGGGCGAGCGGATCACCTCCATCAGCTCGGGCGTCGCCATGAGCGCCTCCGCGAGCGGGGCGAGCTCGGGCGGGAGGCTTGACTTCGACGAGACGTACGCGCGGCCGACGGAGCCGAGCTGCTCGAAGAACTGCTTGCCGAGCTCGGCGTGGAGCCGCGCCTTTTGGTCCTCCTGGCGCCGCTCGTCGGCCTGCTCGGTGAGACCGAGGCGGAGGTTCGTGAGCTCGGTGACGAGCGCCTCCATGACGCGGTGGAGGCGGATGTTCTGCTTGTTCTGGCCGTCGATGGTCGCGGTCTGGAGGTTCGCGAGGTGGTTGTAGGAGGTCTGCAGGAGCCCGATGAGATTGGTGTAGGCATCCGACAGCGCGCGCCACGGCCGCGCCTCGGGCAGGAACTCGAGGTGGACGGGAGGGGCGACCACAGTGGGCGCGGGCGCGGGCGGCTGCGTCGGGACGGCGGCGATGGCCGCGGGGCTGGCGGGCTCGTCGAAGCCGAGGTCCTCGCCCTCGTCGAAGTCGGGGTCGGTGCAGACGACGCGCCCGCTGCGGTACTGGCCGCCCCCCTTGGGGCGCCACACGCTCACCTTGAAGATCCGCCGAGGGCAGCCGGTCATGTTCGCCGCGATGGTGTGGCGGACGAAGCGGGTCATCGCGACGGCGAGGTCCTCGGCGGTCGGGCCCGTCAGCGGCGCCGAGAGGTCGCCAAGGGAGGGCGGGGCTCCGTCGTCTTCGGTCTCGTCCTCCTCCTCGTCCTCCTTCGACCCGACGAACGCGGCGAGCTCGGTGATGCTGAACTCGGCGCGGCCAACCATCTCGGTCTTGTTGCGGGTGAGCACCTCCTCGACCGACACGTACCCGATGTCGTCGCGGAGCTTCAGGATGACGGCATCGAGCCTGTCCAGCCCTTCGAATTCGAGGTTGCGCGTGTCGCTCATGGGGCCGCTCCCGGCATGGGGAAACGGTATCCACGAGCGGTCTAAGACGCTGGAATCAGGCGTTTAATACGCCAACCGCGCACCCAACCGCGCACCCATTCCAACCGTAAGCGAAACCAACCGCATCACCGACCGCGGCTACGGGGGCGTCAACCGCGCGTCCAACCGCGAGAAGTGCCACGGCTACCGCGTCGAGCGAGGCTCGCAACCGCAGCGGCGGTGGGCGAGGGCGTTGTCCACCGCGGAGGGAACGAGGCGCCAACCGCGATGCCACCCTTCAACCCCGTGCCAGCCAGCCCGGACTCGATCACCGGGCGGGCGACGTAGCGCCGAGGGCGCCCTGCCAGCCCGCCCCGCATGGCGTGGCTGACGTCGGCGAACTTTTTTCGCGTCGAGGCACTACGGGGCCATTGCATACGGCAACCGGCGTGCTACCATACCTGCATGGCAAGCACCGTCAAAGAGATCGATCGTCTGATCCAGGCCCGTACGGCCTCGATTGACGAAGCGCGGCGTCAAGCTGCGGAAGCGCAGGCGCGCGAAGCCGCCGCGCAGGCGGATCTCGCCCACCTCCAGGCCGTGCGCAGTATGCTCGTCGGCGGTGCCCCGGTAGAAGGCGCGATCCCGTCCCCGATGGCCCCCGTTGCGTCCCGCGTGCCTGAGGGATGCTCCGCCTCCACCCCGCCCTCCCCGATCCCGACCGCGAAAGAGGTAGCGATCGAACAGGTGCAGACGGCTGGGCGACCGCTTCGTCCGGCCGAGGTCTACGAGATGGCCAAGGAACGCTACCCGGCGATGACCTACACTCGGGAGACCATCAACAGCGCGATGTGGCGCGCAGCCGCGAATGGCGAACTGCGGCGCGTGGACGGCGCCTACGCCATGGTCCAGGCAGCAACCGACGACGCGGGGAACACGGACGCCAAGAAGACCGCCGTCAACCCCGGCGTGGAGGTGACGATGTAGCTGGCCCGCCGCCTCCCCTCTGGCAGGGCGGAAGGCGGCGGTCAGCGAACGGGATCCCTGATCGAGTTGGGTGGACGAGGTGAAAGTCGTCTCATCGGGCTCGGTCGGGGGTCCTCATCATCATTATAGCACGCCTTCGAGGCGGGAGGGGCTTCTGTCCACCTCCGGCTGACGCCGCTGGCCCCGAGATCACGGAGCCGATGCTTGCGTCGGGATGCCTACCATACGCATTGCGCACCCTCGGAGACGCGCGATCTGCGTGTGCCTGAACGGGCCCATACCCTTCAACCGCTGAACGGTAGGCAGGGGCCGCCAACGGCATCACGCGCTCACACCGGTGTCCGCCGGGGAGGGAACGGGGGGCCAACCGGCCGTCGGCGCAGGCGAGGAATCGCCCGACGGGACTACGCGATCACCCCTCGCCGACGTTGAGCGGCCCCAAGTCGAACGTCACGTTCGGGTCCACGCCGAGCCACATGCCGCTTTCGGGCACGGGCTTCGCGTCCCACCAGCGGATCTCGCGGAGGCGCTTCGGCCCCGCCGGACCCTCCGGGAACTCGATGGGCGCGCGCGTCTCGACGAACTTGCCGTCCATCTCGCCGATGACCTGCACGAACGGCACGGGCGGGACGTCCTGCGGCATGATCGCGACCATCGCGACGGCGACGCCCTCTGCGGGCGGCTCACGCTTGTTCGCGATGTAGCGAACCATGTCCTCCAGCTCGGTGGGCATCTCACCGCCCAGCACCCACATCTCCCAGACCCGCTGCGCGTAGCGGACGACGACCGTGCCCTTCACGGCGCCCTTGAGCAGATCGCCGACGGCGAGCTGCCCGGCGAGCTCCACCATCATCTTCGCGGTGGTGGGCGAGGGCGCGTTCGGCGGCAGGTTGTCCATCGCCACCTGGATGTCGGGCTGCGTCGCCCGCGGAGGCAGGACGCGAGCCGGCCTGCTGCCGGGCGGCGGCATCGCGAACTCGCGCAAGAAGGGCATGAGGTGGTTGATGTCGGTGGTCTCGTACGCCGCGTCCTTCCAGTCGCCGATCAGGTGGCCGAGCTCGGTGTTGGGGTCGGTGTGGAACTCCTGCATGGACATCCACCACCGCCGGGGCTCGTCGGGCTCCGCGATCTCCTCGAACACGAGGGCGAAGGAGTGCTCCTTGTCCTCCTTGTCGGTGATCTCCGCGCGGACGATGGCGAACGCGCGCTCGACCTGCGGCCGCCGGCGCAGCATCTGGAACGTCGCGCCCATGCTCGCGCCGCGGTCGTCCCGGACGGCGGTCGTCAGGTCCAGCACCTCCTCGTAGCCGTCGGCGAGGAACACGAGCTGGGTGATCGGCTGACCCTTGAGCTTGATCTCGAGCGCGACGCTCTCCTTGAGCCAGGCGCGCACCGCGTCGGCGTCGTGCACGTCGACGGAGATGGACTTGCGGACGAGCGTGACGGGCATGGGCACCTTCGGACGCAACTCTATCGCGAAGGCCCTCCGGCGAAGGCGTATGCTCGCACCCATGGGCGAGCTCCAGGAGCACTACAAGGTCTGGGACGAACGCGAGGGACTCCTCACGGTCGGGCACCTCCCGCAGCAGGCCGCGCAGCTCGCCATCCTCCGGTCGGTCGCGACGATGAACCATGCGGCCCGTCTGTTCGACCTCGTCGTCGAGACGCTCGGCGCGCGCGCGTGGATCGACCCGGAGGGCGGCGAAATCCGCAGGCGCCTCTACCTGCGCGACCCCGAGCGCCCGGACTGGATCGTCCCGGTGCCGCTCCTCGAGCATGCCTGGATCGCGGGCATCGGGCAGTGGAAGGGGCCGGTCATGTACAACCCGGGCGGGCTCAAGCCGGAGGACGAGCCCGACGACTGGAAGCCCGGCGACCCGCCGTACTGGGAGAAGGACCCCGAGCCGGACATCGTCCCGACCGGGCCGCTCATGCGCGGCGGCGAGCTCCACATCCGCGCGGGCCACGCCTCGGTCGAGATCCGCTACGACGATCGGGGCCTCCGCTGCGAAGCCGTGTGGTCCGCCGGCGACACCTTCACCTACGGGCGGTACTGGACGACGCGGCCCTTCGTCGTCGACCCACTCTCCCGTCCGCCGACGCCCACGCCGCTCCCGCTCCTGTGCCGCGCGGACCTCGACCGGAAGGGACAGGCGATCGAACGCCTCGCCGAGATGGTCCTCGAGATGGAGCCCGCGCGCGCGGTGCCGCACCGCATGCTGTTCCCACTCCCGATGCCCGCGGGCGTCTCGGGCGCGTGGAGCCGCGCGTTGTGGGCGCTGCGCGAGGCCGCGTTCGAGGGGCGAATCCCCGCGGGTGCCGGGTGGGTGGTGGTCGACGCCTTCGAGGGGAAGGCGCTCGCATTCGGTCCCGGGTTCGACGAGGCGGTGGCCGCGTGGCGTGAGGAGGTCGCGCGCATCCGTCCGCGTCCCCCCAAGCCACCGAAGGAAGAAGCCGAGCAGGTCGATGTGCCCGACCAGGACCCCGGCGTCATCGAGAACAAGGACGGCAAGGTGGTAGGCGTGTCTTCGGGGACCATCCGCATCGAGGCTCCCGTCCTCGCGGACCTCGCGTGGCCCATCCCGCTGCCGCAGCACGTGCCGGAGCCGGTCATCCCCGAGGTCTTCGCGCGCGCAGGCTTCACGCGGTGGGTCCGCTTGTTCGGGCAGCACGGCGCGGTGGGCCACGCGCTCCTCCGCGAGGACCCCGCGGGCTTCACGCTCGTCGGCGAGCACGTGCTCGACATCGTGGACCCCGCGACCATGGACGAGGAGATGGACGCCTACGTTGCGAAGGACCGGGCCTGGTACGAGGCGGAGGCCCCATCATTCCCTGCGCCGTGGAAGGACCCGGCGAACAAGGACGAGTACCTCTACTTCCGGGCCTGGGACGACGCGCGCCGCTGCCGGAAGCCGCTCGAGAGCGGCGGGGGCTCCTGGGGTGGCTTCACGGCGCGCAATCTCGACGGCGACTCGCTCCCGTGGCAGGTCGCGCGGTTGCGCAGGAGGGGAACGTAGGTCAGTTCTCCCCGCCCTCGTCGAGCGACCGCGTCCGCTTCGCTTGCTCGAGGGCCATCACCTCGCCGAGGCGACCGTCCTCGTCGAGAAGGTCCGGGAGCTCGCGAAACGGGCCTATGAGTTTGACCAGCAACGGGCGGCGTGCCAATCGTCCGGCATGGACCAGAAGCGGTGCGATGAGTGCGGCAGCACCTTTCTGCCTCAAGCATCCGTCATGACGCACCTCTGCGCGGAGTGTGCTCACCAGCTGTACGGCCACCCTGCCTGCGAACACGTCTGGGCGGAGCAGCGCTGCGCACGTTGCGGCTGGGACGGCTCGACATCGGCCTACCTCACGGGACGCCAGCGGCGCTGACATTCTGCGGGCGCCCTGATGAGCGGGCATGGCCTCGCCATGTGCCCGAGCGCCCGGAACGTAGGTCAGTTCGCCCCGCCCTCGTCGAGCGACCGCGTCCGCCTCGCCGTCTCCTTCCCGTCCCAGGTCTCGACGACTTCGAGCACGCGCTTGTGCGCGTCGAGGTGGAACGTCAGGTAGCCGATGCGGAGCGGCTTCCCCTTCTCGTCGACCTTCGCCTCGATCCGCGACCACGCGTGCCCGGGCTTCACGGTGTTGACCGCCGCGCGCTCGATGAGCTCCTGCAGGACCGCGCCTTCGTCCGGCGTAGTGATCGTGAACTGCCCGCGGTCCAGCTTCACATCTCCGCGCGGCTTCCACTTCCCCATCGCTCACCTCCCAAGCGACACGAAGCGCTCGATCGCCCGGCGGATGCCAGCCACTCCGTAGCCGCTCTTCACCGCGACGAAATGCACGCCGGTTTCCCGGCACGAGGGCTGGATGACCTCGTCGGCGTCGTGCCCCACGAAGCGCGACAGGATGATCACCATGTCCACGCCTCCGTTGCGAACGCGGTCGCGGACCTTCTGGAGCGAGTTGCGGCTGTACTCGGCCTGCTCCCACGCGAGCTCGCTGAACGCGAAGGCCTTCTCGAGACGCACGCGGTTGGGCTCGCGCGGGTCGCCCCCCACCATCACGGCGCGCTTCCCTCGCGTCACCCACCACCAGGCCCAGTCGTCCGGGATGGGGCCCTCGACCTCGTCGTCGTCCTCGGGCTCCGCCGCGGCGGAGGCGACCGCGGCGCGCGCGGCACGCCGAAGGGTACGCATGTCGGGCCCGGTGAGCTCGTCGGCCACCGGCGCGACGATGTGCACCAAGCGCGTGTTCCGCGCAGATACGCCTTCCGCGAGCAGCACGCTCACCTCGGCGCGGATCTGCGCGCGCACCGCGTCACGCAGCTCCTCCGGGCAGGTGCCCAACTCGCCGACGAGCGCCTCGAGGGCTGCGAGGCGCTTCCCCACCTTGGGCGTGGGCTCCGTGGCCGGCAGGGCGTCGTAGAGGTCGTCGACGGCCGCGTCCACGTCCTCCTCCCAGGAATTCCCGCGCGGACGGTGCTCGCGCATCAGACCGTAGGCGAAGCCTGGCTTCTCCTTCTTCATCCACGTGGAGATGCAGGAGAACGCGAGGTCGATGCGTCGATCGGGCATCCCGGCGACCTGCAGCGAGCGGAGACGCGCCGCGATGAGCTCGATGAGGCGCACGGCAAGGGCGGCGGGGAGCCCCTTCCAGGCATCGCGCCCGTCGATCACCTTCTGGATCCGCGCGAGGTCGCCATCCGCGTCCTTCCCGGGCAACAGGTCGCGCAGCGCCAGCGCGAGCACGAGGGACCAGTCGGCGGAGGGGGCCTCCACCTTGAACGTGCCCCCCGCGGCCATGTGCGATGCCAGCGCGGCGATCGACACCGAGCTCGCGGGCGGCGGCGGGGCGACGACGCGGACCGGCTCCTCCTTCGGCGCGTGTGCGGGGGCGGCCCGCGCTCGCTCCAGCGCGTCGCGCCCGTCGGGGAGCGCCTCCAGGAGCCGCCGGTGCGGATCGAGCAGGGCGCGTGCCTCGCCGACGTCGCCCCCTTCCATCGCGGCGAGGGCGCGCCCGAGCGCGAGCACCGCGTCGAGCCGCCCGGCGTCCAGCTCGTCGAGCCAGCGGAACTCGCGCAGGTCGAATTCCTGCCGGATCGCGGCGCGCGCGGAGGAGGAGAGGCCGAGCCAGGCACGCAGCCCGTCGGGGAGGTTGCCGCCCCGGAGCAGTGCGCGCGTCCGCTGGAACCGCGCGATGTCGGCCTGCTCGCGCGCCACGGCCTCGGCCTCGTCCATCCATGCGACGGTCGCGAGGTCGAGGGGCCCGAGCTTGCGGGCCTGCGCGATCAGGGCGAGGAGGCCTTCGCCGTCGCCGAGATCCCACGCGCGCCAAGCGCGATCCAACAGCTCAGCCACGCCGGTATTGGCGTGCTCACCGATGCTCAGGCCGGCGTCATCCGGACGCCTCGGGGTGTGCGTACCGATGGTCATCTGTCGCGAGTGTACCTGTGAGGCGCGGTTTGTGCGGCGCGGAGCCGTCGCGCTACCCTCCGCCGAGCCCGGTAGACACGCGCATGAGCATCGCCCCCCAAGACGTCCCCTCGGCCCCGTGGTGGCCGGAGCTGCTCTCGATCAAGGACACCCTGTCGTACGCCGCGCTGTCGGAGCGGTTCGGACTCCCGATACACACGCTCCGACGCGCGCTCGAGCTGGCGGGCGAGACCAAGGTGAACATGCCCCGCGGACCCAAGCGCAAGTCCGCGGACGATCCCGCGCCGCCCGAGGCACCGCCGACGGACGACCGCGCGCCCCTCGATCGCCACCGGAGCAAGGTGGGCCGCATGCCGGACGCCGAGGTCGCGCAGCTGGCCGGCGTGTCCGTGGACGAGGTGAAGGTGTACCGCCGCGAGCACGGGATCGCGCCGTTCCTGCGGCCGCCGCCCGGCCTTGGCACGGCGCCGAGGCAGGAGCCGCTCCCCTCCGTCCGGGTGCAGAACGGGGACGCCGAGTCCGTTGTGCTGCGTCGTCGCGTCTCCACGGAGGGGTCACCGACCGAGACAGTCCGGCGGCCGCCCTCCACGGTCGAGGCCGCGCAGGAGGCGCCGGCGGATCCCCTGGCCGTCTACCGCGAACGACTCGGTACCATCGCGGACGACGTCATCGCCGACGAGGCCGGCGTGAGTCGCGGCGTCATCGGCGCCTACCGCCGGAAGCTCGGCATCCCGGCCTACGACGGGTTCCGCTACCGGACCGGGGAGGCGCGCAAGCCAGCCGCCACGTCGGCAAGCGAGCCCACGGAGCGCACGAAGCGCTCCGCCATCGAGCCCTTCCGGGACCTGCTCGGCACCGCGCCGGACTCGGAGATCGCCGCGATGGCGGGCGTGTCGTCGCACGCGGTGGCGAAGTACCGGTCGCGGCGGGGGATCCCTGGCTACGAGGGCCGGCCCCCGCCCGAGAAGGCGGAGCCCGTGCAGCCGCCGGACGAGCACGTCGCGGCGCCGAGCGAGTCCCGCTCGCGTCGCTCCTCGAAACTCGACGCCTTCCTCGACATCATCGGCGTGCTGAGCGACGCCGAGGTGGCCTCGCGGTCGGGGCTGACCTCGGAGGGCGTCCGCATGTACCGGAAGCGCCACGGCATCCCGGCAGGGAGACCGGCGCCAGTCGCGCCCGCCCCGCTGTCCGTCGAGCAGCCCGCGGTCGTAGTCGTCGAGCCTGCCCTCGAGGAAACCGCTGCCGCAGTCGCCCCGGTTCAGGCTGCGCCGCCCGCGGCCCCGGCGCCACAGGTGGCCGTCGGTCCCGCCCGTGCCTTCGCGATCGTCGCGCTCCGGGGCGAGGAGGCGCAGCGGTTCGTCACGGTGGCCGACGACATCACCGCGGCGCTCGCCAACGCGGTCGCCGCCCTTGCGGCGAGAGCGGACGGACCATGGCGCGTCCGCTCCGTCCGCGACCTCGTCGAGGCGCTCGTCGTGCCCACTCTCGCGCCCCAGCCCCCGCTGCCGCAGCAAGCGGTCGCGCCCGTCGCCGCCAAGGCGCTCCCGCCGCCGGCCGGCGAGGCGACCGTCACAGGCGCCGACCTGTTCGCCTACAGGCGTGCCCGTGGCCTCACGCAGAAGGAGCTCGGGGCGAGGCTCGGCATTGGGCAGGCGACGCTTTCGCGCATCGAGGGGACCGCGACCGCCGCGCTCCCGGCCGGAGTTCTGCGAGCGTTCCAGTCCCTGCAAGCCAAGGGAGGTGCAAAGTAGGGGTCGCCGTCGCCGCGGCTTCCTGAAGGTCCGACCACGGCCTCAATACCTTGGCTTGTGCCGGGTCCCTACTGGAGCGCTTGAGCGCGAATGCGCTCAAGCTCTGGCTCAAACACTCGTAACGCTCGTGCTCGCAGGTACTCGGCCGCACCCTCGTTGAGCCGGTACAGGTATCCCATGTTCCCGTGCCCACGCTGGTCGAGGGGACCACCGGGCCCGGTGAACAGCTCCAGCGCCTCCCGTTTGATGGTGTCCAGCGCAACCCGCGGCCGTGGCAGTTCGGCGTACCGCACTGCCACGGAATTCCCATCCGAGGTGGCGCCGTCGGGGTGCGGATAGGGTGGAGCGGGGCGCCTTGCAGCGGCTCCATCCGCGGTGGCGACAAGGACGTGCGTGATGATGCGCGCCCTGCACGAGTAGACGACGTCGCCGCGGCGCACCTCTCCGACGGCGAGCCAATCGGGTTTCCGCTTCCCGTCCCGATCGGCGGAGGGTGCCCACAGGAAGCCTCCGTGGAACTCGTGGTCGAAGGTCACTCCGTGAAACACGAACCAGGTCGTCATTCGCTCAGGTAGCGGAGCCGGGCAGGCGCGACAACTTCCAAGAGTCCCCCAGCCGCGCTCCCTTGGGCCCCCCGGTCTACCAACCGCGCAGCCGGTCCACGGAAGGCCTCGCCAACCGCAAAACCCGCCCCCACCGCGGTTGGCTGCGGTTGGCAAAACACCCTTCCATCCGGACGTTCGGCGCGCAACATGGTCTGCGTCGGCCGGGCTCCCCGGTCGCTCCTCTCCCCCGGCGCAGCCGGCACCCTCACCAGGAACGCACCCATGAGCACCGCCCTCCAGAAGGTCATCGCAGGCGAGAAGCCGGCCGACAGCAAGAAGACCGGCCTCCTCAACGAGGCCGTGGACAAGATCAAGAGCCTCGGCGGCCGCATCGAGCGCGCCAAGGAAGTGACCGAGTCCATCGCCGAGGCGATGATCGCCACGGCCGAGACGCAGGGCACGGTGTTCGCGGCGTCCTTCGCGGAGGGGTACCTCGGCGAGGAGAAGATGGACCTCGGGCCCGTCGACCTGCGCATCGGCGGCGGCCTCGTCGTCGGCGGCTACGGCCTCTACCAGGCGATGAACGGCAAGGGCGGCAGCCACGCGCTGGCGATCGGCAACGGTCTCCTCGCCGCGGGCGTCGGGCGCATCGGTCGCCACGCCGGCCGCGCGCTCGCCGACAAGAAGAACGCCCCGGCGACGCCGCCGGCCACGACCCCCGCCCCGGCCGCCGCGCCGGCCCCCGGCGCCGCGCCGGCCACCGCCGGCGTCCCCGCGGCGCGCCAGATCGCGGCCGACGACATCGGCGAGATCGCCCGCATGGTCCGGATGACGCCGGGCACCGAGGGCGACGACGACGTCGCCGGTCGGCGCCGCCGCCGCAAGCAGCGCTTCATCCGCGCCCGCCGCGACCGCGAGGAGGACGACGAGTAGTCGCCGCCCCTCCGCGTCTCCCACCCATCCACCCAACTCCTGAATTTCCTCTTCACCCAAGGACAACTGCCATGACCGCTCCCATCTGGGCCCTCGTCACCTTCACCGCCGACGGGGAGTGCCTCGTCGACCGCACCTCCCTGCGCGCCTCGCTCGACGGCTTCCGCCACCCCGGCTTCGGCGCCGACTTCGACGGCGACGACGACGAGGACGACGGGGACGACCTCGGGGACGACCTCGGGGACGACTTCGGCGACGACTTCGGCGACGACCTGGGCGACGACCTCGGGGACGACCTGGGCGACGACCTCGGGGACGACCTGGGCGACGACCTCGGGGACGACCTGGGCGACGACTTCGGCGACGACGTCGGAGCGGCCCGCAAGCGTCGCCGGGCCCAGCGCCGCAGCAAGCGTCGCCAGAGCCGCCTCGCGCGCCAGAACAAGCAGCTCAAGGGCCGCCTCAAGAAGGCGAGCAAGGGGAAGGTCGTGCAGCGCAACGTCACCGTCACCGGTTCCGTGGCCACCGCGCTGGGCCAGTCCATGAGCGTGACCCTCACGCCGCGGACGAGCCTCCACCTGTCCAAGATCTTCGCGACGGGCGACACCAGCGCGACGATCAACACCATCATCTCCGGCGACGACCCGGTGGTGCTGGACAACCTCGACGCGGCCCTGCTCGCGCCGACCGCCTACCACGGGCCCGGGTTCTCCGGCCGCGTGCTGAAGGCCGGCGTGCCCGTCACGATCAACTACACGGCCGGCTCGACGACCACCGCCCTGAAGCTCTCCTTCTACGGCAAGGTGCGCGTCCGCCAGGCCCGCTGCTGATCGCGCCGGGGTGAGCCGTGGGCACCTGCCAGCTCTCCCGTCGCTCCGGCACCGCGAAGCTCCCCGCTTCCGCGACCGCCGGGGTGACGGGCACCGAGACGGAGGTGCTCACGGCCCAGTCCTCCGGACATGGCGAGGGTGCGTGGCGCATCGTCGACCTTTGGTCCGACGAGCAGACGCCCTGGGTGGCGAAGCTCGTGTGGTCGGGCGGCGGCGGCGCCACGCGCACCGCGGTCCTCGACGTCCCGCGCTGCGCCCGGATCTGCGTCCACGCGACGATGCTCCAAGTGTTCGGGGCCAACCTCTCGACATCCGCGGGCATCCAGGCGCGGGCGGCCATCGCCGACGGGTACTGCGACACCGAGAACCAACTCACCGCGCGCGGAAGCTTCGCGGACGTCGCGCAGGGAGCCAACGTCGACGTGTCGCCGCCCCCCTGGGCCCGATTCGGCCGCCTCGAGCTCTCCGACAACGCCCTCGCTTCCACCTCGTTCCTCGAACTCCGTGACGTGAACGGCGTCACGCGCGGCCGGTACCCCGGCAACGCCCAACCCTCGCCCGGCGCCCTCATCGGGGACGCCGCCACCGTCCGCCTCGTCCTGCCCTCGGGCAACTACGCCTGGCGGCTCGTCTTCCTCCTCCACCTCTGACCCCCGGGAACTGCCGCCATGCGCTGCTACGCCTACCAGCTCTCCACCAAGCTCCTGCAGATCCTGTCGACGGCCGCGGTCGCGGTCACCACGAACGGGACCACCTACCGGATCCTGCCCGGCAACGGGGACCTCCAGACCGACGACGCCCAGGACTTCCGGTTCGTCACCTCGATGAACTTCTCCGGCGGCGCCACCTCGCCGACGGCGCAGTGGGTCATCCAGGGCTCGGTCGACGGCTCGACCTGGCTCGACCTCGCGACCGGGGTGAGCCGCACGGCCCCGGGCACCTACCTCGAGGTGATCGAGGCCGCGAACGTCGCGCTGCTCCCGTACATCCGGGCGCGATTGGTGCTCGGCGGCGGCACCAACCCCACGGTCTACGGCACCGTCGACGCCGTCTCGAACGGCCCTTTCCAGCTCACCACCTGATCCAACTCCCACCCCACGGACGCCGTCGTGAACATCACGGTCGCCCTCACCTTCAACGAACGCGACGCGGTCAGCCTGCTCAACTGGCTGGCCCGTTGCAACGCGCGCCTGCTCCGCGAGCGGCCGTCGCTGCCGTTGCTCTACGCGACGAGCGTTCGGTACGCGCGCGAGGAGGAGGAGACCTGGTCCGACTACATCCAGCTCCTCGCGCAGGGCTGGGAGGACTGCGACGCGCTCGCGTCCGCGCGTGCGGGTGAGCTCATCGCGCGGGGGTGGAGAGCGCTGTCACCGCGCGACCCCGGCTACACCGAGGCGCGGGCCGCGCGGCTCGAGAGCATCCCGGCGGAGGTCGCGCTCACGACGCACGTCCGCGAGGGCGGCCACGGGCTCTACCACTGCATCGTCCGCTACGTCGTCAACGGCTCCGTCTGGTTCGACGACCCCTCCGCGCGTCTCGGGATGCTGGAGGAGCGCCTCGACGGCCGCCAGTGCCACGAGCGCATCGTCACCCGCGTCCGCCTCGCCGGTCTCCGCCGCGATCCCGACGCCCACCGCACCCCCCGTCGTTCGCGCCGCTCCCGGCGCAGGGAGTCTCGATGACCTCGTCCCGCTACATCCGTGCCCGCGTCGTCAACCGCGTCGAGTTCGCCGGCGAGCTCGCCCGCGACGGCGTCGCCGGCCCTCGCCGCAAGCGCTCGCCCAAGCAGCGCGAGATCCGTCGCAAGCTGCGCAAGGCGTTCCGCTTGAAGAAGCGGATCGCGCATCTGCGCATCCGGAAGCCGCTCGGCTGGAAGGGCGCCGTGCGCCAGGCCAAGACCAACCTCCGCGTAGTGATGAGCGACCTGAAGTTGCTCGGCTGGAAGCCGAAGAAGCCCCGCCGCGCGCTCAAGCCGGGCGAGGACGAGATGGACGCCGCGCTCGAGGACATCCCCGAGGCGGAGCCCGCCGACGAGGACGACGACCCGGACGAGGAGCTCGAGGAGCTGCCCGACGCGCCCGAGACCGAGGGCGACGGGAACTGGCTCGACGCCGAGCTCGGCGTCTGGCCGTTCAAGCCGAAGGCCAAGCCCGGCGCCCCCGCCCGGCCCGCGGCCTCCGCGCCCGCGAAGCCGGCCGCCCCGAAGCGCAACGTGCTCGACACCGTGAAGTCGGCCTTCGCGCCCAAGTGGTCGAAGCCGATCCCGCTGGGTGACGGCGGACAGATCCAGACCCGCCCCGGCCAGCGGGCGATGGTCGCGACCGTGAGCCCCGGCCTATTCATCGTGCAGCTCGTCTCGGACGCTGCGGTCAAGAAGATCGCCGGGGACAACGTCGGCATCCTCCCGCTCGTGCTGTACCCGCTGGTGAAGCAGCGCATCCAGCAGAAGCTCACGCCGAACCCGGAGGGCTCGCCAGCGCAGCCCGCCCCGCCCGCCCCGGGCGCGGCCCCAACCGCGGCGGGTGTGGGCTGTGACCCGCGCCGCACCGGGAGCTGAACGTGACCACCCTGCCGATCAACGCCGACGCCGTCACGGAGCGCATCAACGCGATGCGCATCACCGCGGAGCAGTCGCTCAGCCGCGTGCAGACCGCAGTGGAGCAGAACGGCAACGCGGTGGCGCGCGTGGTCGCGGCGTACCGGACCATCGTGGCCGACACCGGCGCGCGGCTGGTCCGTGCGCAGGTGGCCGCGGTGCAGGCGCTGGCCGCGAAGCCCGGCGACCCCGAGCTCACGGGGAAGCTGCGCCGGACCGTCGAGCTGCTCACGACCTGGGCCGCGCACGCGAAGGGCTACACCTGGTACGAGCGGCCGGCCACCGAGGCGGAGAAGGGGAAGGCCATCGCCGTCGGCTGGGCCGGCATCGTCATCGCCCTCGCGGCGGCGGGCGCCGTGATCGCGGTGTCCTTCACCGGCGTCGCGTGGGCCGTCGTCCACTACAAGGAGGCGCAGACGCTCGCCGACGAGGTCGCCCTCATCGAGCGCGACCCGGCGATCGCCGACGCGCTGGCCCGGCTGAACGCGACGGCGCCGCGTTCCCCGTCCCCGACCGTGCCGGATGCCGGAGGCGGCGGCGGAGCCGGCGTGGGCTGGCTCGTCGCGGCCCTGGGCCTCGCCGGCGCGGCCTTCTTCATCCTCCCCAAGCTGGGAAAGTGACATGACCACGACCAACGCCATCGAGAAGTTCCGCCTGAACATCGTCGGCTCCGACGAGGACGTGCCGCGCATCCTGCTCGCCTACGGGCGGGGTTGCGGGGGCGAGGTCGCGTTCGCCATGCGCCCGCGCGAGGGGACGGCGCTGCTCGTCCACCAGGTCAAGAAGCAGCCCGCGAAGGTGTGGCGCACCGACCTCGGGCTCGCGCCTTCGCACGCCCCCGAGCTCGACACCGACCCCACGTCTGCGGTGGCCGAGCTGCGCAAGATGAAGGCGAGCCCGCCGCCAGCCGGCCCCGCGACTCTGAAGGGGAAGTGGGCCGGGACGCTCGTGTGCGACAACGGCACCCCCCGGATGGCGCTCGAGCGCAAGGTCGCGAGCTACGGCGTGCTCAAGCTCGCCTCGAGGCCCGACGGCCGCTGGACGGCCACCTTCGAGCGCGCGGAGAAGTGGTTCGGCAAGGCGAAGCAGGAGAGCGTCGAGCGCTCTGGCCTCTCCGACGCGATCACCGCCGGCATGGGGCTCGTGGTCGGGCTCGTCGCCGAGGCGTGCACCTTCCGCGACACCCGGCGCCGCAACACGGTGGACCCCGAGTACGCCGCGCAGCACCCGTACACCCCGCCGAAGGAGGCGAAGGACCCGACCGGCCGCTACCAGCCCCGGTCCAGCTTCCGCGCCGTGGAGCAGGCGGACGGCTGGGTCGTCGTCAACGAGGTCGGCGGCGTCGTCGCGAAGTTCGGGAAGCGCGAAAAGGGCAAAGCGACGAAGCACGCGAGCGCGCTCACCCGCGGCCGACTCCCCACGGACTCCGTGGGAAGTGGCGGCGCCCCCCCTGTCACCACGACCCCCGACCTCGCCGCGGGTTTCGGGCTCACCGGGATGCCGGGGGTCGCGGTGATTCCGGCGCTCGCCGAGGTGCCGATGCCCGAGGCGCCGGCGTGCCCGACGTCGGTGGCGAAGATCGCGTCGGCGACGGAGAAGGAGGCCGCCGCGCTCGAGGAGTCCTCGCAGTCGCTCTGGGGCACCACCGAGGTCCCCGATCTGCTCGGGCGCGCGGCGAAGCTCCTGCGTCGCGCCGAGGCGCTGGTGAAGTCGCCGCTCTGCTCGGGGAAGGAGCAGAAGATGGCGTGGGAGGATCTGCGCCGGGGCGCGGACGCCTACAACCAGGCGCGCGAGGCACTCGAGCGGGGCGAGAAGCCCGACATCGTCGCCACCCTGCGCCGCATCGCCGAGCGCGTGTCGCTGGCGGCCGCACGTGCGGCCAAGTCGTGCTCGGCGGGTCAGCAGAAGATCGGGAAGGCCGCCCGCTCGCCCAACGACGTCGCCTCCGGCATCACCGCCCGCGAGACGCCCTCCGCTACGGTGCCCATGCAGCCGGTGTGGCCGCCTGCGGCGCCCCCCCAGGCCGTCCCGACGACGAAGGCGCCGCGCGCCCGGAAGCCGAAGGCGCCGGCCGTCGATCCCGAGAAGGACAAGCTGCTCGTCAACGCCTTCGCCGACGCCATCAAGCAGGCCGCGGCGCAGATGGGAGGCGGGTCGTGAGCCGCTGGTTCCTCGGCGTGGGTCCGGCGCTCATCCTCGCGTCGTGCGCGGTGGCATTCGCGCAGGACGGCAGCGGCAGCCTCGGCGCGCCCGCCGGCGCCGGCCCGAGCCTCGACTACCTGCTCTCGATGGGGCCCTACGGGGCGCTCGTCTGGGGGGCGTACCTGCTCGGGAAGGGCGTGAAGGTCACCGTGCAGATCGAGCTGTCGGAGCGGGACAGGGAGCTGATCGAGAAGATCGGGAAGGGGGCGGCATGACGCGCACCCGCTGCTTCACCCTACCAGAATCGCCACCACGGCTTTTTCGTGGCCTCATTGGGACGATCAACGGGCGGCGAGGGGCGGTCGCTCGCAGCGGGTTGCGGAGCGGCAGGTTCGGTCGGGGTCGCGGGGGGAGGAGCGGGCCCGGCCGTGGCGCTGCGCTGTACAGAGATGATGCTCCCGGAGGGGGTGGTTATCTCTCGGCGAGGGGAGTTCGCTCCCTCGCCCCAATCGTCAATCCAGTCGGTAAGGCGGTAGTGCACCGCCGCCGCCCTGGCGGCTTCGCGCGCGTCGAGGATGGGCCATCCGGTGCCAGCCCTCACCCGGCCAAGCCGGAACAGCTCGACGATTTCGTCCCGCTCAGGGTCCCCCTCATCGATGTCCGCAAGCTGCGCCTCTTCGAAGAAGGCACCGCGTTCCCACCCTTCGGGTTCGCCAACGACGACCTCCCACCAGCGCTCCTCCTCCGCCCACCCGTACCGCAGGTGGCGCACGCAGCGTCCATCCACGCAGTGGGTAAAGGCAAAGGAGTCCGTCGAACTGACGAAGCCGAGGTAGATAACTTCGGCACCGTACCTGTTGGACATCTCCAGGACGCCCGCCTCGCCTACATCGTCCGGGGCGGGAAGGCTGGCGAACGCAGAGGGCGCGTCGATCACTGCCGCGGAGTGCTGCTTGCGAAGGCGGGCCAGAAGCTCTGCATCGTCCCCGCACCGAACGTACCACCGCGCCATCGAGCCCATGCACTGGATGTATCCAGGTTCTGGCCTCGCCGGTGGACCCGACGGGCGTTCGCGACGCTCCGCCTCGTGCCAAGTCCACTCGTCATGCCGACCGAGGACTCCCCATGACCGCCGCCGCCCGCCTCCTCGACTCCATCGTCCCCATCGTCCGCACGCGGCTCCCCGCGAGCGTCGACGTGGCCTACCTCGACAACTTCCTCGAACGGAACCGCTTCGCGCTCGAGGCGGTCATCGAGCAGAACCTCGGCCCGCTCCTCGCCCGGATGCAGGCCGCGAACAACTCCTCCTTCGCCCAGGAGGACATCCCCGAGTTCTGGACGGTCGCGAAGCGCACGGCGGCGAACCTCGCGGCGATGGCGATCGCGCCACGCCTGTACGCCGAGCGCCGCGCCCCGACCGCCGAGGAGCGCGGCGTGCTCGCCGGCTACTCGGGCTGGGGCGGCCTCTCCATCAAGGCCGTCGCCGACAAGTTCCCCGCGGGCTTCCCGGTCCCCGAGGAACGCGGGCTCGTGCACGAGTTCTACACGCCCACGAAGGTCGCACGCGAGGTCGCGCGCGTCGTGGCGCCGCTCGTGCCGTCGCTTCCGCACGAGGGCGACACGGTCCACGCGCTCGAGCCCTCGGCGGGCATCGGCCGCTTCATCCACGCCTTCGCGACCGTGCCCGGCCTCACCTGGCACGCTGTGGAGTGGTCGGCACTGTCCTCGTTCATGCTGAAGGCCCTCCGGCCCGACCTCGACCTCACCAACGCTCCGTTCGAGCGCTGGGTGCGCGAGAAGGGCGCCGCCGCGCGCGGGCGCCTTGGCCTCGTCGTGTCCAACCCGCCCTACGGCATCCGGGGCGCGTCCGTCGCGGAGGACCCCGACCGGGCCTACCGCGAGAAGATGGCGTACCACTACTTCCTGCGGCGCGGCCTCGACCTGCTCGCGCCCGACGGGCTCGGCGTCTTCCTCGTCCCCGGCGGCTTCCTCACCAGCCGCACGGCGCAGTTCGTGGCGCTCCGCGAGAAGGTGCTGAAGCGACACCACCTCGCCGCGGCGTTCCGCCTCCCGAGCATCAACGAGAAGCGACGCGAGGCCATCTTCCCCGGCGCGATGCTCGTCACGGACCTGCTGTTCTTCCGCGCGCGTGGCGGGGACCTCGACGCGATCGACGCCGCGGACGAGGGCATCGTCGCGGGGGGCTACTTCAAGGAGTTCCCCCGTCACATCCTCGGGCGGGAGGTCGGCGACGACCACGGCGAGGACGACCAGACCGCCAAGCCGCGCTGGGGCTACCAGGTTCAGGGCGAGTTCACGGGGCTCCCGGCCCTGGTCGAGCGGCCGATCTGCGGGGACTGCAAGGTCATCGCCTTCCCGTCGAAGCAGGCGGCCCAGCCCGCTACGGCGGCGGGGCGCGTGGGGGTCACGCGCAACGCGGAGGCCGACGTCACCGACCTCCCGCGCGAGCTCGCCAGCGCGGTCCTCCTCGGCCTGCGCGTCGACAAGTACCTCGCGCTCGTCGCCGCCGAGAACGCCGAGGAGCCGCCGCTGCTCTGGCCGGAGCTCCACGACGGACTGACCGCCTGGCACACGAGCAACGGCAACCCGCACGCGATGGTCGAGCTCGTGAAGCTCGCGCGCGGCGGGAACACCGGCGCCGAGCGCTTCCTCTCGGCCTTCGACCGCGCCGGGCACCTGATCGACGGCCTGCGGCGCAAACCGCCCGTGTTCGAGCCCCGCTACACCGGGCGCGCCGACGACGTGGTCGCGCAGGCTGAGCACCTCTACCGCGCGGCGCGGAAGCTCTCCGTCCGGGAGCTGACCGAGTACCACGCCTCCGTGGGCGGGCGGTTCGACCCCCACACGGTCCTCGCGAAGGTCGTGGGGGCCGGCTGGTGCGTCGATGGGGACAGCTTCGACGAGCTCTTCCCCGCCGAGGTGTACCTCTCGGGCGCGCTCTGGCCGAAGATGGACCGGGCGATGGCGCGGCCGAGCGACGCCCAGGCGGTGCGGCAGGTCCGACGCCTCCTCGAGGTCATCAGGCCGGCCATCTTCGACGACATCGACGGCGTCAGCGCCCGGCAGGGTTGGGTGCCGCTGAACCTCGTGGCGGATTGGGTCAACGCCACCTACACCGGCTACGACGATGTCACCTTCGTCCGACAGGGTGGCCTCGTGTCTCCGAAGGGGTGGCAGTACGAGGAGCTCAACAAGAAGGAGCGCGTGCTGCACCCGGAGGTGCTGCTCATCGTCGGGTGGATCAACCACGACAAGACGCTCTTCTCGCCGTCCAAGCGCTTCGACGACGACAACGAGAAGGACATCGACAAGATCCGCATGAAGAAGGCGGCCGAGTGGGACGCCAGCTTCAAGGGGTGGTGCTCCGCGACGCCGGAGCGTCGCCTCGCGATCGAGCACGCCTACAACCGCCAGTTCCGGGGGTACATCGCCCCGACCTACACCGCGGAGCCGCTGTCGATCGCGCGCTGGCGCAAGGACGGTCCCCGCCTGCACCCCCACCAGGTCGCGGGCGCACGCCGTGTGCTCGCCAACCGCGGTGGCCTCCTCGCCTTCGACGTTGGCGTCGGCAAGACCTACACCGGCATCGCCACGCTGGCGCGCTCCCGGCAGGAAGGGTGGTGCAAGCGGCCGGTGGTGCTTGTCCCCAACTCCATCGTCTGGAAGTGGGAGGCGGACATCCGCCGCGTGCTGCCCGACTACCGCATCGCCGTCATCGGCTCGAAGAAGAAGGTCATCAGCCGCGGCGAGCGCAAGGGCCTCGCCACGAGTGACACGGACACGCCGCAGGAGCGCGCCGAGAAGTGGACCCGGTTCCAGGCCGGCGAGTACGACGTGGTGCTGCTCACGTACACGGCGCTCGGCCGCACGCGGATGAACGAGAAGGCCGTCCGCGCCTACGCCGAGCAGTGCGAGGCGATCCAGCGCGAGGTCGCGCTGCGTCGTCGCAACGCCGCGAAGCGCAAGAAGCTGTCCGAGCGCGACGAAGCCATCCTCCGCGAGGGCATCGCCGCGTGGGTGGCCCAGCAGATGGAGCTCGCCGAGGGCTGGGAGTACGACCCCGGCATCGCGTGGGACGACATCGGCGTCGACCTGCTCATCGTGGACGAGGCGCAGAACTACAAGAACCTGTACCTGCCCGAGGACCGCGAGGGCGGCGTCCCGCGCTTCATGGGAAACCCCGGGGACGGTTCCAAGCGCGCGTGGCAGTTGGACTTCCGGTGCGCGGCCGTGCGACGCAAGACCGGCGGCACCGGTGTGGTGCTGCTCTCCGCGACCCCGGCCAAGAACAGCCCGCTCGAGTTCTACAACCTCATCCAGTACGTCGACCCCGACGCCTGGCGCCGGATGGGCATCCGCGACCCCGAGCAGTTCATCGACCGTTACCTCCGCATCGAGATCAAGCCGGTCGTGACGCCCTCGATGGAGGTCGAGGAGCGCGGCGCCGTGGTCGGGTTCCAGAACCTCCACGAGTTGCGTGACACCATCCTCCGCTACGGCGAGTTCAAGACCGCGGAGGACGTGGGCCTGAAGCTGCCCGACCCCAAGGTCGAGATGGTCGAGGTCGACATGGACGCCGCGCAGGACGCCAAGTACGACCGGTACGTCCGCGAGATCGAGGCCGCGCTCAAGAGCGACGACCCGAGCGACAAGGCGAAGATCCTCGGGCTGCTCGCCCGCATGGCGCTCGTCGCCATCCACTCCCAGCTCGACGCGGGCTACTCGTGGAAGAACGCGGACCAGGTGAGCGACCCGAGCTCGCCCAAGTTCGACGCGCTGGCCGAGCGCGTGCTCGCCAACCGGACGTGCGGCCACATCGTCTTCGTCGACAACGTGGCCGCCCACCGCTGGGTGAAGATGACGCTCGTGTCCGCGGGCATCGCCGAGGACAGGATCGGGGTGCTGAACGCGGAGGTCGCGCCCAACGCCGCCGACCGCCAGCGCATCGCGAAGGAGTTCAACGGCGAGCCGGAAACCGACACGAAGCCGAAGTTCGACGTCGTGATCGCCAACGCCATCGCCTACGAGGGCATCGACCTGCAGACGCGCACCTGCGCCATCCACCACCTCGATCTCCCTTGGGAGCCGGCCACGCTGCAGCAGCGCAACGGGCGCGGCGTGCGACAGGGCAACACGCTGTCCGCCATCGCCATCTACTACTACTTCGCGCGCCGGTCGCAGGACGGGCTCCGCTTCAACCTCATCCAGGGGAAGCGGGGTTGGATGACGGAGCTGCTGAAGTCGCAGAACCGGGACACCAACAATCCCGGCGCCCAAATGGACATGGGGCCGGAGGAGATCCTGCTCCTCATCAGCCGCAACCCGGAGCAGACGCGCGCCCGCCTCGAGGCCGTCCGCGTCCAACGCGAGGCCGAGGCGAAGAAGAAGATCGCGACCGAGGCGAGCAAGCTCCTCCGAGCCATCAACGCCCGCTTCCGCAACGCGGAGCGCACCCGCGACGGCGTCGAGGCCGCGCGCCTCCGGGGCGAGGCCGAGGAGCGCCTCAAGCACCTCTCCCGCGTGAACGTCGAGGCCTGGCCGTGGGCCGCCGCGAGCGTAGTCGTCCGTGAGACGCCCGTGCTCGTGCCCGAGGGCGGCGGGCCCCTCCACGAGGGCCTCCGCGTCGGCGTCCCGAGCGCGTGGAACGCCAGCAAGATCGACTACGTCGAGTTCGGGAAGGTGACGAAGGACGGGCAGATCGCCTTCCGCTCGGCCGGCGAGGCCGGCTGGCGCATGCTCAAGGCGGACTCGGCCCAGTTCGGGTCGCTGAAGCCCGAGCACTACGGCGTCACGTTCCCCGTCGACGAGGAGAGCTTCACCGTGAAGGCGGCTGGGACCGTCGCGAACGACCGCCTCCGCTATTCGGGGGACTGGCCCGGCCTCGGCTGGCAGCACGCGCCGGACGCCTGGGTGGAGCGGACCTGGCCGTTGGTGGCCGACACCCTGGTCGGGGCGCTGGCGAAGGTGTCCTACTACAACGCCCAGAGCCAGAGGCTCCCCGTCGTCGGGCCCTCGGGCCTCCGCGTGGTCAACGCGGGTGCAGCCGCAGGGACGGCCGGCGTGACTGTGCTCCCGCCCACCGAGGCGGGGTGGCAGGCATTCCTCGCGCAGGCGCCCGCGTCCGGCCTGAAGTTCGCCGAGCTCGCCGAGGCCGGGCGGTGGTGGTGGGGACGGACCATCCCGCGGAACCTGCTCTCGGCCGACGAGGGCAAGGGCGACGACGACGCGCGGGAGGCCTCGTGAGCCGCTCGTCTGCCATGCCCCTGCTCGTCGGCGCCGGCGCGCTCGGCGTTCTCATGCTCGCAGCCGCCGCTTCGTCCCCAACCGTCCGTCGCACCGCCCAGAAGCTGGAGGAGAACGTGGAACACTTCATCACCGACTGGATCCCCACGCTCCTCCGCAAGACGAGCGAGCACGAGGGCCAGTTCTGGTCCGTCCAGCGCAACCTCGACGGCAACGGCGTGAGCTACGGCATCCTTCAGTGGACGCAGAAGTCGGGCTCGCTCGGCCGGCTCCTCCGCGCGATGGCCGCCGCCGACCCCGCCGCCTTCGGCCGCTTCTTCGGCGCGAGCTGGGCGAAGGTGCTCGACGTCACCGGCCGCGCCTCGCTCGAGGCCGTCGACGGCGTCGCGCTGTGGGCCGAGCCCTGGGTGTCCCGCTTCGCCGCCGCCGGGCGCTGGCCGGCGTTCCAGCAGGTGCAGGCGCGCGTGGCCGCCGAGTCCGAGTACATGGCGGGCGCCGTCGAGATCGCGCGGACGCTCGGTGTCGCCACCGAGCGCGCGATGACGCTCTACTACAACCGCACTGTGCACCAAGGCTCCGCGGGAGCTCTCGGCCCCGCGAAGCGACTCGCGTCCTGGTACGCCGAGGCGCCCGACCGCCGTCCGGCCGCCCCGAACGACGTGGTCGCGCAGTACGCGTGGACGTGCGCCGCGAGGTTCCGCCGGACGAGCTCGCCCGCGAACCGGAACTTCAACGCCGACGGCAACATCTGGTGGTCGCCCGTGGCGACCGAGTGGTCGGAGCTCGCCGTGGGCAACCACCGCGTCCGCCGCGTGAGCGTGTCTGGGGTCTGGCACGCCGTCACCGGTCCGCCGTCGAAGCCGTGGAGCCTCTACGACCTCATCACCAAGCGGTCGAGCGACATCCTCACCGACCCCACCCTTCGTGACCTGCCCGTGGCGCTGCCGGGTTCCCTCGCCGCCTGATCCAACTCTCCGACACAGGAACCAACGCTCATGGACCTCTACCAGATCAAGCTCCCCGACTGGCTGCTCCCCAACCTCCACAAGCTGATGGAGCTCGCCGAGGACATCTTCGGCCCCGGCACCGGGGCGCAGAAGAAGGCTTGGGTGCGCGCCGCGCTCCTCGACGCCGCGAAGTCGGTGGACGTGCCGAGCATCCCCAACTGGATCGAGAACCCCGCGAAGGAGGCCCTCGTCAGCTTCCTCATCGAGGTCGTCTGGTCGCTCCACTTCCAGGGGCCGAACCTCGGCCGGCTCATCCGCGCGGGGCGCCCGCTCCACGGCTGATCCACCCCCTCGCAGGCGGCCGCCAAGGCTCTCCAAGCGTGCCGCCTTCGAGCGGGCCACCCCACCGCTCTCCACCCTCCAAACGTTGCTCCAGCGCCTTCCGACGCGACGTCGCCGGGAGGCGAAGGGGCTCGTTTTTCCCACGGTTCGCCATGTTCCCCGCACCTCCCAACACCGCCCACGAACGCCGGACGCTCAGTGTGCTGGACCTGTTCGCCGGCGCGGGCGGTGCGGCGCTCGGGCTGCACGGCGAGGGTTTCGAGCACGTGGCCTGTGTCGAGCGCGATCCGTCCGCCGTGGCGACGCTGCGGGCCGCGGGCTTCCCCGCCGTCGAGGCGGACGTGCGCGACCTCGACTACGCCGCGCTCGCCGGGACCATCGACGTGCTCTGGGCGTCACCGCCGTGCCAGGCGTGGTCGACCGCGAACCAGCACGCCGCGCGGAAGGGGGCCGATGACGTGGCCCGCAACGGCTGGCCCTGGACGCTGCGCGTCGTGCGCGCGATCCGCCCGCGCTGGGCCATCTTCGAGAACGTCCGCAACGCCGTCCGCTATGTGGAGCGACACGTCGTCCCCGAGCTGCGGCGGCTCTTCCCGCACGTCGCCGTCTGGACGCTGAACGCCGCCGACCATGGCGTGCCCCAGAGCAGAACCCGGCTGTTCGTGATCGCTGGCCCCCGGCCCGTGAGCGCGCCGGCGACCGAGCCTCGGCGCTCGATGCGCTCTGCCATCGGAGTCGCGTGGGACTCCCCGTCACCCTGCGTGATGACCAACGAGTGGAAGGGGCGCCCGACGGACCCCGCGTGGTGGAGGAAGCTCAACAACGCGAGCGACGCACTCGCGATCGCGACGAACGGGGCGCGGCGGAAACTCACCCTTGGGGAGTGCGCAGCGCTCCAGACCTTCCCCGTGGGCTACCCCTTCGCGGGCGGAGTCGAGGCGCGGTACCGTCAGGTCGGCAACGCGGTTCCGCCCGTGTTCGCCGCAGCCGTCGCCCGCGCGATCCGCGCCGCGGAGGAGGGCGTGGGGACTGTGCGCGAGTCGCTGCCGGCGGTCGGCGCGTTGGCCGAACGGGTGCTCGGTCGGGCCGTCGCGCTCGTGCGTGCGCGTCCGCCCCGAGGGGTCGGGCCCGAGGAGATCGACCAGTTCGTAGTGCGGCATCTCGGGCGACTACGCGCCACGGTCGCCGACACGCTCCAGCAGAGGGCGGCGTGACCCGTTGCGCTTCTGGCTTCGGCGCTCACGTCAGCCGGCGGGCGCCTGGGGCGTCACCCCGGGGCGCCGAGTCTCTCTCGCACGATCCGCAGGATCTCGCCAACGTCAATAGGCGCCGTAGTTTGGGCTGGATGATGGGCGACTGCCACCGCCGCGTTTGCGCGGACCCACGCCATCAGCTCATCGAGCGCCGCCTGCCCGTATTCGTCAGCGAGGAGAACCTCGCGGATGTCGCGCAGCATGGGTGGATGGAAATCGACACGTACACTGTGCGCGCGGACACGAGGGTCCACGACGTGAACCAGCGGCGAGAAGCCAGCCGCGGGACGAGGCAACTCAGCGCGGTAGGCAATCGCGCCGAAGGCGACGAAAGCCACCTCCCAGCGTCGAGCGGGCCCTTCGAACACGGCCAAGAGATGCGTGCCAACGTGCGTTCCTGCTGCGCCGCGGAACGCGGGGCCTGCTCGAGGATCGAGAGCGAAGGGCCATTCCCCACCTCCGTCGCTGATCCATTCGGCGAGCCGTTTGGCACGCGTATTCGCCGGCCGAAGGGCGCGCTGATGTGCTTGAGCTGCCAAGCCCATCTTGGCCACGGATCGGAACTGCGTAGGGCCGCCAATCGCGCCCGAAATTTCGCCATGTTCAACGCCGTTGTCGCGCTGCGTTCCCTCGAGATGAATCTCCTCGAACGGGATTTTGAGTCGGCGGGCAAACGAAGCGATAAAACCCGCGATCGCGGACTCCTCAAATCTCACCATCTCTCGCGTCGAAGTCACCCCGTCTGGAGCGACGAGCGTGATCTCCACCTGGTGCCCTCGCGTAGCCAAGCCACCGTGTTGAACCCGCAGGTGTCCCGGCCCTCCGAGGATCTCGGCGCGGGCGGGGGCCACTGGCACGCCATCACCACGGAAGCACCCGGAAACGGCGGAGAAGAACCGAAGGGCGGACTCCAGTTCCGAGTCGATGCTGCCGCCGAAGCCGTTGTTGCACCTTTCGCAAAGCAAACCAGTCGTTTGTTTGCGGCCGCCCAATGCGTTCAGAACCACGTGCTCCAAGGATGCAGCGGGATTCGATCTACAGAAGATGCACGTCCCCATCGGTCACTCTCGCTTCGCGATCTATCACGGCCCACCATGGGAGGCCCCTGATGCCCTGCCCCTGCTCCCACCCCATGCCCGCCCCTGGCGCGTTCCCGAAGGCCGCCGGCCACCTGATTATCGACCGTGCCGCCCTCCGACGCGAGCTCGGCGGCGTCGCCGAGGTGCGTGAGGCGATGACCGCCAAGGCGACGGGCCGCCCCTCGGCAAACATCGGCCAACTCTGGCTGCTGCTCACGAAGAGCGTCTACAGATCGGGCGATCTTCCCTGGCTTGCCACGCGGGAGGGGCTCCAGAACGGCCTCGACGCGGCGAGGGCCGCGGTCCGCGCGCGGCAGATCAAGGCCGACGAGGGTTGGTTCGAGGTGGAGTGGAACGCCGCCGAGCGCACCCTGTCGCTGAGCGACCCTGGCATCGGGATGTCTGCCGAGGACATCGTCGGGAAGTTCCTCGCTATCGGTGAGAGCGGGAAGCGCGACGCGGCCGACTCCGGCGAGGCCGCCGGCGGCTTCGGAGTCGCCAAGGCCGTGATCCTCGGCGCATCGCGATCCTTCTCGTGGTCCCTCCACACCCGCGACAACCTCGCCGTCGCCAACGGGATGAACACGGAGGTCCAGATCTTCGACGCGCCCCCGCGCCAGGGAACCCGGCTGGAGATCCGCGACGTCGACCCGGACCTCGTCCGCTACTGGGACCGAGCCCGCGGCGTGTACGTCGGCATCGAGGACCGCCTGCGCGAGCTGCTCGCCGCCAACGACATCCCCGGCTTCACGTTCCGGTTCAACGGCGTGGAGGTGAAGCCGATGTTCAGCCGGCGAGGCGGCTCCCGCGTGTCCGTGGAGGGCTCGTGGGGCGAGGGCACGACCGCGGTCGTGAAGGCGTACCGCCGGCCGCCCGGGGACAGGGGTGGAGCGTACTACCTCCGGTTGAACGGGCCTTGCCATCCATCCTCGCAATACGCGCGCATCCCGTAGTGGATCTCCATCCCTCCATCGTTCAGGACGACCTTGTCGAGCACCCCGCGCAGGGCCTCCCGACGCTCCTCGATGGGCCGGTTCGTCCACGCCTCCATCACCTTTGCCCGGAACTTCTCCGGGTTCATGTTCACGAACGCACGGCCGGCGTTCGCCGAGGGCAGCGCGGCGAGTCGCAGCTTGGCGACCTCGCGCTGCTCCATCAGCGGGACGGTGACCGCCTTGGCGTCCTCCTCTGCGATGACGCCGTTGATCACCTGGGTGGCGGCAAGACGGATCTTGCGGTCGAACTCGGCGACGCTCGCCGTGAGGCGCTCGCGCTCCTCGGCTGCGGCGTCGCCATCGGTGGCGGCAAGGGCGGCAACCGTGTCCGTGGCAATCTGCCGGACGTTCTCGGGGGTCATGAGGCGCGTCTGGATCGCGTCGAGGATGCGGGCGTCCAGCACCTCCGTCCGCACCGAGAAGCCCGTGCAGAGCCCCGCGGAGGTGGCGCGGGTGCGGCAGTAGTACAGGTACGTCCGGCCTCCCACCTTCCCACCCGCGACGACGCCGAGTTGGCCGCCGCACTTCCCGCAGCGAAGCCAGGGGGCGAACAGGCCCCGCATCCCGAAGCTGACCTTGGTGTCCGGGTTTTCGAGCGCCTTGTCCCGGCGAGCTTGGTAGCGCAGGCTGCGCTTGGCGCACACCCGCTCGAACGTCTCGTCGTCCACGGCGGCCTCGTGGGCGTCGCGGTACATCACCTCTCCCTCCTCCACGATGTGCCCGCAATACAGGCGGTTCGTGAGGATGTAGTGGACGTGCCGCGTGGCCCACGTTCCCGGCTTGATCACCCGGTTGTGGGAGTTGCTCGTCGGTGGGCGCACCCCTTCGCGGGTGAGGCGCTTGGCGATCCGGGCGCAGCCCTCGCCAAGCTCGTCCGCGAGCTTGAAGATGCGCTTCACGGTCTCGAAGTCCTGGCGAGTCTCCTCAGACACGACGAGCTTGAACCCGCCCTGCACCTTGACCGACTCGTACCCGAACGAGGTCCGCCCGTGCGGCCAGAACCCCTTGGACGCCTGCGAGATCTGCCCGCGCCTCACGTTGCGTGACAGCTCCTCGATGTAGCGTTCCGCCAACCACGCGAGGATTGGCCGGATGAGCTTCCGCATCGACCGGTCGCCGGTGTCGTTCTCGGTGAGCGAGATGATCTCGATGTCCGCGTCGTCCAGCGTGGCAATCGCCTTCAGGCAATCGAACATGTTGCGGGCAATGCGGCTGAACGCCCACACGTACAGCCGCTCGATGGGCTCGACGCGCACGACCTTCCGCCCCCGCCGGGCATCGCGCTGGGCCTCGGCGCGCTTGATCATGGCCTGGTAGCTGGCGCGCTTCTTGGTCGACTTCCCGCTGATCCCCTCGTCCACGAACCAGTTCTCGGGAGGGATGACGTACCCGTCGGCGTCGGCGCGGCGTTGGATTTCTGCGCGTTGCTGCTCGATGGACTTGTCCTGGCGGGGGTCGGAGCAACGCAGGTAGGCGGAGGCGAACTTGGGCATAGGAGTTCCTCGGTGCGGGCGTTGTACCTTACATAATTTCGGCCGGCTACGCCGCCTGACTCTCCTCGCAGGACTCGGACATCGCCTGCTCCAAGTCAGCGAGGGTCAAGCACGATATCCAAGCGGACAGGCTCGACTCGCCGTGCTCGACCAGACCGGGGCCGACCGTCGGCATCCGCGTCCTCGGCTTGGCGGACAGCTCTCGGATGGAGCGCAGCACGGCGAGGAGCACGCGGTGATCGTCGCCGGCGAACGGCCGCGCCAGCTCCGCGAGGGCGTCGAGCGACTTGCCGAACGCCTCGTCGCGCGAAGCGGTCGCCACCACGCCAGAGTCACCAGCACACACGAGCCTCACCGTGGTGACAGGCGCACGCCAGCTCTCGCCGTCGTCTCCCTTTGCGCCGTTGGGGCCGGCGAGTTCGACCCACGCACGCGGCGACTCGAACGTGAGCAGCGCGCCGTACCCGGCGCGGACGAGGTCAGAAACCTGCTGGACGAGCGGGGACGGAGCGGATGGACGACGAGCCATCTGTCACCTCGGTCGGGTTGGGGGCCGCTTACGCGGCGGTGGAGCTGCGGTTCGCGGAGGCGAGGAGCGCCGGGGGCGGCGGGCCGAGCGTGGCGGCGTGAGCGCCGAACCCGACGAGGGTGAGGCCGCACTGGAGACACCCGAGGGCCACGGCCGCCTCGCGTTCAGCGTCCGCGATGCGTCCCTCCGCGCGGGCGATCTGCTCGTTCATGGCCGCCAGTCCCTGCGTAGTGGCGACGATCAAGATCCAGACGAACAGGTCGGCCGGGTCGTCGACGGCGGGCGACGTGGTGAACGACGGCGGACCCCCGAGGGGGACGCCGATCTCACGGCGCGCGACCACGCGCGGGGCGAACTCCAGCTCGACGCCCTTGTGCTGCCAGAGGTTGACCTTGAACGTGACCTCCGACTCGCGGCCCATGCTCCGCTCCATCTGCTGCCGCAGCCAGCCGACGGCGGCCTCGGCGAGCGCGGAGCACGTCGGCGTGGACGACGAGGAGCGCCGGAGCGCCGTGGCGATGGCGCCGGGCATGAACTCGCGCAGGCTGGAGGCGTCGAGGTTCACGCGGGCGACGCGGACGTTCTCGTGGCGGCCGTTCGGCCGCTCCAGGACGATGTAGCCGACGCGCCCGTTCGAAGCGTCGATGCAGCGGGCGATCATGTCGAGTCCAGTGAAGGCGGCGGAGATCATGGTGGGCACCTGGGTGTGGGGAGACGGTAGGCGAGAGGGGGGCCAGAAACTGGCCGGGGGTGGAAGCGGTCGGGCTACGCGGCCTTCGCGCCGTCGGTCGGCGGCGTGGGGTCCGGCGGCGGCGGCCGCTGCTGGGCGGTCTTGGCCTCGGCTGCACGCGCGGCCTTCATTCCCTGCGCGACGTCGCGAAGGGTGGCGGCGAGCGTCTGCGTGATCTCGGGCTGCCGGATGACGTGCTGAACGTCGGGATCGCGGAGCGCCTCCATGAGCTCCGGGGACTGGCTCAGCGTCCCCACCACGTCCACGAGCTCGGGCGGGAGCGACGCCTTCGACGCGATATACGCGCGGACGCCGGCCCCCACCTGGTCGATGAACTGCTTGCCCAGCTCCTCCTTGACCTTCGCGGCGGCGGCCTCGGTGACCTCGTCACGCTCGGCCTGGGCCGTACCGATGTGGACGGCGCGGAGGTCCTCGCTCACGGCCTCCACCGTGTCCGACAGGCGCTTGTTCTGCGCGAACAGGGACTGGATCTCGGCCGCCTGGAGCTTGGCGATGTGGGAGTAGGTGGACTGCGTGAGCGCGATGAGCTGCGTGTACCCGTCGCCGAGGGCCTGCCACACGCGCTCCTCCGGCAACGGCGGGCCGCTCCGCGGCGAAGGGGAGTGAACGGTGGGCGCGAGGTCCGGCCCCTTGGCCGGGCCGGCGACGGTGGCTCTTTCGGCCTCCACTTCCGCCTCCACGTCGGCAGGGCGCTGGCGCGCGCTGGGGTTCTTCGCCTCGAAGCGGGCAGAGTGAATCAGCGTCTTGCCGCCGGGGCTCCAGAGGTTGATCTTGAACTTCCCGTGGGTACGCCCCGCCATGAGCGAGGTCACCGTCTCGTCGAGCCAGCGCATCGCCCCGACGGCGAGCTGGCGGGGGCTGGCGAGGTCGCCGCCCAGCGCGTCGCTCAGGTCGTGCTCGTCGTCCCCGTCGTCGTCGTCCGCGTCGGGCTCCTCTTCGTCCTCGGCCTCCTCGTCGCCGCTCGCCCCGGCCGCGCGCTTCAGCCAGGGCCCGAGGCCCACGGCGCTGAAGTCCACACGGGCGGCGCTCACGCTCCGGTTCCGGTCGGTGATCTCGGAGAGTGCGATGTAGGCGATGTCGTCGCCCTCGCGCATGATGCGCTGGGTGAGTTCGAGGCCTGAAAGGGTGACGTCGTTCATGGTGGGCTCGCGGCTGGTGGGTGCGGATGGCGCTGACTCCCCGACCATAGCGACCGTTCCAGGCGCCTTCCTCTCCCCGTCCGCGTCTCCCGCGCTCACTTGCCGCGCGGTCGGGTAGCTTCACCCGTTCCTTTCAGCGCCCGCGCAGAATCGCTTGCCGCGCCCCAACCGCGCCAGGGACGGACGACTCCTCACCCAGAAGGACCCGCGTAGCGAGGGAGCCTGCCCGGCCGATCTGTCATGCCGCGGGCACCGTGGCGCCCTCACTCACCCTACAGGTCGCCCTCCTCCTCCTCCGGATCGGGCTCCTGGCCGCCATCCCCGCTCGTGTCGCTGCCATCTCCCACATTCTCTGTCGCGGCCTTCTTGCGGAGCTGGAAGATGTAGGCGAACTGGATCACCGCCTGTTCGTCTCGCTCGCGGTCGCGAGCCGCGTAGTACACCTCTTTGGCAATCTCCTGTGTTGCCAACTCCCCAATTGCCGTCGCGATCACCTCGGGATCGACGACAGCCGCGAGGCTGTCGTATGCGGAGCCGTCGAACTCGCCGCGCGTGCGGGCCCCGGTTTCCAGTTCCCACCCATCCGAGTAGCAGCAACGCAATAGCCGGGCTGGCGCCCATGCTTGCGACGCCAGCCAACCGCGGACCCGGTCGGCCACGAACTCCGGTCCTCGCGCCTTCCGCCAGAGGTAAAGGATGCTTGTGGCCTGCGTGAACGGGTGCTCGAACCAGTCCGGTGAGACGAGCTGGGCGTCCGCGACATCGGCGAAGGTCGCGAGCGCTGCTCCTTCTACTGCCGCCCAGTTCGCCGGACGCTCCGGATCGTCCTCCTTGCACCGGGTCCATCGGACCAAGTAGGCGGCCAATGTCAGCGATGGCGCCGACCGAAGAAGCTCGACAATCAAGCCCGCTGGGTCCGAGGTACGCTTCAGTGCGTTGCCGATGAGCAGAGCAGCGTTCTCCTGCGTCGGGAGCACACCGATGATGCCGTCGTTCGCGTTGAATTCCGCGGCGGTGAGGAGCAGCGCTCGCGCCAGTTGCTCTGCCTGAACGGGCGACAACTGGTCTACCTCCGTGCGGAGGCGCCACACGATGTCCTTCCAACCGGCCACCTTGGCTACTTCCGCAAGCGACGCCGACAGCTGGGAGGCTGTCATTGTTCCATCCCTGAGCCCGTCGAGCACACGCCCGTAGGCCACATCCGAAATTACACCGGATGGGACACCATAGTGAAGGGCCTTGTCGAGATGCTCTTCTGAGGCCAAGCGCTGCTGACGACGCCACCTACTGTTCCACCCGGTGTCGTATTGGTACTTGCCGAGTCGGGGGAAAATGGCCACTATAAGCTCGCTCACGGCATGGAGGTCCGCAGGATCGGCTTGTCCCATCGCCTCCAGCACCCGGCCCAGCGGCGACTTCGCATTACGGTCTCGAAAGCCGGCTTCCGGCCCATTCAGAACCAGCGAAGGTGTAGCTCGAATCTCATCGTAGACTGCGGGCGCGAAAATTCGCAGCGCCTCCAATAATACAAGCTCGACCGGATCGACCTCGCCAGCAAGCTGGTGAACCGCGAACCGCGCTGCGTTCAGGATCCGCTTGCCCTCGCGGACGGTTCGGATTCGGGAACCGAGGGACCTATCCCAGATATTGACGAGCCTGCCGACATCGTCGTTGCTGAATTTCGGCACCACCTCGCTGATGGTCTGGATGAGACCGAGCAGAATGAACTCCCTGAGTGAGTCGGCCCTCACCCGCGGAAGGTGAATCGCCACCTGAACAATCTTCTCGATGAAGGCTTGCCCGCTCGCGATGTCGCCCGGTTTCGGCCCTGCCTGAGCGATACAGCCCGCAACGATCTCCGGGTCAAACGCCAAGAGGTAGGAAACATTAGGAAGGTCGCCGACCAAACGCACAAGCTTGAAGACCGTCCGCACATCATCGGCGTAGAGACGGTCGATGTCGTCCACGAATACCACGACCCGCGTTCCAGACTCCTTCAGGAGTTGGATGACCCGCGCCCGTACGTCCTCCAGTGACTCTTCACGGTCGAGGGCATCTGCGCCAGCCTCGGCGGCGTCGGCGACGGTCTTTCCTGCATCACCGAGAATCTTCGCCGCGGCTTCGACCAGAAGGTGTCCGCCGGGGACGGCGATTCCCGCGGCGATACCTGCGATGGTTGAGACGGGTTTGAGATAGCCGCCATACTTGCGGAGGGCCGATACGAGCTGGGTTTGCTTGCCTTCCGCCGACGCGCCGATTCCTGCCGCCAACGAGTCGAAGAATTTGGACACCAGGGTGTCGTCGCCCTTGAAGTACCACGGGTTGAAGCGGACGATAGCCACCTTTCCCGCTCCGGCCTTGGCGGCCCCCCCCAGTTCATGCTCGACCAAGTTCAATACCGAGGTCTTACCGGCTCCCCAGGGGCCGTAGAGCCCGACGACAAGGGCGTCATCCTTGGGGGCTGTGATCAGCGTTCTCGCGAGCTGTTTGGCGAATCCCGCGCGTCCCAACAGGTCATCTTCGGGCGCCGTGACCGGACGGTCGGTGTGGACGGGCGGAGACTGCTGCATCTCCTCATCCCCCTCGGAGAGCCGGCGGGACGTGGTCGTCGGCCCACGTAAGCGCAGCCTCAACGGCGAGGGCGAGCGCTTCCCCGACCTCCATGCCGTCTTGGGTGATCCACTCGTCAACGCGGAACACCAGCGGGTTCAGGAACTCCACATCCTTCGTCGGCTTGCTTGCGGTGCCCGCGAAGGCATGGAGGCTGGGCCCGATTCGCCGGGTCCACAGGAAGACGTCCGGACTGCCAGGCCGGCTCGCACACCAGACTGGTCCCTTCGTGTCGAAGGGTCCCATGCGCTCCACCCTGATTCCTCGGTCGAGCAGCGGTCGCATGGCCCTCTCGAACGCCGTCGCCGTCGCGGTCCAGAGCTCGGTCATGCGTTCTCCCCGATCCGCACTCGGCGGCTCCACTCCACCCAGTTGATCACAGGGACCTCCTCTCCCGGAGTCACGGCCACCATCGCCGGTCCCTCGTAGGCCCAGTCGGCTCGGTGCTGCTGAAACCAGCGCGCGGATGTGGACGCCCAGTGAGCGACGGTCACGTGGACAGCCCCGTATCCGTGCCCGTGATCGTGAACACTCATGGAGTCGTCCTCTCCGAGAACTCCCTCCAGCTCGTCGATGACCTCTTTAGCCAAGGGCAGGGAGTCCAACACGTTCACGCTCCGAGCTGTCGCTTCTAACCCGTCCGATCGCCTTTCACCAACACCGGGGCGCTGCTGTCGGGAGGCTCGGACGACGGAGCTGAAACGGGCAAGGCGGCACAAGGAGGGTGTCCCCACCGGCCCCTCCGCAGACCGCGACTATCGCGGCGACTCACGCCGCTCGCGCGCCGGTTCCCAGGGCTCGGGACCGTGGAGGAGGTCATGCGCGCGACCCTTCGGGCGCCCGAGGGCATCGCCCTCGTGGCCTCCGAGCGCCTCGTCGCCGGGCTGCGCGCGTCGTGCTCGGCGCCGGCGCTGCCCGCGTGGCTCGACTACCACCGGCTCCGCTACGGGTGGTGATGCCGCGATTCCGCGCCGGCCGCCGATCCGATGCCAGGCTTGGCGGTGATGCCGAATATTACGGCCTGATACGCCGATGCTTCCGCAGCGAGAACCACTCCCGGGGGAGTTTGACGCATCCTGCTCCCGCGTCATCCGCGCCCGCGCCGGAGACCGGCCGCACGCCAGCCGTGCCCCGGCCGCCCGGAGACCGAGGGCCAGCCGCCCGCCGATCCATGCCGCCCAGCCCCCAGCCGCCCCCTCGGGAGCCGTCATCTACCAAGCCGTGCCCGGCTTCGCGCCGCCGTCCGCGTCGCCGACCGCACGTCCCCAAGCGCCATCCGCGGACCAGCGCGCGTCAGCAGCCGTCGATCCGGCGCACGCACACCGTCGGCTCCCCCTCCGCGCGGGTCGGCACCGACAGGGCCACGATCATCTGGCCCACCGCGGAGCAGGCGGTGTCGCAGGCCCCGCTGGAGTCCTCCACCCCGATCTCCACGTGGATTGGCTGGCCCGCGGCCTGCGTGGCGGTCGTCGTCACGACGCTCAGGCCACAAGTAGACGGGACGACGACGAGCCCGGCGGCGACCCGGTGGTTGCTGAAGTCGACGGAACCGAGCGTGCCCTCGAAGGTGAACCCGGCCGTCCACCCATCCCACTCGGCCTGACTGGCGAACACGTGGTCCTCGACGGTCGTGCCCTCCCAGGCGCCTTCGTCCACGTACGCGGCGTTGCCGGCGTAGACCGTGTCGAAGCCCACGGCGTCGCCGGTCGGCGCGTCGCATGTGCCCGACGTCGCGCTGGAGCTGTCCGTGTCGGTCGCGGAGTCTGGTGTGTCCGTGTCGCCGCTGTCGCCCGAGGCGGGCGGCGGCTCGGGATCGGAACAGGCGAGGAGGAGGAGGAGCGTCATGGGCGGACGATACGCCCAGCCGCGCCGGGTCGCCATCAGCACTCCCCACCTCCACCCGATACGCGGCGCGTACGGGGGCGGCTGCATGCCGACCGTCGGCCCAAACAACCGGTCGCCCCTGCAACGACGGCGGCGCGGTGCTACCTTTCCCGCATGCACGCCACGAAGGAAGCAGCGGCTCGCGCCATCGCAGACTACCACCGCCTCGCCGAGGACAGCATCGTCCTCATCGCCCGCTACCGGTCGAGCGAGCATGAGCCCGACAGCGAGCCGATTCGGCTCCTGGAGGTCAACGCCGACACGCCCGCGTCGGGCATCGTGCCGGTGCACTTCGGCCCCACGCGCGACACGCCCTACCCGATCGTCGTGATCGAGATCACCCCCGAGGAGTACCGCGGCCTCGTCGCCGGCGAACTCCGGCTCCCGGACGGGTGGCGCCTCCAGAACGTCCTGTACAAGAGCACGCTGGCGCCATGACGGCCGACGAGGAGGAGCGGGCCTGGCAGCGCGCCTGTGCCCGGCAGGCGGCGTCCGACCTCGACGTCTACGAGCTCCTGTGCCGGGAGACCGGCCTTCCGAGCTGCCACCGGCTCCACTACCTCCAGATGGCGCTGGAGAAGATGGCCAAGGCGTACGCCTGGGACCCCGACCAGCGGGATCAGCGCTCTCCCGAGTTCGCGCGCTCGCACGCCGTCGCGTCGAAGGTGCTGCCGGCGGCATTCCGGGAGCACTGGCGGGTCACGACGCCATCCCGCATGCCGCCGAGCGTGCTCCTGAAGAAGGTTCGGGCGTTCTGTCGCGAGGTCGAGCTGCTCGCTCCCGCCGTCGACGACGGCGGCCGGCGCCCCGACAACTGCGAGTACCCCTGGGCGGACGGCGACGGCGACGCCCGGCGCGTCCACGTCCCCGCGGACCACCGCTTCGACGTCGAGGACATGGCGGGTCGGCAAGAAGCCCGGCAGATGCTCAAGTTCGTCCGGTCCTGGCTCACCGACCATCGGTGAGGGGCGCCAGACGGCGTCGGCGCGGGGGGCGGGCGTCCGGCGGCGCCCGCGCCGCAGACGGCGCGGCCACGGTCGCCTCGGGGGCGGCGGGGCGAAGCGAGCGGCAACACGCGGCCGTACCCCGGCCATCCTGGATGGAGGGCCGGGGCCGCATGGTATGAAAGCAGGCATGAGCCTCGATCCCCTCGTTCACCCGCGCGCGTACATCAGCGTGGTGACAGCTTGGTTCTATCTCTGCCCCTTGGGAGCGTTCGTCGGAGCGCGCTGCCTGGTGCTGGGACTCCCGTTCGACGGCGTCGACGTGATGTGGGCGAGCATCACCGGTCTGGTCGGGCTGCTGGTCTCCAGCGTGCTGGCGGCTTCCGCGCGCCGGCGTCGTCCCGCGTGCCCGTCGACCCCCATGTCCGAGGCCGGGGCTTGCTGATGCTGGTCTTCACGGTGCTCATGGGCGGCCTACTCGGCTGCGCTGCCGTCGACCCGGAACCCGGGGCGGGAGACGCGACTTGCGGTTGGGAACCCCCCGAATGGCACGTCGGCTGCCTGGAGCTCCTGCCGGAAGGCTGCGCGGATCGCGACCGTGACGGCGTGACCGAGGCCGACGGCGACTGCGATGACCTGGACTGTCTCGTGTACCCGGACGCCCCCGAGTACGAAGACTGCGACAGCGCCAGCGTGGACGTGCACGGGGGCGGCGACGGCCGCGACAACGACTGCGACGGGCTCGTGGACGAGGACATCATCGTTCCCGAGGAGGTGTGCGACGCCATCGACAACGACTGCGACGGGGACGTGGACGAGGGGCTCGACTGCGAAGGCTGAAGGCGCGGAAACCCAGCCGCCACACTCCGCCGCCAGCCCGGCGCGCGCTTCGGCGAGCAGCCGATAGGGCTACGTCGACTCTCCAATGTCCTTCAGGTACTTGTCCCACACTTCGTCGGGCACGTTCGGGAACACGCGCTCGACAGGCGGCGCGGGGTGCACGCGCTGCCAGTGCCACTGGAGCCCGACGAAGTCCTCGTTCTCGTAGAAGCTCGTCCACACCTCGTCGATGAACGACGGCACGCCGACCGAGGCCAGGTGCTCCGCCCAGGGGAAGGAGAGCTTCCAGTCGAGGTCACCGTGGGGGGAGAGCACGAGCACGCGGCGGCAACTGGAGTACTTCTCGAACTTCTTCTCGCAGGAGGCGAAGAACTTCGTCAACTCGGAGTTGACCCGGGCGAGCATCTGCTCGTCACTCCCCGAGTACGCGTTGCTCCACGAGAAGAGGACGACCCCGTACCTCGGCTGCCCGTCCTCGAGCTCCCAATCCTCGAGCTCCCGGAAGCTCCACGGATGGCCGCGCGTCGACTCGCGGAGAACACCGCCCTGCTGGACGTGAAGGAAGTTCTGCTCGATCCGCGCGGACACTTCCTCCGCGAACCGACGGCAGTCCTCATCGGAACCGGGAAAGAGCGGCGCGAGCTCCAGCTGGTGCGGGCGCTCCCTCGTGAGCCCGGCCAGCAGCGCCGCGAACGCCTCGTGGAGCAGATGGTCGTTCTTGTGGCGCCTCCCGTAGTCGTGCGGCCAGACGATGTTCTTGTGCTCGATCACCAGCTCCGCGCCGGTCCGAGCGTCCCGGTAGAGCGCCTCCGGCTCCTTGGGCATCTGCACGCCCTTCTTGCCCCCGGAGTGCACGTCCAGGCACCGGACGTGCCGGTAGTCGGTGCCCTCCTCCGCGTTCACGTGGGCCGCGAATGCATCGGTCAGCGGGCGCTCACAGCCGCCGCCTTCTGGTAGACATGCCATGAACACCCGTAGATCGCCGCCCACTATCCCGCAGGGGCCCCGTCGTCAGCCGGACGCCTTCCTGCCGCCGAGCCGTGGAACGCGACGCCTCGGGAGCGCACCGCCCGGCCTGCGCGCGTCGACGAGCATCGGCGCGAGGGGCTTCGGCTGGTCCCACCCCTTCGCCGCCTTGCACACCCAGGGATCGACCGGCCCGGGGTCGGGAACGTCCGCCACCGAGGCCGACGCGAGCCGGCGGGTCTCTCCGTCGCGAAGGTCGAGCCACGCGTACGTGGGCAGGTACCGGCGCGCGTCGCTCGCGTCGGTCACGACGACGGGCTCCCCGTCGTCCACGTCGACGACCCGGTAGGACTCCCCGTAGCCGTCGAGCGCCCGCATCCCCGGGAACCACTTGAAGCCCTTCGACCGCGCCGTCCGCTGCCCCCACCACGCGGCAACCGCGGGCGTCACGGGTTCCCCCCCGTGCTCCTCGTCGTACTCGATGCCGGCCTCGCGCAACCACAGGAGGTTGTCGTGGTCAGGATCGGAGTGCAGCGCGAAGAGGGCGGTGTCGACGTCCATGTCGGCCGTGTACCCCCAGCGGTTGGCCGCCGGCGGCTTCGGCTCGGGGGCCGGGGGCACGGCCGGCGCGGCGGAGTTCCAGTGGGCGAGCACGTGCAGGCGGGCCTTCATGTAGCCATCGCCGGTGGCGGCCATCCGGGCGCGGATGGCGTCCTTGAGCTTCTTGTCGGTAGGCATCGAGTCCAAACTCCAGGCACGAGCGTTCCGAAGCGCCGCCCCGTCCGAAGACCCGTGCACAGAAGTTGTCCGATTAGCCGGTTCTGGGAACCTTCGGCCCTCGTGGGCACCCCGGGCGGGGAATGCTTCAAGCCAGGCGCGACTAACGCCGAGACGGACCGTACCCGTTCTGCTCCCGACTGTCCATGACTCGAAGAACGGAGTGCCGGGGGACTTCTCCCGGAGATGGACGATGCGGTCCTTGCAGAGCGAGCATGGGCCGAATCGGCAACCCGGCGACGTGGCGCGCCCACCAGGGAGGGGGCGCCAGACGGCGTCGGCGCGGGGGGCGGTCGTCCGGCGGCGCCCGCGCCGAAGACGGCGCGGCCACGGTCGTCCCGGGGAGGGGCGCGTGCAGGCGGCGGCTCGCGGCGCACGAGCGCGCTACGATGCCGCCCCCATGAACGACCTCAAGCTACTTGAAGACCGTCTCTGGCACGCGGCCGACCAGCTCCGCGCCAACAGCAAGCTCAACGCCAGCCAGTACATGTTCCCGGTGCTCGGGATCCTGTTCCTGCGCTACGCCACGCGGCGCCTCGACCTCGTCCGCGACCAGGTGCGCGCGGGGATGCCGAACGCGCGCCCCGACCGCATCGTCACGAAGAACGACGTGAAGCAGGCGAAGAAGCGAGCCCTCTGGATCGCCGAGGACAACCGCTTCGACACGCTGGCCGGGCTCCCCGAGGGCGTGGACATCGGCGCGCGGCTGGACAAAGCGATGATCGCGCTGGAGGCGGAGGCGCCGGAGACGCTGCGCGAGGTGCTGCCCCGCGACTACGCGCGGTTCCCGCCCGACCTCCTGCGGGGGCTCCTCCGGGCGTTCAACGACGACGCCCTCTCGCACGTCGGCGACGACGCCTTCGGCCGCATCTACGAATACTTCCTCCAGAAGTTCGCGCTCACGGGAGCGCAGGAGGGGGGCGAGTTCTTCACGCCGCCGTCGCTGGTGCGTCTCATCGTAGGCATGCTGGAGCCGCGCGCGGGTCTCGTGTTCGACCCGGCCTGCGGGTCCGGCGGCATGTTCGTTCACACCGGGCACTTCATGGAGGCGGAGGGCATCGACCCCGCCACTGTGACGTTCGCCGGGCGCGAGAAATCCGAGCTCAACGCGAAGCTCGCCCGCATGAACCTCGCGGTCCACGGGCTCTCCCACAAGCCGGTGATGGAGGACAACAGCTTCTACCCGAACGAGGACCCGGACGTCGGCCGGTGCGACTTCGTCATGGCGAACCCGCCGTTCAACGTGGACGGCGTGCCGCTCGCGAAGGTGAAGGACGACCGCCGCCTGCTGTTCGGCGTGCCGTCGGCGGCGAGCGACGGCCGTACCGTGTCGAACGGCAACTACCTGTGGATCCAGTACTTCTACGCCTACCTCTCCCCAATCGGCCGGGCCGGCTTCGTCATGGCCAGCTCGGCGACGGACGCCGGGGGCGAGAGGGAGCGCCAGATCCGCGCGGGTCTCCTCGCCACCGGCGACGTGGACGCGATCGTCGCCGTGGGCCCGAACTTCTTCTACACGCGCACGCTCCCGAGCACGCTTTGGTTCTTCGACCGGAGCAAGCCGGAGCCTCGCCGGGACCGCGTGCTCATGATCGACGCGCGCGCCATCTTCCGCGTCGTCAACCGTCGCGTGCGCGACTGGAGCGACGACCAGCTCACGGGGCTGCTCGCGATCTCCTGGCTCCATCGGGGCGAGGAGGCGCGCTACGCCACGTGCCTGTCGGGTTGGCTCGACCGCGCGCTCGTCGAGGCCCGGGACGCGCGCGTGGCGCTCGGCACGCTCCGGGACCGGGTGCGCGATGGCGAGGGCTGGGCGGCCGAGGCCACGGGCGTCCCGGACGACCGGATCGATCGCGAGCAGGCGCTGGCCCTCGCCCGCGCGCGGGGGGACGTGGCGAGGGCGAGCGAGGCCCTTTCCGCGGCGGTGGCCGCGCTGGACGCGGCGCTCGCCGGCGCTGATGGCATCCCGGCGAGCGACCGACACCTCCCGTCCGTCAGCGGCGAGGGGCTGGGGCGGCTGACGGCCGCCACGCGCGAGGCCGTGCGCGCGGGCTCCGACGCGGCGAAGGCCGTCGGGGTGGCCCTCGAAGCGCGGCGTCGCATCGTGGCGGACGCGGGGCTGCCCGGCAGTCGCGGTACGACCCGCGTGCGCGACGCCGTGGAGGCGGCACGGGAGGCCGCGAGCCATGCCGGGAAGGTGGCGCTCGCGTCGCTCCACGAGCTCCGGCTGACGCAGGAGCGGTTCCCCGAGGGCCGCTATTGCGACGTCCCCGGACTGTGCGCGTCCGTCACCCGCGCGCGCATCGCGGCGGAGGAAGGGAGCTTCACGCCCGGCCGCTACGTGGGGAACGCGCCGGCCGCCGTCGAGGACGAGGAGGACGCGATGGAGCGGCTGGCCGCGATCCACGCCGACATCGCGGCGCTGGACGCCGAGGCCGTCGGGTTGGCGGAGCGGATCGCGGCGGCGTGGGAGGGGATCGCGGGATGACGCCGCATCCCACGGTGCGCTTCGGCGACCTGTACCAGATCCCGTCGAGAAACGGCCTCTACAAGGGCGCCGAGTGGCAGGGACGCGGCGCGCGGATCGTAAACATGGGGGAGATATTCGGGTACGACCGCATAGGTCCCCAGGAAATGGCGCGCGTCGAAGTCACGGACGGCGAGTTCGAGCGGTTCGGGCTGAAGCACGGAGACCTCCTCTTCGCTCGCCGCTCCCTTGTCGAGGCCGGTGCCGGCCGCTGCGTGCTCGTGACGGAGCTGCCAGAGCCGACGGTATTCGAGTCGTCGATCATCCGCGTCCGCTTGGACCCTACCCGTTGCGACCCCGCCTTTTATCTGTACTACTTCCGTGCCGGACCCGGTCGGGCGGCTATTGCTGCGATCGTCAATGGTGTGGCACAAAAGGGAATCCGAGGATCGGAGCTGGAGAACATCCAGATTGCCTGTCCACCCCTGGGATCGCAGCGGCGTATCGCCGCGACGCTCGCTGCCTATGACGACCTCATCGACGTGAACGAGCGTCGCATCCGGCTTTTGGAGGAGTCCGTCCGGGTGCTCTACCGGGAGTGGTTCGAGCGCCTGCGGTTCCCTGGGCACCAGCGGGTCGCCGTTAAGGACGGCGTCCCGGAAGGGTGGAGTCGCGCCGCCTTTCGTCAGCTCGTCGACGAGGTGCGCCGCGCGGCGCCTATCGAGAAGATTGCTGCTGAGACGCCGTACGTGGGGCTGGAGCACGTGCCCCGGCGCTCCTTGGCGCTTGCGGACTGGGGGACCGCCGCGGAGGTGACCAGCGGCAAGCTCTGGTTCCGGCGGGGGGAGATCCTGTTCGGCAAGATCCGTCCCTACTTCCACAAGGTCGTGGTTGCCCCGATGGATGGGGTCTGCTCGTCCGACATCATCGTCTTCGTGCCGCGAGAGGGCTGGAGCGGCCTCGCCGCCGCGGTAGCGAGCTCCGACGCCTTCGTCGCGCATGCCTCCAAGACCTCGGGCGAGGGAGCGCGGATGCCGCGCGCGAATCCGCGCATGTTGCTCGACTGGCCGGTCCTGCTGCCCGACGCCGCGACCGCGAGCGCGTTCGAGGAGTTCGTCACCCCCCGGATCGACCAGATGAACCTCCTTCGCGCGCAGTCCCGCGCCGCCGCACGCGCCCGCGACTTCCTCCTCCCCCGGCTCATGGACGGCACGCTAACCCCGCCCGACGTCGCCGTGGTCGAAGCCGTCGGGTAGCCCCAGGCAGACAGCCGCCCGCAGACGCGCCATACTTCCGTCGCGATGCCACGCGGGTACAACGAAGACGAGCTGGTCCAGGCGACGGTCGCCGACTACTTCCGGGACTCCCTGGGGTGGCGCGTCGTCTACGCATGGGACGCCGAGCGGCGCGACCGCTCGCTCCTTGGCCGATCCGAGGACGCCGAGGTTGTCCTAATCCCGGCGCTGAAGGCCGCGCTGCGCCGGCTGAACCCCGGGGCGCCGGAAGACGCCGTCGCGGCCGCCGTCGCCCAGCTCACCGCTCCGTCGACCGGCCGCTCGCTCGTCCAGGTCAACCGCGACCTCTGGAAGCTCGTCCGCGACGGCGTGCCCGTCGAGGCGCGCACGCCGGCCGGCTACAAGCCGATGCGCCTGCGCGTGCTCGACTTCGACGACACCCCCGGCGCCAACGACTTCCTCCTCGTCCGCGAGCTCTGCGTGCAGGGGCCCGTCTCGGCGCGCCGGGCCGACATGGTGGGCTTCGTCAACGGGCTCCCGCTCTTGTTCGTCGAGTGCAAGGGCCCCCACCGCGACCTCCGCCTCGCGTACGACAACAACTACCTCGACTACCGCGGCCCGCTCGACGGCATCGTCCCCGGCACAATCCCCCAGCTCTTCCAGCACAACGCCGTCGTCGTGCTGACGAACGGCAAGCGCGCCGTCTACGGGTCGCTCACCTCCGACTACAAGGCCTTCGCGACCTGGAAGCGGGCGCGCGAGGCCGACGAGCCGCGCGAGGACGTGCCGACGTTCCTCGACGGCGTCTGCTCGCGCAAGGGCCTGCTCGACCTGTTCGAGAACTTCACCGTCTTTGACGAGAAAAAGGGCCGGGTCCGCAAGGTGGTAGGCCGCAACCACCAGGTGCTCGGGGTCAACGCGGCGGTCGAGAACGTGCGCCGGCGCGTCGCGCTGGAGGGGCGGCTCGGCACGTTCTGGCACACGCAGGGGAGCGGGAAGTCGTACTCGATGGTGTTCTTCGCCGAAAAGGTCCACCGGCGGATCGGCGGGTTCACGTTCCTCGTGGTCACGGACCGCCAGGAGCTCGACAACCAGATCGTCGAGACCTTCGCGGGCGTGGGCGTGATCGACCCGAAGGAGGCGCACGCCCCGAGCATCGCCGGCCTCCGCGAGCGCCTGACCACCGGCAACCGGCGGTACGTCTTCACGCTCATCCAGAAGTTCCAGGACGCCGGCACGCTCCCGTGGAACGAGAGCGGCGACGTGATCGTGATGTCCGACGAGGCCCACCGCACGCAGTACGGGCGTTTCGCCGAGACGATGCGCCGGGTGCTCCCGCGCGCGTCCTTCATCGGGTTCACCGGCACGCCGCTCATGACGAGCGACGCCGACCAGCTCACCGCCCGAATCTTCGGCCCACACGTCTCCACCTACAACTTCCAGCAGGCCGTGGTCGACGCCGCGACGGTGCCGCTCCAGTACGACAACCGGGGAGAAAAGCTCAAGCTCGTGACGCCGGACCTCGACGACGCGATCCTCGACGTCATCGAGCGCCACGACCTCGACAGCAACCAGCGGGCGAAGCTCGACCGGGAGCTGGGTCGCGACTACCCGGTCCTCACCGCGCCCGAGCGCCTTGACACCATCGCCGCGGACCTCGTCGCCCACGTCGTGCGTCGCTGGGAGGCCGCGCTCGCGGGCGAAGACGAGCGCCGCCCCCCCGAGAAGGCGATGCTGGTCTGCATCGACAAGCTCACGTGCGTGCGGATGTACGACCGCATCGAGCGCGAGTGGGACGCGGCGGTGGCGAAGGTGGAGGCGCGCTGCGGCGCGGCCACCGACCCTGCCGAGCTGCGGCGCCTGGAGCGCCTCCGCGAGTGGATGTACGAGACGGAGCGGCGCGTCGTCGTCAGCGAGGCCCAGAACGAGCTCGAGGACTTCGCGCGCGAGGGCCTCGACATCGCGCCCCACCGGAAGGAGATGAAGGGCCGGGATCTGGAGAAGGAGTTCAAGGACCCAGAGCACCCGTTCCGGCTCGTCATCGTCTGCGCGATGTGGCTCACGGGCTTCGACGTGCCGTCGCTGTCCACCCTCTACATCGACAAGCCGATGAAGGGCCACACGCTGATGCAGGCCATCGCGCGCGTCAACCGCGTTTGGGACGACTCCAAGGACGCCGGCTACCTCATCGACTACAACGTGCTCCTGAAGGCGCTGCGCGAGGCGCTCGCGCGGTACGCGGCCGGAGGGGGCGGCGAGCCCCCCAAGCCCGAGGACTGGGAGGCCGCCGCGAGGGCGCTGCGGGAGGCCGTCGCCGAGGAGGTCGCGCACCTCGCCGCCTGCGGCTTCGAGATCGCGCGGCTGATCGCGGCGCGGGGGTTCGAGCGCCTTCGGCTGCTCGACGGGGACGTGGAGGGCTCGGCCGTCAACGCCGTCTGCCGCGACGCGCGGTCCCGCGCGCAGTTCGAAGTGCTCGCCCGCGAGGTGTTCCGGCGCCGCCGCGCCCTGCTCGACCACCCTGAGCTGATCGAACCCGTCCGCGACGAGGCGGACGCCATCGACGCCATCTATAAGCAGCTCCAGGAGAACCGCGAGTCGGCGGACATCTCGGCCGTGCTGCGGGAGATCCAGGGGGTCGTGTCGGCGTCGATCGCGCACGCGGAGCGCCGCCGCGTCCCGGGCGCCGACTCGGGCAAGCTCTACGACATCAGCACGATCGACTTCGAGAAGCTCAAGCGCGAGTTCGCGAAGTCGCCCCGAAAGCAGGCCCAGCTCCTCACGCTCGCCGACGCGGTCCAGAAGCAGATCGACCGGATGATCCACGAGAACCCGACGCGCGGGGAGTGGACGAAGCGCTTCGAGGAGATCCTCGCGGCCTACAACCGCGAGACCGACCGGGTGACCATCGAGAAGACCTTCGAGGAGCTGGTCAAGTTCGTCGGCGGGCTCGCCGACGAGGACCAGCGGCACGTCCGCGAGGGCCTGGAGCCCGACCAGCTCGCGGTGTTCGACCTGATTGTGCGTACCAAGGGCGAGCTGGACGCCCGCAGCCGGGAGCGCGTGAAGCTCGCCGCCGCGTCGGTGCTGGACGCGGTGAAGGCCGAGATCGCGCGGATCGACCGCTGGCGGGAGAAGGAAGACACCCGGGACCGCGTGCGCGGGATCATCCGGGACCGGCTGTGGGACGCGGCGCAGGGGTTGCCGGAGGCGTTCGACGGCGACGCGATCGAGGCCGCCGCAGAGGCGGTATTCCAGCACGTCTTCGAGCGGTGGGCGGCGTAGAGGCCGCACCCCGCGAGCGCCGGCAGTCGGAAGAGGCGTTCGCACGGCCGCCGCGGTACTACACCGTCCGATGCCCCTCGATTTCGTCGCCGCCCTCCCCGGCATCGTCCTGCGGGAATCCCGCGCCGCCGGGCGCTACCACCTGCTCGCGCCGGACACGCCCGCCTACGTCGACGTCGTGAGCGCGGAACCCGCGATCGGGCGCTATCTCGCTCGGTTCTCGACCCCGTTCGGCGTGCCACTGACGCCCGCGATGGTGTGCGTGACCCGCCAAGCCCGCCGCCCGGATGCGCGCGACCTCGTCGCGTTCCGGGACTGCCCGCCCTCCCCGCGATCATCGAGGCGCGGCGACAGGGTCTGATCGCCAACCGCCCCCGCGGGTTCCCATACTCGGACTCGTTCGACTTCTACACGGTGCATCCCGGGCGCGACGGCAAGTCCGTCACGCTGCGGACTCCGATGGAGGAGGGCCTTCACAGCTTGGCCGCGTTCAAGGCCCAGCCGACGCCGCTCGTCCTCCACCCGCAGCACCACTCGGTCGAGTTCGATGATGTGCTCGCCGAGCCCTTGCTCGCGCTGTTCGCCGCGAAGGGCGTTGACGCCGCGCTGCGCACGCGGGTGCTCCGCTCCTTGCACGCCGCCTACGCCGCCTGCCGGGCGCCCTTCCACCACCTCGGAGGCAGCCTCGACGTAGGCATGACGACGTCCCTCTGGGTCACCGCGTTCGAGGTGCTCGCGCACCCGGGCGGGTCGGGCGACGTCGGTTGGAAGGACGTCACGGCCCTGATCAAGCGCGTGGAGTGGCCGGATCGCGCCCTGCGCCGCCGCAGCCGGGTCCCAGTGGTCGGGAGCGGGCGGAAGCTACCCCCGGGGCTCGCGACGCCCCCCGTCCAGCTGTATGGCCGGCTGTACGCCGCCCGCTGCGCGTACCTGCACGGCGAGCCCGACCTCGACGACGCCCGCCGCCACCTCAGTGACGGGCGGCGAGGGCGCATGGAGGCCCAGGCGGCGATCCTCTTCCGCTTCGTTCTGCTGCGCGTCCTGGCCGATGCTGGGCTCTACGCGTTCCCGCGGGTGCCTGCGTGGCGCGATCCCATGAGCGAGGAGCGCAAGGCGACCTTCGCGCGGGAGTTTTCGCGGTGGTTCCACGAACGTGAGGTCGCTAAGGCACTGCTGCGCCCTCGACGCGAGCGGGACTAACCCGGACTAGCCCCGAGGGCAGGCATCCTTGCTTGAGCGCGTATTACCGCAGCTGAAGCCGGGGATGCGGAAGGCGGTGGCGCTGGGCACGTGGGGGGAGATCGGTGTCAAGGCGTCGTAGCGGCTCGTCGCTCCTGCGCGTGCCGAGCACACGTCGGCGCGCGCGTGTGGTAAGACGACGCGCGGAGCGACGGCATGGAGAAAGAGTTCAACGAGGACGAAGCAAAGCGCGCGCTCGACGACCTGCTCGACCTGCTCGACAGGATCCCCGGGGCCGCAAAGTTCCGAAAAGACGTCCAGCGGCTCAAGGCGCTCCTCGTTGACCGCAGGGCGCCCCGGCTCGTCGTCGTCGGCCGCCGAGGACACGGAAAGTCGAGCATCGCCAACGCCCTCCTCGGATACCCGAAGCTCGCCGTAGGTCACGTGGGCGACCAGCCGGCGGACGAGGAGTGGCTCCCCCTCGAGGTCAACGGACGGCACCTCCACTGGCTAGACACCTCTGGTATCGGCGCCGGCGGAATCGTCGGCGAGCGCCTCGACAAGCTGAAGGCGCAAGTGAAGGGTGCGTTCCCCGACGTCATCCTCCTCGCCGTGAAGGCTTCCGAAGTGGACAGCGAGATCGACGCGACGCTCGGAGGGTTCAACTCCATCCTCAACGTTCTACGCGCGGAGGGTTGCTCCGCACCGGTGATCGTGCTGGTGACGAAGGTGGACGAGCTGCACCCTGCGCGCGACAAGGAGCCGCCGTATCGGAAGCCCAAGCAGGAACTGATCGAGGCTGCGGTCAAAACGCTCGCCAAGCACCTTGAGCGCCACAGCATCAAGGTGAAGGCGACCCTCCCGTTGTCGGCCTACATGGAGTTCACCGAGCCCGAGAAGGCGATCGAGTTCGACGGGCGGTGGAACGTCGACCGTCTCGGCGACGTGGTGTTCTCGTGCCTGCCCGAGGAGGCGACGGTCGAAGCTGCCCGTGCCTTTCAGAGCACCAAGGAGCTCCGACGCAAGGTGGCCCGCCAGATCGTCGCGGCGTGCGCTGCGGTCGCGTTCGGAGTTGGTCTGACCCCAATCCCCATCTCGGACTTGGCGATCCTCGCCCCCCTCCAGCTCCTGATGGTCACGGCGGTCAGCTACCTCTCGGGGCGCCGCATCGGCGCCCGCGCAATCGCGGACTGGTTGGCCTCCCTCGGGGTCGCGGGTGGAGCCGGCATCGGCCTGCGGGCGGCCTTCCAGCAGTTGGTCAAGCTCCTGCCCGTCGGCGGCCCCGTCTTGTCCGCTGCGCTGGCGGGTGCCGGCACGTGGGCAATCGGGATGTCCGCAATTGCCTACTTCATCGACGACAAGTCGTTGGACGAGGCGAAAGCGGTCTTCTCAACGGCCTCGAAGGCTTCGCGAGACTGGCGGCCCGAGGACGTCGAGTAGAGGCTGAAGGCGGTACCGCCGGGCTCACTTGGTGAGTTCGGATGCGCGGCGGAGTAGCTAATAGGTGGCGTACTATCGGCCGGCCATCGCGTGCAGGAGGAAGCAAACATGGAGTCGGAAGCGCAGTATCAGCAGTGGATCGCGGAGAATGACCGTGTCCGCGGAGGCTGGCGCACAAGACGTACTGCCTACACGGCATCGTTCGAGGGAAGCCTGAAGCGTGTTGAAGCGCGCTCGGAGAGGCTCAATGAGAAGTCGATTTCCGAGATGATGAGCAGCATTCATGCCGCGTTTCAGCTGGAAGATCCGAACATGTCGGACGAGCTTCTCGACCAGTTTCAGGATGCCATTATCGCGGCCCAGGAACGCGGGGAGCTTCCGCCTGCGGCGAAGGACACCGTCGTCTACTTGAACCTCCTCAAGGCACACGCCAGCTCCCTCGGCTGGATGCTGTTTGCCAAAGAAGTTCCGTCCGAACCCTGGATGCGGCAGCAGGTGGCGTGGAAGCTCCGCGCCTGCGCGTTCGACTTTGAGAAGGAAATCGGGCGGTACTCGGCGCTCCCCCTCGAAAACCTCCACAAGGCCCTGCTGTACGCTGTGAAAAACCGAAAGGACTGGTACGAGCGCATCGTCGCTCAAGACCAGCCTTAGCGCCTCGATGGCGCAGGAGGCGTCCATGAACTACTGGTGGATCAACCACTCCGCTGACGCGATCGTTGACGAGCGCGGTTGCTCGCTCCTTTTCGCGCCGCTGAAGGACGCGGGCGGGCGCGATCCGGCGCATTGGCGCCGCATCGAGAGCGTGGCAGCGGGCGACGTACTGTTCTCCGTCCGCGCGAAGGGGCTGGCGGCGATCCTCACCGCGACGGCCTGCGGGCGCAGGATGCCCTACCCCGAGTGCTACACGAAGCCCGCGAGGCTGGGAGGCCGTCCGGACGGCCGGGGCATCACCGTGAAATGGCAGGAGCTTCCTGAGCCTCGCCCGATTTTCAGCCTCCTCTCTACGGAAGAGGCCGCGCAACTTCTCGGTACGGGCCTTCCGCTCGACAGGAACCGCAACCAGAAGCAGGGGTACGTCTTCACGGTGCCTCAGGCGATCGGCCGACGCCTTCAGGAAGCGGTCGGCCGTCGGTCCTGAGGCCGCTCGCTATTCCTCGTCCAGTTCCGCCTCCGCGGGCGATGGCGCCGCCGCCTCGCTCGACCTGTAGGGGGTCGGAATTGCCCAGCGCTCCGCCGCCCATTTCATGATCTTCTTACGACGCTGGAGGAGGTTTGTGGGCGTCCAGTTGGCGTACTTGCCCAGCTCCTGCTCCTGGAACAAGACGGAGGTGACGTAGCAGGGCTTCTCCTGGCCGGGCTTCCCCTTCTTCTCCCCGAACGCCTTCGCCCCGAGTGACCCGTTGTGCTGCGTCAGGACGAGGTTGCCGATGTCGTCGGTGTACTTCCGGCGGTCGGACAGGTCGAAGTTCTCCTTCCAGTAGGGGTCGCTGGGCGTCTGCGGGAGGATGTGCTCGATGGTCTTGTCGAGGTCGCGCTTGTCGACCTCGGCCCAGCTGAACTTGATGGCGTGGCCCGCGGCGAGGTGCTCCTCGTACTCGTACAGGAAGTACTTGAGCCCGTACCAGGAGTACCAGTCCTCGACTTCCTCGAGCGAGGCGGTGAAGTCCTCGTCGGGGCAGTAGTAGCGGAGGGCGCCGTAGAGCTGTTGGAGCGCGGTCTCAAGGCTGACCTGGCCGTGGTACACCTGATGCCCGATCTGGAAGAGACGGGACTGCCCGGCGTTCGCGCGCGTCCCGAGGAGCCGGTACACGCGGAACGCGAACCGCTCGCAGAAGTCCACGACCGCAAGGTACTTCTTGGCATCGCCGGGGTAGCGAAGCCGGGTGCCCACGAGCAGCGGAAGGAACGTCGCCAGGACACGCATGCGGAGCAGCTTCTCGCTCAACCGCTGGATCTCCGGCGCATTGGTCCCGTAGCTGGCGAACGCGCCCGTCCTGCCGGGGTTGGCGGCGTCGGCGTACGCGACGGCGACGTCGCGGAGTGAACGCGTATACGATTGGAGGTCGTCCAGCAGCTTCTTGTGGCTGCCGGCGTACTTCGAGAGGGGGAACCGGTCCTTGATCCCCTGGCTCCCGTTCCAGGTGCGGCGGTCGTGGTTGTAGGCGGTGAGCCAGTGGCACCGCAGCACTTGGTTCTCGTCGTCGGCGCCCGTGAGGTCCGCGGCCATCAGGTGCTCGAAAATGTCGGCCCAGGCCGCGTTGACGCGATCTGCGAGATCGTGCCCTTCGACGTCCACCTTGGAGGACATGTAGAGCAGGTAGTTCTTCACCTTCTCCAGCTCGGAGAGCGGCTTGCCCCGGTTGTTCATCGTCTCGAAGATGACGCCAACGTCGGACGTCGCGCCTACCTCGTACAAGCTGAACTTGAGCTGCTGGGTGACCTTGCGGTATAGACCCAGCAGGAAAGGCTCCCACCCATTCCCGCGCGAGGCGCGCTGGTCGGCGAGGTAACCCGCGAACTGCGCCTGCCCGTCACGCAATCGCCGGTGCGACTGAATGGTCGGCGCCGTAGGGGACGGTTTCGAGGCGAGCACAACCTCCTCCCAGTACGCCCGGCAGTCCGGGTTGAGCCGGAGTCGCAACAGGGGCTGGCCGTCGAAGCCCTGCGCCATGACGTAGGACTTGCGCACGCCGTCGGCGAACTTGCCCTTGCCGGGCAGGGCGCTGAACGCCTTGTGGATGGCGTCGAGCAGCAACACGGTCGTCGTCAGACGCTGCTGGCCGTCGACTACGTCGAAGGTGCCGTAGCTACGGCCCTCCTCGTCGGACACCCTGCCGGAGGCACCCGACGAGTGCAACACGACGGTACCGGTGTAGTGGTCCTTCCCCTCGGGCAGGAGCTCCAGATCCTGGAGGAACTCCGACCGATGGCGGCCCTCCCAGGCGTACCCGCGTTGGTAGGCGGGGATGGAGAAGAGGCGTTCGGAAAAGAGCTGCTCCACGGTGAGGACGTTGTTGTTCAAGGGGGTCTCCGGTGGTGAGAAAGACAGGCGGCCCGACATCATAGCGAACGCGACGTCGAGCGCTTCCATCAAGTGGCGATCCGCCCCTTGTACCTCGCTCGTTCCCACACAGTCATCGGCTTGAGTTCCGCGCGGTCGGTCGCCCGCTGTCGCTACACCCTCGGGAACACCTCGCGCTCGATGTGGAGCCGGAGCACGCCTTCGCGAGCCGGGGCGCCTCATGGCGTGGAAGTCCGCCGCGGAGGGCCTAGAGCCGGACCAGGTCCACGCGCCCCCGGAAGGCGCGCGGCGGCCTCAAGACGGCCCGTCGCTCGGACGGGCCGTCATCTACTACATCCGCTTCGTCAGGTGCCACCCGTCCCCGACGGGGCAGGCGTAGACCCGAAGGCGGACGCCGCGCTCGTCGAGCAGGATCGCCGCGCGTCGCTCCGCACATTCCCGCGTTTCGTACGACTCCTTGGAGCAGGCGACGCACCGGTGGCTCGGCGTATGCCTCGCCGCGTCACACAGGTGCCAGCGACCGCAGCGATCGCAGCGGTAGGGGAGCATCCGGCTCCCGTGGGCCACGAGGGCATGGCGGGCGCCTTCCTCGGCCGAGAACTCATTGTCGAAGGCACGCAGCGGCGTGCCCCGCCGGCTGGTGCAGCCGGCAGAGTGGGTCCGCAGCATAGCTCACTCCCCGAGTTCGAGGACGAGCCGGAAGCTCACCTTGACGTTCTTGTAGGCGCCCCACGAGGTCGATCCGATCGAGCCCTCCCAGAAGCGCCCGCTGATCCACCCGGACTCTTGGCACCACTCGTACGCGTCCCAGGCGTCGATGAAGCGGAGCCCGGCGTACTCCTGCCAGGGCAGATCCGCCGTCCAGCCAGCCGCCGGCGGGAAATCGACGATCCAGCGCTTCCGGGACTGACGGCTCCACCCGCTCGGCGGCGGGAACTCCGCCAAGTCGGGGCCGGGCTCGTGGAAGCGGGGCTCGGCCCACGCCACGGCCGAAGGGAGGGCGCGCCGGCACTCCTCTCCCCCGGCGTCCTTCTCGACGATCGGCCGCGGGGGGTAGTTCTCCCAGGGGAAGTCGAGCTCGGCCAGCTTCGCGTACCGCTCGGAGTAGAACGGCCGCATCGCCCGAAGCTCGGCCTTCAGCGGCAGGCGGACCGCGACGCCAAACTGCCGCTCGATCCACGCGCAGTACGCCTGAGCGTCGGCCCAGGTGGCACCCACGGGATCGTCGGACGGAACGCCGTCGTTGGCTCGCTCCCAGGAATCGGCACGTTGCGCGCGCCGTTCGAGGTAGCCCGTCTCGACGAGCATGCGCCGGAAGTCGCCCACGGAAACCAGCCCGCTCACCGCAAGGCGACGCCCTCCGACCACGACGACGCGGAACCCCGCGGGCACCACACCGGTCCAGAACAGCCGCTCGGGGGCGGGCAAGCGCCCGTTCTCCCGGAGCCACGCGAGGCGGACGTCGCTCTCCGCGGCGAGACGGCGCTCCAGCATGGTGCCGCCCCGGTCGTAGAAAGCCTGCTCGGCGGCGTGCGCTTCGTGCTCTTCCCAGACCTCCTGACGGAAGTGGAGCGAGCGCCGATGGTCGCTCTCCCCCATGAGCATCATCGGGAGGTCCTCGACGGCCAGGTCGCTCGACCGGCTCACGTCGGTGGGCTTCGGCGGCTCAGCCTCGCGGTACGCGCGCCAGAGCACATCCCAGGCGCCGTCGGCGGCGCGGAGCACGACCATGCGCTCGTTGAACCGGAGCACGTCGACCCAGCCTTCCGGGCGAGCGTCGAACACGGCGCGGAACGCGAGAACGGCGGCCCGCACCTCCTCGAGATGCGCCGCACGCTGCTCTGACGTGGAGCCGGGCGGCCAGTAGCTCTTGTCGATCAGGTGCCGAACCGGGCCGGCCACGAGCTTGTCGTCGAGGAAGCCCCACTGGCTGGCGAGGTCGAGGCGATGCCTGAAGAGGTCCTCGGCGCGACGACGCGCCGTCTCGGGGTCGCCTCCGACGAGCGGGATCGCCGCGCTCGGCGCCGCGTGGCCCGACCCGCTGTCCCATGCCGCCCAGTCGACGCCGTAGCCGAGGAACACACGCTCCGGCCGCGACGTGTCCGACTCGAAGACGCGGTCCGCGAGCTGCCGGCGCGTCGGGCCCCAGACCGGCCTCAGGCCCAGGTCGATGCACCCGCCGTGGTCCGCCGGGAACATCCTCGCCCGGTGCGTGCAGCCGTTCGCACGCAGGAAAGCCTCGAACCGCGGCCAGCCGTCGTGCTTGTAGTTGCCGAAGTCGCCCCGGAAGCCCAGCCGATCCACGATCGCGGTGAGCGTGCGGTTGTGCTTCAGCGGGTCGGCGTCGGGGTGCGGGACGAGGTGGCCGGCCCCGGCCTTGATCTCCTCCGGCGAGACCCCGGAGAGCGGGACGGCGTGACCGTCGCGCAGGAGCAGGAAGCCGAGCTCGCCCGGCTTGCGTTCATCAGACATGCGATCCTCCACGTAGCGACCCAGCCTCCCCGATGGCCGCCAGTGGGAAGCGGGAAGCCCGCGAAGGGCAAGTGTCTGAATGTTGGAGTGGAGTCGACTTTGAAGGAGAGCTTGCTTCCGGCGTTGGCGGCGCCGACGAACCTGCTGGGCCTCTCCGAACCCACGGAGAGGGTAGCCAGGCGCGTCGGCGTCGTCAACGGCGAACCGGCTCCCCGATCGCCTCACCGCTGCTCGGAACGAAGACGAGGGTGTCCGCCGCTTCGTGATCGACCCACCATCCGTCCTTCGGGGTCAGCATGAGCTCACCGGCTTGGACGGCGCGCACCGGGTCGACGATGACTGCGGCGACCTCGGGCGAGTCCGCGATTCCGGCGACGCGGAGGATGACGAACCGCCGATTGGCGGAGCCGTGGCACTGCTGCGCGAGCTTCCACTCGTTGTTGCTCAGCGTGAAGCGAGAGCGGGCGCGCCTCGCGTTGGACTTGACCTCGATGAAGCACTCGGCGCCGGGCTCGCCGGACAACTGGCCGCTGACGTCGACGTAGTGGAAGTCGAAGCCGAGCGTGTCGTCCCCGCCGGGGAGCCCCGCGAGCGCGCGCGAGGAGGACTTCCAACACGACTCGTCGAAGCCCGGCAGCGTCGCGCAAAGGGCTCGGTAGGCGAAATGCTCGCCGAGGTGGCCGATTTGACGCGCGTACTCGTCGTCTCCGTGGCCGTGAGCGCGAGATCCCGGTGGCCGAGCCCCCCCGCGCGGCCCGCCCCCCGACGGACGGGAGGGTGAGCGCGGGGGAGCGGTGTCCACGCCGGGAATCGCGTCGAACTCCAGCAACGCCGGCGCGGAACGCACCCGCTCGCGTGCCGCGTCGAGGTCGATGCCGTCCTCGCCATCGCCGTCGGCAAGCTCGTCGCCGAACTCAGCTTCCGAGGGAGCGAGTGCGTGAAACCCGGGCTGGGAGGGGCGGACCGCGCCAGCATCGGGGCGCACGAAAGGCGCGATGAGCCTAGCGGCCCCCAGACGGGATGCCGCCTCATCGAGCATCGCCTCCGTGATGCCCTCGTGGCGCAGGAAGTCTCGGAAGGCCCGGTCACCGCGGCCGAGTGCGTGACCGAGCGCAAGGAGCTGGTGTCTCCACGCCGCGCCCACGACCGGCCACATCGCCACGACGACGTCGGCGGCGCTGATCGCCTGGCACACGAGCGTGTTGTCGCCGACGAGCCACACCGCAGGCGGCGCCGTCGTCGGCAGCGTCCCGATCTGCACCTTGGCCGACCCGAACGCCGTCCACGCCCGCTCGACGTCCTTGTGCTGCACGCCGGGCTTGGGCTGCCGCAGCAGCGCGGCGATTGCGGCGACCACGGGCGCGCCAAACGCCTTCGTCACCACCCCGACGAGCGACAGCGAGGGAATCGATGCGTCGGCCTCGTACGGGTAGTCGAGCTCGCTCACCAGTTCAATCGTCGCCCCGGGCAAACCCTCGCGGAGGCGCAGGGCGAGAGATCGCCAGTCCTCGCCCTCCGGGTCCAGCATGTGCACGCCGTCGAGCTGCTCGCCCAGCACCTCGGCATCGTAGGCGTTGTCGACGATCACCAGTCGCGTGATCTCGGTGCCCTTCACACCGACGACGGTACCCGCGAGCCACACCGGCAGTACGGCCTCCGGAACCCCCACGAGAGCCTCTTTGGCGGCGCGGGCGTTGAGCAGCCTCCACAGCCCCCGAGCTACGACACCGTTCTTCTTCTCGGGATCGAGCGTGGCCGCGAACGCCGAGAGTTGAGAGACGATCCAGGAAGCGGGCATTTCGGAGAGCGCACGGACGCCGACGCTCGCGAGCGTGTCGGCGTTCAGCTCGTCCGCAGCCCGCGGGAGCCATGCAGGAACGTCCTTGCTCGCGGCGGGGACACGGCACACCTCGCTCGGCCGCGCGAGACGGCCCTTCAGACTGCAGGATGCGTGGGACGGTACCCACGCCGCGTCCAGCCGACGGATCGCGAACGGCCAGAGCTGGACGATGTGCGCGCCGGCCTTGTAGCGCCGCGGGTTCGTCGGGAGGAGAGAGGCGGGGTCCGCCTTCTGCGAGAGCGCCCAGGCGGCGATAGAAGGCGCGGCATCGGCGCGTTCAAGGCCGTCCACCCACTCCAGGCCTTCGAGGCGCCACGCCGTCTGCGGTCCCCAGTCCACGTTGGTGGACTGGCAGACGAAGGTCAGGTAGGCCCGCCACACTTCCGCGGGCACAGCGCCGGGAGGCGCGACCGGCTGCGGCGTACCCTGGTGGTAGTCCCCCCAGATCGCGGCCTGCACCGGTTCGTACACCCAGATCCGAGGCGCGTCGTCGAGCCCGATCCGCAGCAGGGCTTGCCGTGCCTTTGCCCGGTCCCCTGACGGGCCCCACCACGGGATCATGCAGCGGCCGATTGACGCGAAGGCGATCTCGGCGATGCCCGGCGGATCATCGGCCTCGCGCTCGTCGTCCCAGGCATCGCCGAGGTACGCCGCATCCGCTGGAATCCAGCCGGTCGTGCATGGCACTCGCCAACCGTACCCGCTCACGTTCTCGCTCCCGGCGACGTTGGCGAGGAGCCGCAGCGCGAGCGCGAGCAGCTCCCGTCCGCGAAAATCGTCGCCCGCGTCGGCAGCTCGGTTGATCGCCGGCACGACCGCGAGGCGGATCGCCGCAGCCGCGATGGCCCGCTGGGCGACCGGCCGTTGGCCTTCCGACAGCATGCGCCGAAGGTCGTCGCTCCCCGCGAGAACTGCCGAGTCGATGAAAGCGAGGTCCGCGAGAAGTTCCGCGGGCACGTCGCCTGCCCGCAGCTCGCCTTCTGCGGGCGCGGCCTGGAGCGGGAGGAACGGCCGAGCTTGGATGGGCACGAGCCCGCCGCCTGCGACCGGCAGTAGCCGCTGGTCCTCGGCGCCCGTCGGAACGCGGGTCAGGAACCACGCGAGCAGCGTGGTCCAGCCCGCGTGTGGGCGGGGGAGCGCGGCCGCGACCCGTTCGACCACCGAATCCCGGCCCGGCGCGCGCGCCAGCAGCTCCGCGGGCTTCAGTGCCGGCACCCCGAGTTCCGCGAGGAGGCTGGTCGACGACGCCTCGATGGACCGGTCGACGAGCTCCACGCCGTGTGCGGGCAAGGCTGCGCCACCCAGGCGGTCCTCGACGAGATCGATGAGGGCCGCGTCCTCGTCACTCACCCGGCGCGCGAGCGACGGCGGGGCGAAACGCTCCCCGTCATCCAGAAGCACGACCGGTTGGTCGCGGAGATGGGCGCGCACGGCGGTAGCGAAGGTCCGGTCGCCCCCGCTCGCGAGCGACAGCGTGACGGCACGTCGCGCTGCGGAGATGTCGGGGAAAGCCATGTTTCCCTTCGCGGCCGCGCGGAGAGCCAAGACCAGAGACGCCGCCACGGCGGCAGCGTGGCGATCGAGGAGGACGTTGTAGGAGTTGTCCCTCCGATCCAGACCGGTTCGGGAGAGCGTCGCATGAAAGCGGGCATCCACGTGAAAGGGCGAACCCGTGCCCTCGCGTGTCGGAAGGCCCACGTAGTACCGCCCGCTCGCCGCGAGTGCACCCTCCTCGGCGGGCACCGGTAGAGCGACCTGCACCTCGGCGTGGCGGACGGACTTCCAGCCCTCGCCGGGCAGAGCACCGACGGCCGCCTCCAGCGCGGGCCCAGAGACGGCCCCGCTCGCGATCCACCACGACGTCTCGGACCTCCTTCCGTCGGGAAAGTGGCCATTAAGCTGCCTAAGAATCGTCCCGGAAGCGGGGCATTTGCCCAGGTCGGTTCGTTCGAGCACCGTGGAACCGACGTCTTCGCGGATCTCGATGCGCCCCACAGCGGGCAAAAAGAGCTGGACCTCCGCCGCCTCCGAGGTGAAGTCCGCGACGGCGCGATCCACGGCTGCCAGGTGCTCCCCGTCCAGGCGCAGCACTACGGCGGTCTGGTACTTCGCAAGGTCGGACTTTCCGAGTCCGAGCGCGCGCGACGTGGCCGTCCAGGCGTCCTCCCCGAGTTCCTCGGGGTATCGCCAGGCGGGAGACGCCGCGAGAGCTCGTCGGACGGCCACACCAGCGTCCTCGTCCGGCTGCCGGGCGGCGATGTCGGTGGCGAGGCGCGAGTCCTCGACCAACAGCGCCATCGCCTCGGCGACAACGCTCTCAGCGAGCGCCGACCCCGAGCGACGGACGCGGAACCGCAGAGCCGGCGACCGGCCGAGGCCCGTCCCGGCTTGCGCCACGCCGTAGATCTCGGCGGCCTCGGCGACCTCGAACACCGACTTGAACCCGACGCCTTTGTTGCCGATCGCTTCGTCAGGGCGCTTCGAGCTGAGCGCGAGGCTCAAGACAGAGCGCATCCCCGGCTCGTCGAAGGGCGCCCCCTGGTTGAGCACTGCCAACAGGCCCGGCGTGCGGACGATGAGGATGTGCGCCGCCTCCATGCCGGCCCGCTGCGCCGGGTCCACCGCGTTCTGCACCAGCTCGATGAGGAACCGTCCGTGGTAGTCGAGCCGTATCTGCGCGTCCAACCGCGCGATCTCCTCATGATCGCGCTGGCCCTCGGCGAGCGTGTGGAGGAGGAGGCGGAGGCGGCTGCGCCGCTCTTTCGTGAGGAAAGACATGGGAACTCCTGGTAGTGTGGGGCCGGCAGTGGCGAAGCGGCGCGCGGAGACGCGGGCGAGGACGACCGAGGATCGTCAACGAGGACGTGCAGGCGACGAAGGCGCGAG
>JBMOQZ010000308.1:0-8562 GCA_049322475.1 Myxococcota bacterium | reverse complement strand
CAACGAGACCTGCTTCGAGGTTCTGCGGTACATTTTCCGTGATCACACGTCCACGACCGCCACGCAAGGTCCATCCAAAACTATCTTTGTCTTGCGACGAGAATCGCTTGTTGCTTCTCACGAGTCACTTTTGACTCTTGAAAAGGGTGCGTTCGTCCGTGAGGCGGCCCCGCAGGCCGTCGGGGAGGGGGGACCTTCCGAGCAGGGGTGGCCTCGGCGACCGCTGGGCGGTCATGGAGGGGACACCTGCGGCGCAGGGGGTGCCTCGGCGACCGCTGGGCGGTCATGGAGGGGACACCTGCGGCGCAGGGGTGACCTCGGCGACCGCTGGGCGGTCATGGAGGGGGGACCTGCCGAGCAGGGGTGGCCTCGGCGACCGCTGGGGCGGTCGGGTCCGACGAAATGGTCAAAAGTAGAGTCCTGACCCCGTTTCGATTCGCGTCACGACGCAGCGACGATCTCGCCCCCTGGCCCCGTTTCGATTCGCCTCGCGACGCCGCGACGATCTCGCCCCACGCCGAGGGTTCCCGTTTCGATTCGCCTCACGACGCCGCGACGATCTCGCCCCAGCGCGCCTCGTGCTGCAGGAACACCTGCTCGAGCGGCGGCCACGGCACCATCAGCCGCCGCGTCGCCACCGGGAGCCCGGCGGTGCGGGCGACCCGGGCGACGAGCGCGAGCCGCGCGAGCGCCGCCAGCGGCCGGTTGCGCAACAGCGCGCGCGGCCCGAACAGGTGGTGCCGAAACGCCCCGGTCACGTCCACCGGCGAGCCCCCCAGCTCCAACCCCGCGAGCACCTCGCGCTGGAACGGCGGCGGCCGCCGCATCGCCGCGAACAGGGCCCGCACGTCCGCCGCCAGCGCGCGGAGCGCTTCGTCGCCCGCGGCCTCCAGGGGCCGGGCCGTCGCCAACGCCTCCGCGATCGCCCCCCGCGGCCCCTCGGCGACCGGGAACGTCGCGAGCGCGCGCAACCACGCGCGGGCGAGCCCCGCGCACCTGCGCAGGTCCCCGGCGCTCTCGACCCAGGCGTCGCGCAACGGCGCGAAGAACGCGAAGTCGCACTGCCCGCCGGGGAAGCCCACGACCGGGTGCTGCAGCGCCACCTGGGCCGGCAGGAGGTCCTGCACCTCGGCGAACCCCTCGCGCAGGCCGGGGCCGTCGGCGGCGCTCGCGGGGAAGGACAGGCACTCGCCGTTGTCCACGAGCCGCAGCCCGTCGAGCGTCGGCCACGCGACGAGCGGGAAGAGCTGGCAGAACCCCGGCTTCGACGTTGCGCCGTACCGGGCGTGCAGGCCGCAGCGGTTGCCGCCTTCGAGGAAGACGCACCGCCCCTCGGCGTCGGTGTGGAGGAACCGCGTCTGGTCCGGGCGCGTCTCGAACCAGCCTTCGCCGACGAGCCCCGTCACGCGCTCGACGTCGGCGTCGGTCAGGGGCCCGAACACGTAGTTGGCGCAGCAGCCGCCGGACCCCTGGCACGCGAAGCGGGCGCCGGGGAGCGCCACGACCGCCATCGGCGCCTTGCCGGCGCGCAGGTCGCGCATCTTCTCCACGGCGGGGTCGTCGCCGACGAGGTGCAGCAGCGCGAGGCTGCGGAGGAGCGCGTCGTCGGGGGCGTCGAACACCGCCGCGGGCAACGCCGGCGCCCGGCCGAAGACGGGGTCGACGAGCGTGACTCGGTCGCCTTCGCGGCGGACCTCGACGTCGGGGCGGATCACGAGGCCGCCGCCGGCATCTCGCGGTTGGACACGATCGCGTGGGAACCGGCGTCGACGGCGAGGATGCCCACCCCGATCTCGTCCGGGAACATCGCGAGGCCGCGCGCCGCGGCCTCCGCGGCCGGCACGCCCTGCGCCATCCAGTCGTACACGCGGAGCGACGTGAAGCGCCGCACGATCTCCTCGCCCGTGCCGGTGCAGGTGACCGCGCCGGCGGGCCCCGCGTAGAAGCCGCAGCCCACGAGCGGCGTGTCGCCGATGCGCCCGCGCAGCATCACGAGCGTCCCGCCGGTGGAGCAGGCCGCGGCGAAGGTGCCGTCGGCGGCGCGCGCGACGGCGCCGACGGTGTCGCCGAGGCACTCGCCGGGCTCGCGCGCGAAGTTCCACACCTTCTGGATTTCGACGGCGCGCCACTTCCCGAACTCCTCGTCGTCGTCCACGAGTCCCTTGAGGCCGTCGCGCGCCCACGCGAGCTTCTTGCGCGCCTTCTCGGTCGCGGCGTCGTACGGGGCGAAGCCCAGCCGCCGCGCGAACGCCGTCGCGCCCTCGCCCGCGAGCAACAGGTGCGGGGTGCGCGCGCGCACCTCGGCGGCGACGCGCACGGGGTTCCGCACCCCCGCGAGGTTCGCGACGGCGCCGCTCCGTCCGTCGGAGGTCATCACGGCGGCGTCCATCTCCAGCGTCTCGCCGTCGAGGCGCAGGTTGGATCCCGTCCCCGCGTTGAAGCGGGGGTCGTCCTCGAGGTCCACCGTCGCGGCGATCGCGGCGTCCAGCGCCGTCGCGCCGGCGCCGAGCAGGTCGAGCGCGAGCCGGACCGCGCGCTCGGGGCCGTCCCGGTGCTCCGCGGACGCGCCGGCGCCGCCGTGGGCGAGGACGAGGGGGGTGGGCATGGGAGGCTCCTTCGGGGGGCGTTCTATCCGGCCGCGGCGGGGCAGAGCCGAGTCCAGCGGGACGAGTCGGGGGCAGAGCCCCACCGACCAGGACTCTCGTCGGTCCCCGGCGGAGAAAACCGGCCTTCGTCCGTGACGGCGAACCCCGGCTCGTCCGCCTCCGCCCTTTCGAGTCCCGCTCGGACCGGCTCTGCTCCGAATTCGTCCCAGTCGAGGCGGCTCTGGGGTAGGGTGGGGGCTTGCTCCTCCCCCTGCTCGCCTGCGACCTCGGGGGCCCCGTCTCCGGGACCTGGACCCTCGCGATCGGCGCCCCCGCGTCCGACTGCCCCCCGGACGAGGTGCCGGTCGCGCCGGCGGAGGCGCGGATCCACCTCGACCGTACGCACCCGTACGTGACCGTCGCCCCCGTCGGCGAGGACTGCGCCGTCGAGCAGGGCGCGTTCGCGTGCGAGCTCTCGGCTTTCGACTTGGACGCCGACTACGGGGACGGGGGGCTCGACGCCGTCGTCCGCGTCGACCTGGGGATTTCGGGCACCTGGGCTTCCGAGGCGCCGCTCGCCGGCGAGCTCGCGTGGGAAGTCACCTGCGAAGGGGCCGACTGCGAGCGGATCGACGCGCCCACGCCGTGCGCGACGACCTGGACCTTCGCGGGCGAGCGCACCCCGGACGAGTACGCGGCGCCGCCGTGCGAGACCGAGGACGCCCACGTGGCCTCGATGGGCGCGCTGGGCGCGGCGCCGTGGGATCCGGTGCGCCTCGACTTCGAGGGGGACGTCGGGCGTGCCCGGCTGACCGTGCTCGCGGACGGGGCCGCGATCGCGCTCGAGCCGTACGTCCTCGACGGCCTCCTGTCCGCCGGGGCCGGCCTCCATGCGCCGGCGGAGGAGCACCCCGGCGCCGAGATGCTCGGGGCCGGCGTCTGGACGCTGCCGGTCGAGACCGGGTGGAGCGCCGACCTCTGCCCGGTGGCGCCGGTCTGGCAGGCCGGCTGGGTGGGGTGGGAGGTCGGCTGGTACGGGCGGGAGGTGGCCTTCGCCCCGGACCTCGCGCTCGGGAGGTGGGAGCTCGCCCCGGAGGCGGTCTTCGTGGGCGACAACGGCGACATCGGCTCGATCCTCGCGAGCTACGCCGCCGGCCTCCGCCTCGAGGTCCTCGCCGTCGACGGCGACGACGCCGAGATCCGCCTCGTCGCCCCGGTCTGGGGAGGCGGGGGCGAGTGCGTGCTCCTCCACGACGCCGCGACCCTCTCCTCGACCGGCGAGCTCACCTGGGCCCGCGACCGCATCGAGGCCGCGACCGACCCCGCCCCGCTCGTTCTGCACGCGCCCCGCTTGCGGCTGGGGTTCGACGCCGGCGGCGCGGACGCGGCCGGCGGCGAGTTCTCCTCGACGGTGGACGTCCGCGCGACGGAGGGGACCGACGGCGACGCCTGCGCCCTCGCCGTCTCCCTGGGCGCCTCGTGCGAGCCCTGCCCGGACGACGGCCACGTCTCCTGCCTCGACTTCGTGGGGCTCGCCTGGACCGCGGAGAAGTCCGACGCCCCCGTCGGCGAGGACCTCCCCCTCTGCGGCGCCGACTTCACCTCCGCCGAGATCCCGGAGGTCGACTGCGGCGACTGGGACGGCTCCCTCTGCGCGGGCGGCGCGATGGTCGTCTTCGCGCCGCTCCTGCGTCGTCGTCGGGCGGTCGCGCGTTAGGAGAGGCCGGCGTGCCCTCCGAGAACCTCCCCGACGCCCGCGGCCCCCTCATCGCCATCGGCGGCGCGGAGGACAAGGAGCGTGAGAAGCGCGTCCTGTTCGAGCTCGTCCGCCACGCGGGCGGGCGCGAGGCGCGGATCGCCGTCATCCCCACCGCCTCCACCGTCCCCGAGCACCTCGCGGAGCTCTACGCGCGGGTCTTCCAGGAGCTCGGCGCGCCGCACCCGATGGTGCTCCAGGTGCACGAGCGCAAGGACGCCTCCGATCCCCACGTGCTCGAGCAGCTCGAGTCCGCCACCCTCGTCTTCTTCACCGGCGGCGACCAGCTCCGGCTCGTCGCCCGCCTCGGCGGCACGCCGCTGGTCCAGCTGGTGCGGCGCATGAACGCGCGCGGCGTGCCCGTGGCCGGCACCTCCGCGGGCGCGGGCGCCATCTGCCAGCACATGATCGGGCGCGGGCGCTCCGGCCAGGTCCTCGGGCGCCACATGGTCAGCCTCGCGCCGGGCCTCGGGCTCACCAACCGCATCATCATCGATCAGCACTTCTCCCAGCGTCACCGCATGGGGAGGCTTTTTTCCGCGGTCGCGCTCAACCCCTTCCTCGTCGGCGTGGGCATCGACGAAGACACGGCGGCCTGCATCGGGCCCGACAACAGGCTCACCGTGTGGGGTCGCGGCTCCGTGACCGTCGTGGACGGCCACCACCTGAGCTACACCAACGTGCATGAGGTCGAAGGCCGAACCTCCGCGGCGGTGCTGGGCATGAGCGTGCACGTGCTGACGGCTGGCTGCGCGTTCGACCTCACCGAGCACGTCGCCCACGGTCCGTCCCGCCGCACGGAGTAGCCCATGAAGATCCTCGAGACCCGGGTGTACCGGGGGCCGAACCTGTACGGGTACCGGCCGGTCATCCGCCTGACCGTCGACCTCGAGGAGCTGGAGGAGTGGCCCTCCGCGCGCATCCCGGGCTTCGTGCCGAGGCTCGTCGCCGCGATCCCGTCGTTGCGCGAGCACACCTGCTCCTACGGCGAGCGGGGCGGCTTCGTGAAGCGGCTCGAGGAGGGCACCTGGATGGGCCACATCCTCGAGCACTCCTCGCTGGAATTGCAGTGCCTCGCCGGCACCCCGGTCACCTACGGCAAGGCCCGCAGCGTGCCCGACAAGCCCGGCCAGTACTACGTGATCTACAGCTACGAGGAGGAGCGCGTCGGCATCGAGGCCGGCAAGATCGCCTTCGAGCTCCTCAGGAGCCTCCTCCCCGCCGACCTCCCCAGCCACCGCGCCGAGCCCTTCGACCTCGTCGCCGAGCAGGAGCGCCTCGCGAAGCTCGCCGAGAAGCTGGCGCTCGGCCCCTCCACGCGCTCGCTCGTGGACGAGGCCCGCAAGCGCGGCATCCCCTGGCTGCGCCTGAACGACCAGTCCCTCGTCCAGTTCGGCCACGGCAAGAACCAGAAGCGCATCCAGGCCACCGTCACGAGCGAGACGCGCCACATCGCCGTCGAGATCGCCCAGGACAAGGAGCTCACCAACAAGCTCCTCGGCGACTGCGGCGTGCCCGTGCCGAAGAGCGTGCTCGTGCGCGACGAGGAGGAGGCCGTCCGGGCCGCCCGCGACATCGGCTACCCGGTCGTGGTCAAGCCGTACAACCTCTCGCACGGGCGCGGCGTCGCCCTCGATCTGCGCGACGAGGCCGCGGTCCGCGAGGCCTTCAAGCACTGCTTCGAGCTGACGGACTACATCCTCGTCGAGACCTTCCTCACCGGCCGCGACTACCGCATCCTCGTCGTCAACGGCGAGATCGTCGCGGTGAGCGAGCGCGTCCCGGGTCACGTCGTCGGCGACGGCGTCCACACCGTCCGCCAGCTCGTCGACCTCGTGAACGCCGACCCGCGCCGCGGCGTCGGGCACGAGAAGATCCTCACCCGCATCGAGATCGACCACCAGGCCGAGCGCCTGCTGAAGGCCGCGGGCCGCACGCTCGACAGCGTGCTCGCCGCCGGCGAGGTCCTCCACCTCCGCTCCACCGCCAACCTCTCGACGGGCGGCACGGCCATCGACCGCACCGACGTCATCCATCCCGAGAACGCCGACGTCGCCCGGCGCGCCGCGCGCGTCGTGGGGCTCGACGTCGCGGGCATCGACCTCATCGCCCCCGACGTCACCCGCCCCGTGCGCGAGACCGGCGGCGGCATCGTGGAGGTCAACGCCGCGCCCGGCTTCCGCATGCACGTCGCGCCCACGCAGGGCCGCCCCCGCAACGTCGCCGGGCCCGTGATGGACATGCTCTTCCCGAGCGGGAGCAACGGGCGCATCCCGCTCATCGCGATCACCGGCACCAACGGCAAGACCACCACCTCGCGCATGGTCGCCCACATCCTGAAGATGTCGGGCAAGCGCGTCGGGCTCACGACGACCGACGGCATCTACGTCGACGGCGAGCGCATCCTCACCGGCGACATGACCGGCCCCTGGAGCGCGCGCGTCGTGTTGCGCGATCCCACGGTGGAGGCCGCGGTGCTCGAGACGGCGCGCGGCGGCATCCTCCGCGAGGGCCTCGGGTTCTCGCGCTGCGAGGTCGGCGCGGTGCTCAACGTGTCGAACGACCACCTCGGCCTGCGCGGCGTCAACACGCTCGAGGAGCTCGCGTTCGTGAAGCGCCTCGTGCTGGAGGTGGTCCGCGACGACGGCGTCTCGGTGATGAACGCCGACGACCCGCTGGTGGTGGCGATGGCGCCCGAGGCCGAGGGCCGCCACGTGTGGTTCTCGATGGATCCCGAGAACGAGGTCGTGCAGAAGCACGTCGCCGAGGGCGGCTGGGCCGCGGTGGTGGAGAAGGGCGTCAACGGCGACATGCTCACGCTCTACAAGGGCGAGCAGCAGATCCCGCTGGTGTGGAGCCACCTCGTCCCCGCCACCCTGGAGGGCCGGGCGACCTTCAACGTCCAGAACGCGCTCGCCGCCGCGGCGATCGCGATGGCGGCGGGGGTGTCGCTCGAGCACGTCCGGCAGGGCCTGCGCACCTTCGACACCACGTTCTTCCAGGCGCCCGGCCGCCTCAACGTGTTCGACAAGCACCGCTTCAAGGTGATCGTCGACTACGCCCACAACCCCGCGGCGATGCGCGCGATGGCGGAGACCGTCCGGCGGCTCAAGCGCGGGCGCGCCATCGGGGTGATCGGCGCCGCCGGCGATCGCCGGGACCAGGACATCCGCGAGCTCGGCCAGATCGCGGCCGGCGCGTTCGACCACCTCTACGTGCGCGAGGACGACGACCGCCGCGGGCGCGCCCCCGGCGAGGCGGCCGCGTTGCTGAAGGAGGGGGCGGTCGCCGGCGGGGCCGATCCGGAGCGCGTCCACACCGTGCTGGGCGAGGTCGAGGCCTGCGAGGCGGCGATGCGGCTGGCCGAGCCCGACGACCTCGTCGTGTTGTTCGCGGACGACATCACGGCCGTGTGGAAGCAGGTCATCTACTTCGGCAAGGAGGCGTGACGGGCGGCGGTCTCGCGACACCCACGGTCGGAGGCCCCCATGTTGCTCCTCTCCGCGTGTACGCTGCCCGACCCGCCCGGCACCGCCGACCCCGACGCCGACACGGGCACGACCCGGTACGCCGGTCGGACCGCGCCCGTCGAGGAGGTCGATCCCGCCGACGGCGCCGACGCCCCGCTCGTCTTCAACGAGGTCGCCGTGGACCGGGTGGGCTCGGCGAACGACCCCGCCCTCACCGGCGACTGGGTCGAGCTCCACAACCCGTCCGACCGAGACGTGCCGCTCGACGGGTGGACGCTCGCCACGGAGGACGTCGGGACCGACGCGGCGTGGGGCTTCCCGGCCGGCACGACCGTCGAGGCGGGCGGGTGGCTCCTCGTCGGGTGCGAGGCGCTGTTCGAGGTGGCGCTGGACGCGTCCTTCCCGCTCGACCTCGACGGCGACGGCGTCTGGCTCTACGACGACGAGGGCGACGCGGTCGCCCACCTGCGGTGGACCGCCCCGCCCGAGGACGGCATCGCGTTCGCCCGGCTCCCCGACGGCGACGGGGCCTGGGGCGGCGACCCGAACCCCACCCCGGGGGCCGCCAACGCGGAGTGAACGGGGGGTCGGCTACACCCGCGCGTACGGTCGGGGCGCTACGGGGGGCGCATGGGCCTGCGCGATCGACTCAAGGCGGTGCTCGGGCGAGCGCCCTCGCCGCCCAATCCCCCACGCCCCGCGAGCCCGGCGGTAGGGGCGAGCCCGCCCGCTCCCGCGCCCGTGCCCGTGG
>JBMOQZ010000307.1:0-8723 GCA_049322475.1 Myxococcota bacterium | reverse complement strand
CCGCCGCCGCCTCCGCCTCCAGCCGCGCCTTCTCCGCCGCCGCCTCCGCCTCCAGCCGCGCGTTCAGGGCCGCCGCCTCGGCTTCGAGGCGCGCCCGCTCGGCGGCCTCGGCCTCGGCCGCGACCTCCGCCCGCACCTCGACGAGCGCGCGCGCGAGGCACACCTCCGCGACGAGCGCGGCCCCGAGCAGGCGGTAGGCGGGCAACGCGTCCGCGCCCGTGGCCGCCACGCCGGCGACCTTGTCCGCGGTGCCGAGGAGGCCGGGGAGCTTCTCGCCCGCCCACTCCGACAAGGGCTTCGCGAAGGCGGCCGCCTGCGTGAGCGCGGCCGACATCGTGCCGGTGAGCTGGCGCAGCATCCCCGTGGCCTCGGCGGCCTCGGGCCCGGCGACCATCGCGAGGCGCTCGGGGCTGGCGTACTTCTCGACGAGCTCGCCGAAGAGCTGCGTCCCGCCCTCGGCGACGTTGTCCGCGAACGGGAGCACCACGTCCGCGGCGACGTACCAGGTGAGCAGGACGCGCCCGCCCTCGGTCGACAAGAGCGCCTTCGCGCGCTCCTCGGCCGAGCCCTCGAAGAGCCGCCACGCGGCCCACGCGACGCCGAGCGCCTTCAAGCCGGCGTCCGCGGCCTGCTGGGGGTCGGTCTCCAGCGCCCCCTGCTCGCCGCGCGCGGCCTTCACCGCCCCGCGGAGGCCGGAGAACACCGCGATCCCGGCGTCGCCCTTGTCGAGGAACACAAAGGCGGCGAGCGCCCGCTGGGGCCCCTCCGCGCGGGCGAGGGCGTCGGCCTTCGCCGCGACCCGGGCGGCGAGCGCGGGCTCGAGCCGCGCGGCGGCCTCCTCGAGGCGACCGGGCGGCGACCACGGCGGCGCGAACGGCAGGACCGCCATGAGCCCGCCCACCACCTTCGCGGTGAGGTCGCTGCCGGCGACCTCCGCGAGCTCGTCGGAGAGCGCCCTCACGCGCGCGCCCGGGCGAGCGCGGCCTCGGCGCAGAGCCGCGCGCCGAGGAGGCGGTAGACGGGCATCGCGTCGGCGGCGGTGGCGGCGGCGCCGGCGACCGTGCCCGCCGTGGCGAGGGCGGGCGGGAGCCACTGGCGCGCGGACTCGGCGATGCGCTGCGTGTGCCCCGACATGGAGCGCACGAGCTGCTCGACGGGCTCGGTGAGCCCCCCGAGCATGCCCTGCGCGGCGGCGGAGGCCCCGGCGCCCGCGGCGCCGTCGAGGCGCGCGAGGTTCGCACCCCCGTACTTCTCGAGCAGGCGACCCACGATGCTGCCCGTGCCCGCGGCCACGCCGTCCGCGAAGGGGAGCGCGATCTCGACCGCCGCGTACCAGGTGAGCAGCGCCTCGCCGGAGGGGAGCGCGCGGAGCGCGCGGACGCGCTCGGGCACGCTCCCGGGCAGGAGCGTCATCGTCATCCACGCGATCGCCGCCGCCTTGAGCGCGGCGTCGGCGCCCTGCTGGGCGTCGGTGTCGAGCGCCTTGCTCCGGTCGCCGAAGAAGAACGAGAAGGCGGAGCGCACGCCCGTGAGCACGGTGATGCCGACGTCGCCTGTGTCGATGGCGTCGGCGACGTCGAGCGCCTGCTGCGTCTCGCGCGACGTCAGGAGCGCCTGCGCGCGCGCGAACGCGGCGTCGTCGAGGTCGGGCGCGACGAGCCACCGGGCCTCGTCGAGCGTGTGATAGAACGACAGCTGCGGGCCGCCGGGGACCGCGCCGAACACCGTCCAGATCAGACGGACCGTCGCGTCGTCCTCCCCGAACGTCCCGAGCACCGACTCGACGGTGCGTGCCATACAGCCTCCGGAGCGCGCCGGAGTCTACTACCGATCCTTCTTGCCGCCGTCCTGCAGCGCGCCTTCCGACTTGAGCTTGTCGTACAGGTCGCGCTTCGGCTCCGCGAACTTGTTCGGCGCGTCGGAGGAGGTGTCGGCGAGGTTCGAGACGATCTTCTCGCCGTAGCGCTTGAGCACCTTTTCCTTCACGCCCTTGATGAGCGAACGCGCGATTCCCATCGGCCTACCGTACCGGGCCCGCCACGTCGCCGCAACCGGGCAGGGCTGCCGCGGCAGGCCGCCTTCGGATAGCATGCGACGGATAGCGGGGCAGCGTTGTCGGAAGGGAGCGCAGGTGTCGCGGGCTTTCGCGTGTGGGTGCGTCGGCTGGACGTGCCCGAGGCGCCGTTCGCCGTGCGCTTCGAGGTCCGCGGCGGCAAGGGCATCCTCCGCGTCGCGAGGCCCGGCGTCCTGATCGATCCCCCGGCGCGCGCCGCGGGGGTCGAGGAGCGCCTCACCGCGCCCCAGCTGCGCGCCAGCCGGTTCCTCCACGTCCGGGACGGCGGGCGCGAGCGCAAGGCGCACGCGCTCTCGCGCTGCGACGAGGCCTCGCTCGACACGCTGCCCGCCGGCGAGTGGATCGAGCTCGAGGCGGCGGTCGACGGGCCCAACGCCTTCCTCGAGCTCCCGAAGGGCGTGCGCAGCGGCGAGGAGACGGGCGACGAGTACACGCCCATCAGCCAGAAGCTCATCCTCCGGGACTTCCAGCGTGACCTGCGTCAGCTGGTCGAGCGCGCCCGCCCCTCCCAGGGCGACGACGACGACCCCATCGAGGCCGGCTCGGAGACGGGCGAGGCCCCGCTCCCGACGCCGAAGCCCGCCGCCGTCCACGCCGCGCCGCCGCCCGCCGAGCGCCCCACGCTGCAGGGCACCTCCACCTGGTCGCAGCTCGTCAACGCGCCCCCGACCGACCGGCCCACGCTGCCGGGTACGTCGACGTGGCCGGTGCGGCCCACCACCCCGACGACCCGCGCGCACCCCGCGCCCAAGGCCACGCCGCCCGCGCCGCCCCCGAAGGCGGAGCCCCCGCCGAAGGCGCAGCCCTACGTCCCCACCAAGGGCACCGTCCCCCTCGACGCCGGCGTGTTCGAGGAGGGCGAGGACGTCCCGACGCCGCGCCACGTCGCGCGGCCGACCCTCCCGGCGAGGGGAGCGGAGCCGAGGGCCGAGAGCGTGGCGAAGGTGGAGCCCGCGCCGAAGGCGGAGCCCCCGAAGCCCGCGCCCGTCGCCCCGGCCGAGCCCGCCGAGCCCGCCAGAGCGACGCCCCCCGAGCGGAAGGCCGACGCGCTCGCGCCCGAGCAGTGGGTCCACGCGCGCACCACCACGCTCGTGCGCGCGTTCCGACGCCGCCACCAGCGGGACCGCGTGCGCATCCTCGAGCTCGAGGCCCGCGTGCGCGAGCTCGAGGCGCGGATCCGTTCCGGCGGGGGGTGAAGCCCTCCGGTCGGCCGGTTAGGCGCGCCGGCCGCAACCGTTCGGGGGGATCGCCCCCCGGTCACCCGGAGGTTCGATGTCCCGTCGTGCGGAGCGCGTGGCGTCCGTGATCCACGCCGAGCTCTCGCGCATGCTGCGCGAGGAGGTCAAGGACCCCGCGCTCGGGAGCGTGAGCGTCACCGCCGTCTCCGTGACCCCGGACCTCTCGGTGGCGCGCGTGCGCTACATGCCCCTCGGCGGGCAGGGCGACCGCGCCGTCATCCAGGCGGCGCTCGACGCGGAGGCCCGCAAGCTCCGCGGGCCGCTCGGCCGCGCGCTCGGCATCCGCCACGCGCCCGAGATCCGCTTCGAGATCGACAAGAACGTCGAGTACGCCGCCCGCATGGACGAGATCCTGAAGAACCTCCCCAAGCCGACGACGGAGGAGTGATGCGCGACGCCTTCCTCGTCGTCGACAAGCCCCCGGGCGTCACGTCCCACGACGTGGTCGCCGTCGTGCGCGCCGTGACCGGCCTCAAGAAGGTCGGCCACACCGGCACGCTCGACCCGTTCGCGACCGGCGTGCTGCCGCTCGCGCTCGGCGGCGCGACGCGCCTCATCCAGTACCTCGACGAGGACCGCAAGGTCTACGACGCCGTCGTGCGCCTCGGCGTCGCGACCGACACGGGCGACCCCACCGGCACGGCGATCGCCGAGAAGCCGGTGCCGCCGCTCGCGCGCCGGGACGTGGAGGCGGTGCTCGCGACGTTCCTCGGCCAGCGGATGCAGACGCCGCCGCGCTACTCGGCGGTGAAGGTCGCGGGGCGGCCGCTTTACGAGTACGCGCGCAAGGGCCAGGAGGTCGAGGTCAAGGCGCGGCCCATCCGCATCGACGGGATGGAGCTCGTGTCGCTCGACGCCCCGCGCCTGCGGGTGGTGATCACCTGCAGCCGCGGCACCTACGCGCGCGTGCTCGCCGAGCAGATCGGCGAGGCGCTCGGGACCGTGGGGCACCTCGAGGAGCTCCGCCGCATCGCGAGCGGGCCGTTCCACGTCGACCAGGCCGTGCCGCTCTCGCGGCTATCGGAGATCGTCGCCGGCGACCCCGCCTGGGACCGCGTGCTGCGCCCCGCCCGCGGCGAGGAGCGCGTCCCCTGGCGCCCGCGGGAGCAGGTGTTCGCCGGGCTCGAGCCCTTCCTCATCGGGCCGCGCGACGCGCTCCGGCACCTCCCGGCGATCACGCTCACGCCGTTCGACGCGCGGCGCTTCCGCCAGACGGGCTCGGTCCCGCCCGCGCCGCCGCAGGTGTCGGGGCCGTACCTCCTGCTCGAGGGCGACGAGATCCTCGGCGTGGGCACCCCGGGCTCGCCCGCGGCCGTGCCGCTGGCCTCCGAGACCCCGCGCGGGCGGGGACCCGGGCCCGAGCGGCGCGAGCGCCGGCATTGACGGCGCACGGACAGTCCGATAAGGGCCGCCGCCCTTCGAGTTACGCCATGAACCTCCTCCAGCAGATCCAGTCCGAGCTCGCCGCCGACAAGAAGATGGAATTCGCCGTCGGCGACGAGGTCCGCGTGCACGTCAAGATCAAGGACGCCGACAAGACCCGCATCCAGGTCTTCGAGGGCACCGTGATCGCCGTCAAGAACGCGGGCCCGGGCGCGTCCTTCACCGTGCGCAAGACCAGCTTCGGCGTCGGCGTCGAGCGCGTGTTCCCGCTCCACAGCCCGACCGTCGACAAGGTCGAGACGAAGGTGCGCCACTCGGTGCGCCGCGCGAAGCTGTACTACCTGCGCGAGCGCGCGGGCAAGTCGGCTCGCCTCAAGGAGCAGGCCCACAATTAGCCGCGACCCGGCGGCGAGGCGCGAGGCGCTCCGCCGCGGTGTGGTCGCCGAGGACCTCGTCGCGAGCGAGCTCGCCGGCGAGGGCTGGCTCGTGCTCGCCCGCAACTGGCGCGGCGGGGGAGGGGAGCTCGACCTCGTCGTCTGGCGCCCCGACCGGCTTCGCTTCGTCGAGGTGAAGCTGCGCCTGCCGGAGGACACGCTGTCCGACGACGCGCTCACGCACCACAAGCTGGCCAACCTCCGGCGCGCGGCCAGCGCGTGGCTCGTCGAGCACGGCGAGCTCGCGCCCGAGCACGCGTTCCTCGTCGCCTTCGTGGACGGGACGACCGACCCCTGGTCGGTCCGGTGGATCGACGACGCCTTCGACGGCTAACGGATGCGCACCGTGAGGTTCGACCCCACCGCGAGGCGCAGCGTGTCGGCGCCCGTGTAGATGGGGTAGGGGGACTCGATGCGCTGCGGCAGGTGCCACGCGGCGCTGCCGTAGAGGTCGATCTCCATGTAGTCCATCGGCCGCCAGAGGATGGCGAGGCCGGCGCCGGGCTCGAACTGCTCGGACTGCTGGACGATCGTGCCCTCGGTGGTGGCGAGCACCTGCGGCAGGAAGAAGCCGCTGGGCACGTTCTGCGCCGTCGCGTAGTTGGCCTTCAGGTGCAGATCGAAGGCGAGCTGCGACCCGTTGGCGTCGTTGCGCGCGGCGAGGACCTGCACGCCGGCCTTCACGTCGTGGGTGTTGGCGGGGTCGACCTCGACGCCGGACTGCAGGAGGCTCCCGTCCTGGGCGTAGACGTCGACGGTCGTGGCGCCCTCGCCGACGTAGGTCCAGGCAACGTAGGGCTGGGAGAGGTTGAACGTCGTGGAGAACGCGGTGTGGAAGCGGAAGGCGGGCCCGCCGGGGCCGGCGCCGCGGCTCTCGCCGTTGGCCATCGTCCAGAAGCTGTTGCCGCTGCCGGTGCGCAGCGCGGCCTCGAGCAGCCAGGTCGCGCGGTTCTTGCGCTTCGGGAAGGCGGTCTCGGAGAACGGCGTGCCGCGCGCGCCGATCCACGCGCCGGCGAGCGCGGAGCCGGTGACGTAGGTGCCGGGCTCGCCCGGGGTGCTGCCCTCGTAGGTGCCGCTGTCGGTGGACGGGTCGTACACCATCTCCGAGAGCGATCCGTACGACACGCTGCTCGCGACGTAGTGCGGGAGATCGACGAAGGCCGCGACGCCCGGGCCCACGCCGAACTCCACCCCGTAGTGGAGGAGGTGGTTGGACACAGTGCGGTCGCCGACCTCTACCTCGTCGTCCCCGCGCTCCATCAGGGCGCCGCCGAGGTGGTCGTACGAGTACCCGATGGTGACGTTGCCGCGGAGGAAGGGGGGCAGCTCTGTGACGGTGGCGGCCGAGGCGAGCGACAGCAGGGGGCCGATCAGCATCCGTGTCTCCGCCGGGGACGGTACGCCAGCCGGCCCGACGGCGTCAACCCGGATAGGGGCGCGCGTGCCTCGCGTACGCGCCCTCCGGGTGTTCGGCCCCGACGAGATCCTCCCGCGGCTCGCCCAGATGGTGCCCGAGCCGCGCTGCGAGCTCGACCACGCCGACCCGTTCGAGCTCCTGATCGCCACCCAGCTGTCCGCGCAGTCCACGGACGCGATGGTGAACAAGGTGACGAAGGTGCTGTTCGCCCGCTGGTCCGACGCGCGCGCGCTCGCGACGGCCGACCCGGCGGAGGTCGAGTCCGTGCTGAAGCCGACCGGCTTCTTCCGTCAGAAGACGAAGAACGCGATCCGCACCTCGCAGCTCCTCGTGGAGCGGTTCGGCGGCGAGGTGCCGCCGCGCATGGAGGACCTGCTGACGCTGCCGGGCGTGGCGCGCAAGACGGCCAACGTCGTGCTCGGGACCGCCTTCGGGATCCAGTCCGGCATCACCGTGGACACGCACGTCTTCCGGGTGACGCGGCGCTGGGGCTGGCACGCGGAGAAGACGCCGGAGAAGGTCGAGGCGATCCTGATGAAGATGGTGCCGCGGGCGGAGTGGACCGACTTCGGCCACCGTTGCGTCCTGTTCGGGCGCTACCACTGCGTGGCGCGCTCGCCGAAGTGCGAGACGTGCGCGCTTCGTCCCGTGTGCCCCGTCGGCAGGGGCGAGGCGGAGCCGTAGGGGTGCTACGATGCGGGGCGGCCCGGAGCGCCCATGCCCGCGAAGGTTCAGACCCCCACCACCGCGCCGACTCCGCAGCCGGCGGCCTCGGCGCCGTCCACCGGCCCGAGCTTGCAGCCCGGGGGCAACGAGGCGGCGAAGGACAAGCTGAAGAGCCGCCCCTCGGGCCCCGCGGGGCGCATCTGGAACCGCATCCTCGGCCAGGCGGAGGGCACGGACACGGGCTCGGCCACGATCGACGCGAAGATGCTCGAGACGTACCTCGACGCGCGGCTCGGGTTCGCGGAGGGCGAGATCTTCCGCGGCAAGAAGCTCTCCGGCGCCGCCGCGAGCCTCGTGAAGCAGTACGACAAGGACGGCGACGGGCGGCTCACCTGGGCCGAGTTCAAGTCGGCCGAGGACCTGCTCTACCGGATGCTCGCGCCCGCGGCGGCCGACGGGAAGCTCGACGCCACGCGCGCCGCGGCGGCCCAGCACAAGGCGGTCGGCGGCGCGGACGGGCAGGCGGACCTCGGCGAGGTCCAGTCGATGGCCACGAGCCAGCTGCCGCCGGGCACCAGCTACCCGGACCTCGTCGGCCAGCTCGGGGCGCGCCTCGCGATCGACGCCGCCGACAAGGACGAGCGCGCCCGGCCCGTCGGCGAGCGCGCGTTGTCGAAGGAAGAGTGGACGGGCGCGGCGAAGGAGATCGAGGCGGGGCGGAAGTGAACCTCACTTCGGGTTGAGCGGTTCGCCGCGGAAATCCACGCGGACGCAGGTGGGCTCGTGCTTCTCGCCGTCTGGCCGCGTGATGCAGTCGTAGGCGAGCCCGTCCGCGTCGAGGATGAGGTAGTGCGCATCGGTGAGCGTGGGTTCGCCGAAGACCGTCACCGAGGTCACGTGGGTAGCGCAGGCGAGGAGCAGGGACAGGAGCATGGACACCTCCGCGCGCATCTACGCATGCGGGCGCGCGCTCGTCCACCAAGCCCGATAGCCGCAACGCGCCCGGCGACGCCGCGCACCATCCGCAACGCGCCGCGGCGCGTTGCGGTTATCGGGCGCCTCCCAGACATTGATAACTTGACATAATATACGTTATCGGAAGTTATGAGGGTAGACTACCCCGCGCATGTCCGTCCTCCCGCTCCTGCTCGCGTCCTGCTCGCCTCCGGCGCTGGGCTGGCGCGCGCCGGCGGCGCACGTCGCGGTGGACGCGGACGAGGTCGCGTTCGGCGAGGTCGCGATCGGCGACACGGCCTCGCGCGCGCTCACCCTCCGCAACGACGGCGACGCCGACATCACCCTCGACGCCCGCGTCGACGCGCCGTTCGGCCTCGGGGCCCCCGCGCTCAGGCTCGGCGCGGGCGCCGAGGCCGAGGTGCTGGTCTGGTACCGGCCGACCACCTACGGCGAAGCCGCGGGCTCGCTCCGGATCCTCGCCGGCGACGCGCTGATCGTGGTCCCGCTCACGGGGCTCGCCGCCGCGGACTCCGACGGCGACGGGTTCGCCGCGG
>JBMOQZ010000306.1:0-8744 GCA_049322475.1 Myxococcota bacterium | reverse complement strand
GTTCGGCGAAGGCGGAGTCGGCAGGGGGTGGCCTCCTCCAACTCTTCACCTTCGACCCTATGCATGCGACCCCCTGGATCAAATGGGAAACGTCGGTCCTCGAAGCGCTTCGGCGCCTCGGCGGCCGGGCCCACCTCTCCGACCTCTACGGGGAGGTGGCCAGGCTCCGCCGCAAGCGGGGCCTCGCGCTCTCTGCGACCTACGAAGCCACGATTCGGCGGACCCTGCAGTTCAGTCGTGGGGCGGCCCCGGTGAGGGGACGTCCCGGCTACTGGCGCCTGATCCGACCGCATCGAGCATCGTCCGACGACACCGCGTAGCGGCCTCGCGCCTCCGTCTCTGCCTGCCGGGCCGGCGCGGGCCGCAGGGGGCCACCCCGACTGCGACCTCGCTTTCTGCCGCGTCCGTGTCCACGCCGCGCCGCAGCGCGCGCCGCGGCTTCGTCCCACCATCCCCACGCCCCGCCGTCCTCGGCGGGCCGTTCTCGCGGAATGCCCTCGCCGTCGTGACCCTCGGGTCGCAGGGTGGCGTGCTCGCGAAGCGGTGCCCGACGCTGTCCGCGTCGTCCTTCCCGGCGCCCGAGAGGAGCCTCCAGGTGAACGACGCGTGGGCGATCGTCCGCGCGTGGTGCGTGCGCGTCCTGCGGGCCTCGTGCCCTTGGGGCGCGTGCTCCCCGTCGACGGTCCGGCCTCGGCCGACGTCCGACGCCGCGGGGATGGGGGCGGCGGAGCTCGTCGTGCGGGTGCACGTCGGCATGGACCGGGGGCGTTGGAGGGAGGGCGCGGGGCTGTTCCCTGCGGCCTCGCGCCGTGTACTTCTCTCGTGGGCGAACGCGCCGTCAGCGGCTCGTCCTCGTCGATGGCGACGACGTGGGCGCGCTTGATCGCCACCTTCGCCGCATGTGGCGCGCCGCCCTGACCGCCGACGCGCTCCTCGACCTCGAGGAGGTGTGCGAGGCCCTGCCTGGCAGGCCGAGCGAGGCGAGCGCGTGGGTTCTTGCGAACGTCCAGCCCTGCGGGGAGCTCGCCGGCGTGCTCTGCTGGCGGTGGGGTGACGTGCTCGCGGCCCTGCGCGACCGCGCGTCCCCCACCGAGGCGGGCGCCGTGTGGGTCTCCACCGCGGAGGCCGCCGCCCGACTCGGGGTGGCGCGCTCGACGCTCGACGAGATGGTTACGCACGCGCCGAAGGACCTCCCCGGGGCGCCGGTCCACGTGGGTGGAGGCAAGGCGCGTCAGCACCTGCGGTGGGATGCGGGGCGACTCGTGGAATGGCTGACCAGCTACCGGGCCTGGGAGGCGAGCGCGAAGCAGGCCGCCAAGACGCGTCCGACCGTGCGTCGGACGAGCGCAGCGTCGACCACGGGCGACGGCCCCGTCGACTGGGCCGCTGTCGCGCGGGGCTTCCGGCGGTAGTGCCCGCGAAGTACATGCGTGAGAAGACGATGCCCCCCATCGAACTCATCGAGCAGCTGCGGTCGCCACACGACTTCAAGGCCGTCGTGGACGCCATCCTGCGACTCAAGTACGGGGATGGCCTCACGACGTTTGCCGCAGGCGGCACCGACGGCGGGGTCGACGCGCTCTTCGAGGGGCGTCTCGACCGACGCCTGCCCGCGGGGACGTGGGTCTTCCAGTACAAGTACGCCTCGCCCCTTGCCTCAGGTGCCGCGGGACGGGCCTCCGTTATGAAGCCCTTCCTCAAGGCCGACAGGCTCAAGTCGGAGTTCGCCAAGGCCCGTGCGCTCGATCCCGTCGGCTACGTGCTCGTCACGAGCGCGGCCTTCAACCCGCAGGGCGTGCGCAAGCTCGAGATGCGCTGCGCAGACGTGCTTCCCGGAGCGCGCTTCCTCGCTTGGGACCGTTCGGCCCTGAATGCGGACCTCCGGGGTCGGGAGTACCTCGCGCGCTCTCGGGATGGGATTCTGGAGGACGCCGCGTGTGAGCATGTCGTCGTGCCCCTTCACAACCTCGTCACGTCCATGCTCGACCGAGTGTGCGGGGAGTACTGGTACTGGCCGCTGGAGTTCGGGTACCAGCCGCCAGGGTTCCGGGAGGCCGGCGTGATCGGGCACCTAGAAGAGCTCGGCCGACACCCACTGTTCGCTCGCGCGCGGCACGTCGCCTTTCCGAGAGCGTTTGCTGGCTTCGAGGGTGTGCGAATCCGCCTGCACAGACTGCGTGACCTCGCGCGGAAGGAGATGGAGCGAGTACGGCGGGCCTACGAGGGTGCCCCGGTCCTCGGCATCGAGCGGGCGTCCCGCGAGCATGTCCTCCTCGACCTCACGGTCTCCACGCTGGAGGGAGCGTGGTCGAAGAGGGACTTCGGGGAACCCACCCAGGAAGGGAGCACCTTCCGCGTAGGCCCTCGGGTCTGGACCTTTGACGGAGCGGGGGCCGAGCTCCTGCCCTTCATCCAGCGGGTCTACGGGAGCGAGCGAGCGCATGGCATGCCCGAGAAGCTGAAGACAGCGCGCCAGCGGCTCGCGACGGAGGTCGACCGGCTTGCGACGCAGCTCTGGTATCCGGCCGTCCTCGGGATCGACTGCCCGGACGACCCCCTGCGCCCTTGAGGGGGACGGGGAAACGCCCGCTTCTCTGGACACACCCTGGACACAGATTGCCCGTCCTGCACCGGATTCGGCAGGACTGCGCCGGACTGCGTGTCCAGAAAAGCAGGCGTTCTGCCGTATTCACAAGGGTCAACCGTTCGGAAAGACGCAAGCGTTCTTCTGCCCCACCTGCCAGCCCGACGTGAAGGGGAGGGGGTTGGTGGATTGGCGTAGGCAGCGGTGAGTAGAGCGATTCTCCGGCTGGCGCGTCGCCGCACGAGCTCGAGACACGGTTCAGACACACGGTCGGCGACATTGTCGAGCCCCGGGGGCCACCCGCCAGGCTACTCGCCTACCGGCGCCCCACACCGGGCAGCGCGCGGACGTGGGCCGTGCGTCGCGGGGCCGAGGGAACCCGGCGTGGGACGTGGGCCCGGCCCCCGCGAGGCCATCGGGCATTTTCCGTGGGTAGCGAACCCCCTTTCGTTTGATTCCAGCCACCGATGGTGCGACGATCGAGGGGTCGGAGCGCCGCAGTGGGCAAGGGGAAGGAACAGGTCCGGCCGCGCGAGGCGCCGACGGCGAATGCGGCGCCCGGCCACGGCGGGCGCGCGGGCGACAGGCAGGCCCGCTTCGGCAACCAGTTCGTGCAGGATCAGCTCGCCGTGATGACGGCGAAGCCGGCCGCCGGCGGACCGGCCCCGGGGGGGGACGCGGTCACCGACGACCCCGTGGCCCAGCAGGGGAACGCCCACTTCGATCCGGAGCTGTCCGACGGCGTGCAGGTGGGTGCGGACGGGAAGGAGAAAGCCGGGCCGCAGGGCAAGGACGCGGCGGAGCAGCCGGTCTCCCGCAACGTCCTGATCCTCGCGCCGCCGGAGAGCCCCGTTCGCCTCGGCGCCGGCGCCCGGCCTGCGGAGAGCGCGCTCCTCAAGGACGTGAAGAAGGGCGGCGAGGCCGTGTCCTCCCAGCGAGGCACCGTCGAGGACCCCATCGTGGCCGCCGAGGCGCAGCAGGACGCGCTGTACGTCGACGGGGCGCCCAACGTGGCGGACGTGCGCCAGGGCGGCCTCGGGGACTGCTACTTCGAGTCCGTCCTGCTCGGGATCGTGCAGCGGGACCCCGCGACGATCTCGGGGATGGTCGAGCGCAAGGGCCGCACCGTCACCGTGACGTTCCAGCACCTCGACCCGGTGGCCGGCGCCTGGCAGCCCAGCGCAATCACCGTGGACGCATCGCTGCAGTTCGCGAAGGGAGCGGACGGGGAGAAGGACGGGAAGCCCGTGGGAGCCGACTTCCGCGTCGCGGACGCGCCGAAGGGCTCCGACTGGTCCGCGTACGCCGGCGCCGACGCGCTCTTCCTCCAGCGTCGCGACACGTACGAGGCGGCGATGTGGGCGCCCCTGATGGAGAAGGCGTACGCCCGGTTCGCCCAGCGATGGGGCAAGTACGGGCGGGGAGTGGACCGCGACGCGTTCGTCAGCGGATACGACACCATCGGCGCCGGCGGCGAGGCGAACGAGGCGTACCGGATCTTCTACGGCGGCGCCGTCGAGGCCTCCGGGACCACCGAGGTCAAGGCCAGCGAGGGCAAGGACCCCGTGCTCGAGAACCTGCCGGCCCTCGAGAAGTTGCTCACCCACGGCCGCGCCGGCGGCCGGCGGGACGGCGGGACCCGGCTGCTGCAGGCCCGGCTGAGCTCCGACAACGCCGTGGCCCGGCTCAGCGACGCCATCGAGGCCGCGCGCAAGCACCTCGCGGACCAGACGCCCGGCGCGGTCCGTCGTTGGCTGTCGTCCGAGGCGGAGGCCACCGCGGCGCCGCTGCAGCGGCTCACCAAGGAGCTCGACTACCTCCAGACCGCGGCGTGGCGGTGGCAGGCCGACCGCACCGATCGCAACCGGGACCTCCTCCTCGGCCTCGCCCGGAACATCCTCGACGCGGAGAAACACCCCCAGCTCCGGAGCGATCCCGCCCTCGCCGGGCTCCTCGAGCTCTCGGCGGTCGTGGCGAACGCCGGCAGCGACAAGGGCCCGGGGATTCGCCAGATCTACGCGGACCACTCCTACAACGTGCAGGACGTCCGCATCGTGGGCCGGGACGGGCGGGCGCTGGATCTGGACGCCGAGAGCCTCCCGAAGCGGGCCGCGGAGATCGACCTCGACCGATCGTCGGTGGTCATGCAGAATCCGCACGCCGAGAACGAGCCCAACCTCGACGGTTCGGCGGCGTCCGACGGCAAGAACGACGGGCGCTTCGACCTCTCGCTCCGGTCGTTCCTCCGGGACATCGACATGTTGCGCTCGGGGGACATCCAGGGTCCCGCGGGCTGATCGCGGGGGGCGTGCGCCTGCTCGCATGGGACTACGGGCGAGCCCGCTCCTGCCTTGCAGATTTACTTTGATATCATACTGTTGGCGCGAGCAGCGGGAGGCCGGAGAGTCGCACTCCCGAGACAATGGAGCGAGCCCCCTCATGCACCGATCCGCCCCCCTCCCCCCCGCCGACCCCTCCCCCCGCCTCGATCACGGCGCCGTGGGCAACGGGCGGATCATCGCGCTGGTCGCGCCCACCGCCGCGGTGGAGTGGCTGTGCCTCCCGCGCTTCGACGCGCCCGCGGTCTTCGCCCGGCTCCTCGACCGGGACCGGGGCGGCGCGTTCCGCCTCCTCGCGGGCGACCGCGAGATCGCCGGCGAGGCCTCCTACGTCCGGAACACCAACGTGCTCGCGACGACGTTCCGGGACGGGGACGCCGCCTGGGAGGTGATCGACTACGCCCCCCGGCTCCCCGACGGGCTCGGGGTCACCGCGCCCGCCGCGCTCGTCCGGATCGTCCGGCCGATCGCGGGCGCGCCGGTCCTCGTCGCCGACGTGGACCTGCGGCCCGGGTACGCGGCCGCGGAGGCCGAGCGGTGGGAACGGCCGGGCGCGCTCGAGTACCGTTGGCCCGGCGGCGCGGCGACGCTCTCGTCGAACCTGCCCACGGCCTACCTGCGGGGGGCTCGCCCGTTCGTGCTGGATCGCCCGCGCTACTTCGCGCTCGAGTGGGGCCCGCCGGCCGCTCCGTGGTCGCTCGACCGCGCCATGCGCGAGCTCGAGCTCACCATCGCGGGATGGAGGGCCTGGGCCAAGCGGTGCGCGCTCCCGAGCTTCGCGCCCGAGACGGTGCTTCGCTCGGCGCTCTGCCTGAAGCTGCACGCCTACGAGGACACCGGCGCGATCGTGGCCGCCGCGACGACGAGCATCCCGGAGGCCCTCGGCACGCCGCGGACGTGGGACTACCGCTACTGCTGGCTGCGCGACGCCGCGTTCGTGGTCGAGGCGCTGCGGCGGCTCTCCCACCTCGCCGAGGGCGAGCGCTTCCTCGGGTTCCTCCGGGACGTCGCCGAGGGCGGCCCGCTCCAGCCGGTCTACGCGATCGACGGGCGCCGCGACCTCGAGGAGGTGACGCTCCCGCACCTCGCCGGCTTCGGGGGGACGGGGCCCGTCCGCGTCGGCAACGCCGCGGCGGTCCAGCGCCAGAACGACCTGTGCGGCGAGCTGGTCCTGAGCATCGACGCGCTGCTCGCCGACCCCCGCATCGATCCGGACGTGGCCGCGGGCCTCTTCCCGCTGGTGACGCGGCTCGTCGAGGAGGCGATCACCGCGGCGCCGACGACGGACACGGGGATCTGGGAGTTCCGGTCGCTCCTGCGGCACTACACGTTCTCGCGCGTGATGTGCTGGGCCGCGGCGGCACGCGGCGCGCGGATCGCCACGCGGTACGGGCAGGGCGCGCTCGCCGCCCGCTGGGCGGCCTTCGCCGAGGCCGAGCGCGCCACGATCCTCCAGCGCGCGTTCCGGGAGCCCGTCGGCTTCTTCACGCAGGCGCTGGACGGCGAGTTCCCGGACGCCTCCAACCTCCTGCTCCCCACCATCGGGCTCATCGACGCGCGCGATCCCCGCTTCGTGGCGACGCTCGACGCGTACGAGCGCGACCTCGCCGCACGTGGGCTGATGCGTCGCTACCGCAACGAGGACGACTTCGGCGAGACCACGAGCGCCTTCACGATCTGCTCGTTCTGGTGGGCCGAGGCGCTCGCGCTCGCCGGGCGGCTCGAGGCGGCGGTCGAGGTGTTCGAGCGGGTCGCCCGGCACGCGAACCCGGTCGGGTTGTTCTCGGAGGACATCGACCCTGAGACGGGCGCGCTGCTCGGCAACTTCCCGCAGGCGTACACGCACGTCGGCGCGATCCACGCCGCGACGACCATCGGGGCGCTCCTCGACGCGCGCGACGGCAGGGTCCGGGCGTGGTCGTGAGCCTCTTGCTTCTCCGCTGGTAACGCGCCGAGTAGCGGACTCGCTTTGACACCAAACGAATTGCGGGCTAAGCCGGGAGGCAGAACGCCACGCGCGAGTGGATGCGCGAGGCGAGGGAGGGGAAATGGTCCAGCAGGAACGCGTCATCCTCGTCTCGAACCGGCTCCCGGTGCGGGTGCGGGCAACCCAGGGCCGCGTGGAGCTCGAGCCCAGCGTCGGCGGGCTCGCGACCGGGCTCCGCGGGCCCCACGAGCAGCGCGGGGGGCTCTGGATCGGGTGGCCGGGCGACCTCGGGCGCCTCGACCTCGCGCAGCGCGCCGCCGTCGAGCAGGGGCTCGCCGCGCGCCGGCTCGCGCCCGTGACGCTGACCGCCGCCGAGGTGCAGCGGTACTACGAGGGCTACGCGAACGGCGTGCTCTGGCCGCTCCTGCACGCGATGCCGAGCCGCATGCCCCTCGTCAGCCGCGACTGGGACGCGTACGTCGAGGCCAACGAGCGCTTCGCGGACGCCGTCGCCGCGCGCTGGTGCCCGGGCGACACGGTCTGGGTCCACGACTACCACCTCGTGCTCGTGCCCGGGATGGTGCGCCGCCGCTGCCCCGGCGCCCGCATCGGCTTCTTCCTCCACGTCCCGTTCCCGGCGTCGGACATTTTCCGCGTGCTCCCGCGGCGCGCCGAGATCCTGCAGGGGCTCCTCGGCGCGGACCTGCTCGGGTTCCAGACGTTCGGCGACCAGCGCAACTTCCTCGCCGCGGTGCTGCGCGTCACCGGCCTCGAAGCGGACTTCGACCGCCTCGAGGTCGACGGGCGCGGCGTCCGCGCGGGCGTCTTCCCCATCGGGGTCGACTTCGGCGCGTTCGCGGCCGAGGGGGGCGACGACGCGATCGCCCGCGAGCTCGCCCGCGGCCCGAGGTCCCGAGACGTGCTCGTCCTCGGGGTGGACCGCCTCGACTACACGAAGGGCATCCCGCAGCGCCTCCTCGCCTTCGAGCGCCTGCTCGAGCGCCATCCCCGGTGGCGCGGGCGAGCCCGGTACATCCAGGTCTCGGTGCCGACGCGCGAGGGCGTCGCCTCCTACAGGGAGCTCCGTCGCGAGGTGGACGAGCTCGTGGGGCGCATCAACGGCGAGTGGTCGACGATCGGCTGGGTCCCCGTACAGACCATCCACCGGGCCTTCGACGAAGCGCAGCTCCGCGCGTTGTACCGCGCGGTCGACGCGATGCTCGTCACGCCCCTGCGCGACGGCATGAACCTCGTCGCGAAGGAGTTCGTGGCTACCCGGAACGACGAGCGCGGCGTGCTCGTGCTCTCCGAGTTCGCCGGCGCCGCCGCGGAGCTCGCCGAGGCCGTCGTCGTGAACCCGCACGACGTCGACGGCATGGCCGACGCGCTCGACCGCGCGTTGTCGATGCCGGAGGAGGAGCAGGCGGAGCGCCTGCGCGCCATGCGGGACCGCCTCCGCGAGCACGACGTCCACGCGTGGGCGAGGGGTTTCCTGCGCGTGCTGGGGGAGGACGCGGCGCCGCCGGCCCGCCATTGGGCGCCCGCGCCGGCGCTCGCCGCGTTCGCCGCGTCCCCGTCGGTGGCGCTGCTCCTCGACTACGACGGCACGCTCGTGCCCCTCTGCGGCGACCCTGCCGGCGCCGTCCCCGATCCGGCCGTCCTGCGCCTGCTCGGGGACGCCGCCAGCCTGCCGCGGGTGGACGTCCACGTCGTGAGCGGCCGCGACGTGGCGACGCTCGATCGGTGGCTCGGCGAGCTGCCCATCCACCTGCATGCCGAGCACGGCGCCTACTGGCGACCGCCGCGCGGCGCGTGGACCTGCGCCGCCCAGGGGCTCGGCGCGCTCGAGGGGCCGGTCCGCGCGGCCATGGCCACGTTCGCCGCCCGGACGCCG
>JBMOQZ010000305.1:0-79663 GCA_049322475.1 Myxococcota bacterium | reverse complement strand
GAAGACGAGCCCGAGGATCAGCGTGGGACCGAAGTCGCGGACGAGGAAGAGGCCGGCGAAGGAGAGCAGGAGCGCGAGCAGCGCGGGCAGGAGCAGCGTGGGGCGCGGGAAGCGCAGGAACGCGGCGCGCGCGCGCTGGTAGCGGAGCTTGCCGGCGCGGCGCCCGAGGGAGTCGGCGAGCCACAGGGCGACGGCGACCTTCGCGGCCTCGATGGGCTGGACGGGGCCGAGGTTCACCTTCGCGTCGGAGGCGCCCGGGGCGTCGCCGAAGAGCGCGAGCGCCACGAACACGCCCACGGCGCCGAGCCCGAGCGCGTGGCGGCCGCGCGAGATCCACGCCGCGACGTCGCCGGGGACGGCGAGGATCGCGGCGCCGACACACCCCGCGACGAACACGCCCACGCCGAACGCGGGGCCCGGCCAGTTGGCGGAGAACGGGTTCCCGTAGCCGAGCTGCACGGCGAGGCCGAGCCCCGCGGCGCCGAAGCACGCCGGGAGCAGCACCGGGACGTGGACGTGGCGGCCCTTCCGGAAGCTCGTCGCCACGCGCGCGAGCGCGACCACGCCGACGCCGCCGACGAACCACCCCGCCGCCGCGCGCCCCGCGGCCTGCACCGCCGCGGCGTCGCCCGTCAGGTCGCGGAACCCCGCCGACGCGATCGCCCCCTCGACGGCCCACCCGGCGCCCACCCACCCCGCGAGGGCCACGAGCGCGAACAGCACCAGCTCGACGAGGAGGAGCGGGTTCATGGGGTCGAACGCCCCTCGCCCCGCGAAGCGGGGAGAGGGTGGCCGAAGGCCGGGTGAGGGGTGCAGAAAGACGAGGCGGAATCACGGAGGCACGGAGGCGCGGAGGCACGGAGGAGAGGCAACCGCCAAGGACGCCAAGAGAGCGCCAAGGACGCCAAGGGAGGGAGAGGGGCGCCTTCGGCGCCGGAGGCCTCTCTTCCGAATCCCGCTCGGCGCCCTCGGCGGCTCCTCCGCGTCTTGGCGGTTGCCTTTCGCGCCCGCCTCAAGGCAAGGGCTCCTCGCGCCGCATCTCCGGGTCGGGCGGCACCGTGCGGATCTCGTCGATCTGCTCGAAGGGGAAGCCGCCCTCCGTCACGAAGGCGTCGGTCGAGGGGAGGTGGGTGTGGGTGTCGCGGAAGGTGACCGCGCTGGTGGGGTCGCCCGCGAGCCGGACCTGCTGGGCGCGGACGCGGGTGTCCTCCACGACGAGCTTCGCGCCCGGCCCCAGCAGCACCATCCAGCCGCCGTCGACCTCGACGACCGACCGCACGACGCGCAGCTCGGCGCCGTCGCCCACCTCCACCGTCCAGTCGGGGCCCGCGAGGCGGACGCCGCGGAGCGTGAGCGACTGCCCGGCGGCCACCTCCGTGCGCGCGCCGGCCACCAGCGGGAGCTCCGCCGGGCTCGCGATCTCCTGGGTCTTCGTCACGCGCGCGGGCACCTCCGCGGGTTGAGACACCGGCGCGGGCCGCAACAGCGACACGGCGGCGAGCCCCGCCATCACGAGGAAGAGCGCGACGCTGACGGCGAAGCCGAGCCGCCGGGTCATGCGCCCGCGGTGGAAGCGCCCGGCGCGCGCGGCGACGACCGTGACGTTGTCGGGCCCGCCGCGGGCCAGGGCGAGCGCGACGAGCCGCGCGGTGATCGCGTCGGCGTGGGCCTTGTCGCGCCACAGCCGCTCGATCTCCGCGAGCGTCTCGTCCTCGCCGACCGCGTCGGTGAGCCCGTCCGTCGCGAGCACGAGGAGCTCGCCCCGGGCGATCGCGTGGCGACCGGTGTCGATCCAGTCGTCGGGCAGCTCGCGCCGGCCGAGGTCGCGCGCGACGGCGGGCTTCGGTCCGCCCATGTCGGCGACGTGGTCGCGCGTGAGGCGGCGGATGCCCTTCGGGCCCACGATCCACGCGCGGGTGTCGCCCACGTGCGCCACGCCGACGGCGCGGCCGTTGTCCTCGAAGCGCACGGCGGTCGCGACGGCGCCCATGCCGCGGTGCTGGGGCTCGGCGTCGCCGTGGGCGAGGATGCGCCGGCGCGCCTCGCGGAAGGCGGCGGCGAGCACGGTCTCGCTGGGGAGGCGCCTCTCGTTGGGGATCTCGGCGATGGCGGCCGCGGCGATGGCGGCGGCGACCTCGCCGGCCTCCTCGCCGCCCATCCCGTCGATCACCGCGAACAGGCCGTGCTCGGGGCGGCAGACGGCGGCGTCCTCGTTGACCGCGCGGACACGCCCGGCGTGGGTTCGGGCCGAGGCGTCGATCATCGGGCCTCGATCACGAGCTTCAGCTCGCCGCCGGAGAGCGCGATCTCGACGGGGAGCGAGGCGCGGACGGACTCGCCGGGGGCGAGCGCGCGGCCGGCGACGGCGACGGGGTTGGTGTCGCCGGGCTCGCGCGTGACCTCGGCCTCCGCGCCGTCGACCTTCACCGCGACCTGGCGGCGGTTGATGCGCGGCCCCGCGCCGGGGAGCGCGACGTGGTCGGGCCCCGCGCCGGGGTGGGCGCGGCCCAGCACGACGCGGGCGCCCGCGGGCAGGGCGACGACGCCGTTGGGCGTGACGGCGACGAGCCCGCCGACGCGCTGCGTGGGCGTGGGCGGCGGGGCCTTGAGCTTGTCGAGCCGGACCGTGATCTCGCCGGCGCCGGGCGCGGGCGCCTCCGCGTCGGGCACGTGGCGGGCGCGGAGGATGCCGGCGCCGGGCGCCACGTCGTCCGCGTCGTCGACGAGCAGGCGCACGGTCAGCGCGCCGACGGTGGACGCGCCGATGCGGACGAGCTCCTCGTAGAGCAGCGGCGCGAGCTCCTCCTGGAGCGCGGCCTCCACGGGGCGCAGGCGGTCGTGGTCCTCGCGGGCGAGGAACAGGCTGTACTCGTTCCAGGGCTGGGGGACGCCGGTCACGCTCTTGAACGGACACCGGCCGAGCGCCGCGATCACCACCTGGCCGATCGCCCAGGCGTCGACGGGGCTCTCCTTCGCCGCGAACACGGCGCGCCAGCCGCGCTCGCGGCGGGCCTGCGCGAAGTCGACGCGGAAGCGGTCGGGTCCGTCCGGCTTCAGCACGGCTCCTCCGCGCTCTCGACGCGCAGCGCGACGCGGCCATTCTGGCCGTCGTGGAGCTCGACGCGGTCGCCGACGGCGAGCGGGATCCGGCCCGAGGCGGTCATCGCCGGCCGCTGCTGCGTGCCGTCCCGCTTCACGACGACGAGGAACTCGCCCTGCTGGCGCGCCTCGACCTCGAGCAGCGCCCCCGCGCGGCGCACGATCGCCGCGGCGCGGCTCACCCACGCGAGCGACTCGGTCAGCACGATGTCGTTGGGGAGGCGCTGGTCGTCCGGGCGCTCCTGGTGCCACTTCCCGCGGCCCACGCGCCACTCGCGACGGCCGAGCTCGACGGGGAAGCGGTCGCCGTCGCGGTCGCCGCCCTCGATCACGAGCACGGCGGCGACGCGGTCGGGGTCCTCGATCACCGTGACGTCGGTGGGCTCGCCGGCGACGACCTCGTAGCGGCGGGCCGGGAGCTGGTCGGGCGTGGCGAGGCGGTTGGCGAGCCGCGCCTCGAGCTCGCGCTCGAACGCGGGGTCGGCCACGAACCCCCGGAGGGTGGCGAGGCTGCCGTCCGCCGCGACGACGCGCACGCGTACGCCCGCCGGGAAGACCTCGCGCCCGCGGGCGCCGTGGCGCTTGAGCGCGAGGATGCCGTCCTCGACGCGGCGCAAGAGGTCGTCTCGCCCCAGCTCGTCCTCGCCGCCGGACAGGGAGCGCTTGAGCTTGTCGAAGAGGGACATGCGCGCACAGCTATCTCGCGCGGGCGTCCGGTTCGCGGCGTACCGCTGTCGCAGCTTGTCGCAGGCGCCCGGCCGTCAGCGCGCGAAACACCTCTCGAGGAACACGGTCGTCGCCGCCGTCCACGCCAGCCGGTTGGAGCGGCGGCGGAAGCCGTGGCCTTCGTCGTTCGCGAGGAGGTACCAGGCCTCGCCGCCCTCGGCGCGCACCGTGCGCACGATCTGCTCGGCCTCGGTCACGGGCACGCGCGGGTCGTTCTTCCCCTGCGCGACGAAGAGCGGGCTCCGGATGCGCGCCGCGTTGCGCAACGGCGCGATCGACGCGAGGAACGCGCGCATCGCGGGGTCGCGCTCGTCGCCGTACTCGGCGCGGCGCAGGTCGCGCCGGTACGCCTCCGTGTTCTCGAGGAAGGTGACGAAGTCGGAGATGCCGACGCTGTCGACGCCGCAGGCAACGCGCTCGCCGAACTCCACCAGCGAGGCGAGCACCATGTAGCCGCCGTAGCTGGCGCCGTTGACGGCCACGCGCTTCGCGTCGAGCTCCGGGCGCGTCGCGATCCAGTCCAGCAGCGCGCCGATGTCCTTCACCGAGTCGAGCCGCCGATCCCCGTCGTCGAGCGCCACCCACGCCTTGCCGTAGCCGGTCGAGCCCCGCACGTTGGGCAGGATCACCGCCGCGCCGAGCGTGTCCATCCAGTACTGCGCGTTCGCGTTGAAGCCCGCGCGCGACTGGCCTTCGGGGCCCCCGTGGATGCCCACGACGACGGGGAAGGGGCCCTCGCCCGCGGGCCGGTAGTACCACGCCGGGATCGCGCGGCCGTCGAAGGTGGGGAACGTCACGAGCGTGGGCGTGGCGAAGCGCGTGGGGTCGAGCCCGCCCGCCTCGGACGTCGTCCACCGCGTGACCGCGCGCGTGCGCGCGTCGACGGTGTAGACGTCGCCGGGCGACTGCGCGGTGGACAACGTGAACGCGAGGCGCCGTCCCGCGGGGTCGAAGTCGAGCCCGCTCACGACGCCGGTCGGCAGGTCCACGCGCGCGGGGCGGGCGGGGTCGCCGACGTACAGGCGCGAGACGCCGCCCTCGTTGACCGTCCACGCGACGGCGCGCCCGTCGGCCGAGACCTCGACGTCCTCGACGTCCCAGCCGCCGCCGGCGACGACGCGCCCGGCGCCCGTGGCGAGCTCCACGCGCCACAGGCGGTGGACGTCGCTCGCCTTGTCGGAGACCAGCCACACCGCGCGCCCGTCGGCCGAGAAGCGGCCCGTGGGGTTCGCCGACGCGGGCGGCGACACGAGCTCGAGCGTGCCGGCCTCGAGGTCGTAGACGTGGATCTCGGAGTCGCGGACGGAGCGGTAGCGGCGCAGCAGGAGGCGGCCGCCGTCGCGCGACCCGTCGAGGACCGCCCAGTCGCCGTCGAGCTCGCGGACGCGGCGGCGGGTCGCGGGGTCGTGCCGGTCGACCACGTAGAGGTCGTAGTCGACGCCGTTGCGCGCGGTGCTGGTGTAGGCGAGGCGCCCGCCCGCGGGGGAGACGTAGGCGCCCTGGTTGCGCGAGGCGCCGTCGGTGAGGAGCGTGTGCGTGCCGGACCGGCGGTCGAGCCAGGACACCTGCCAGCGCTCGGCGCCGCCGACGTCCGCGCTGACGTAGAGGCCCGTGAGGTCGGCGGGGTCCCAGCTCGCGCCGGCGACGGGCTCGTCGAGGAAGGTGAGCTGCTCGCGCGCGGCGCCGGGGGCCGCGACGCGGTGGGCCTGGGAGGTCTCGGCGAAGCGCGTGGAGACGAGCAGGCTGCCGTCGGCGGGGTGCCAGCCGAGCAGCGAGGCGGACCGGACGTCGGCCCAGGGCCGCGCGCGGGCGACGACCTCTGCGGGGATCTCGGGGACGCCGTCGTACACGAGGTTCCCGACGGTGCGCGCGTCCTCCGCGCGCGCGAGGAGCGCCCAGATCAGCATCCCGCCGATCTAGCGGAGCTCGGTCGCCCGGACCACCCGGTTCCGGCCGGCGCCCTTGGCGGCGTACAACGCGCGGTCGCCCCGGCCGATCCACTCCTTCGCCGACTCGCGCCCGTTCCACTGGGCGACGCCGAAGCTGGCGGAGACCTTCAGGCCCGGGCAGGTGCGCGTCCAGTCGTGGCCCACGATGGCGCGGCGCGTGCGCTCGGCGACCTCGGCGCCGGCGGGCTCGTTGCTGCCCTGCAGGAAGAGCAGGATCTCCTCGCCGCCGTAGCGGACGCATTGGTCGGAGTCGCGCACGCCCACCATGAGCAGGCGCGCGACGCCCACGAGCACGTCGTCGCCGACCTGGTGCCCGAAGCGGTCGTTGATGCCCTTGAAGTGGTCGACGTCGAGGAAGATGCAGGAGAGGTCGGTGCTGCTGCGCCCGCTGCGCTCCATGATGCCGGGCAGCTCCTCCTCGAGGAACGCGCGCGTGAGCAGGCCGGTGAGGGGATCGCGGTTCTTGGCCTCGAGGCGCGCGAGCACGCTCTCGAGGTGGGCGACCTCCTCGAGCGAGAGCAGATCGAGGCGCAGCGACACGGCGCCGACCTCGAGGTGGTCGCCCGGGCGGAGCAGCGCGCGGTCGATCGGCTGCCCGTTGACCGCGGTGCCGTTCGTGCTGCCCATGTCCTGCACGGTGACGGTGCCGTCGTCGTTGTAGACGACGCGCGCGTGGCGGCGGGACACCGACGCGTCGGCGAGCACGAGGCCCCCGGACTCGTCGCGGCCGATCATGACCTCGTCGTCGCCGTGCAGCGTGACGAAGCGCAACATGTCGCGGCCGGCGACCACGCGGAGCGTGGGGACCACGACCTTGCGGTTGGGCCCGACCCGCTGGAGCATGACCTTGCGCGTCTTCTCGCCCGTGTCGTCGTCCGACGACAAGGCCCGAAGGCTTCCGGGAGGCGGGGTGAGGCCGCGTTTGCTCGACATGCGGGAGATCGTCTCGATGATGCTCGCCCGCGCGCCACGTTGGGAAGCGTTTACGGGGACCCGGAGGCCCCTGTCCACGCGGAACGCACGAGCAGACGCCCGTCATCGATACCCGTACGCTCCGTGATTTTCAAGTCCGATCTCGGGTGCGCGGCGGTCCGCACGGCGCGGCGGAGGATGACGGCGTCTCTCGCCACCAGAAGCGCGAGGTCCGTCCCGGGCGCGGTCCCCTTCAGGCGATCGGCGAGCGCGGCGCTCGACGCGACGCGCAGGTCGTCGACGGCGAGGAGCTCGTCCCCGGGGGCCAGCACGTCCGCGGCCGGGCCGTCCTCCCGCACGCTCTCGACGACCATCCGCTCGGAGAGGTCCACCCCGAGCCAGCTCCCGGCCTTCGGCGTGCCCCAGGTCGCGTCGAGCCCGGCGGCGTCGAGGGCCTCGACGAGCGCGACGTCGCTCGTGCCCGAGACGTGCCAGTCCCACCACCGGTCCCAGTCGCCGCCGCCGGCGATCTCCCGGGCGAGCGCGCGGAGGCCCTCGCGCTCGGGGTAGCCCTTCCCGTGGCGGCCCCACCGCTCCCACAGGGCGCGCATGAGCGTGTCCGTGCCGTGTTTTCCGCCCGTGCGGCGCAACAGCTCGAGATCCAGCGCCCACATCACGACGGCGCCCTTCAGGTAGTAGCTGATGGTGCTGTTCACGCTGTCCTCGCCGGGGCGATACAGCTTGATCCACGCGTCGAAGCTCGAGTCCTCCAGCGACTGGTGGCGGCGGCCGGGGATGGAGAGCACCTTCTGGGCGAGCTCGGCGAGGCGCTCGAGGTGGCGCTCCTTCGACACGAGGCCCGCGCGGAAGGCGATGCGCTCCTCGTAGTAGACGGTGCCGCCTTCGAGCCACCAGAGGTCGCGCGTGTAGTGCTCGCGCGCGTAGTCGAAGCGGGGCCCGAGCGTGTCGGGGTGGATGCGCTTGACGTTCCACGCGTGGAAGTGCTCGTGCGCGGCGAGGGTGACGAACTCCTCGTAGTCCTTCGGGTCGCGGAAGGAGAGGCGCGGGCGCAACAGCACGCACCCGTCCTTGTGCTCGAGCCCGCCGTGCCCCTTGTTCGCGAGCAGCGTGACGAAGTCGTAGCGGGGGTAGGGGAGCCCGCCGAAGAGGTCGCGCGCGGCGACCACGACGCGCCGCAGGTCGTCGTTCATCTTCGCCACGTCGCCGTCGTGACGGGGTTCGATCCAGTGGTGGTGCTCGACGCCGTCCACCTCGAAGCGGGTGTGCTGGAACGCCGCGACGGCCACGGGCGAGTCGTGCAGCGTGTCGACGTCGGCGGCCTCCCAGCGGGCGAGCCCCGGTCCCGCGACGGCGGGCCCGAGCGGGCAGACGCCGACGTGACCGGCGGGCACCTCGACCTCGAGCACGGAGGGGTGCGCGGCCGTGGGGTGCGCGAGCAGGTTGGACGGAAGGAAGAAGCGCAGGTCCTCGTCGCAGAAGGGCGTGCGGACGCTCTTTTCGCGGGCGTACACGTCGTACTCGAGCGTGAAGGGGCCGTCCGTCGCGACTCGCCACGTGTTGCGCGAGGCGCGCTCGACCTTCACGGGCACGCCGGCGTGATGCGCGTGGACGTCGCGCACGTTGCGCGCGAACTCGCGCATGAGGTAGCTGCCGGGCGCCCAGCTCGCGAACACGAGCTCGCGGCAGCCCGCGGGGAAGCGGGCCTCGACGTGGAAGCGGTGGGTCGCGGGGCGGGGCGCGGTGACCTTGTAGTGGACGGGCATCGCCCCCGCCTAACCGCTACCTCCGGCCCTTCGGGCGCTCCTCGCGCGGCGGCTTGCCCTCCGGCCGCGGGCCCTCGGGCGAGAGCGGCGGGCGCTCAGGACCCCGCAGGATGTGGAAGACCACGCGGCGGTTCGCCTCGCGCGCCTCCTCGCTCGTGCCGGGCTGCAACGGCTGGCTCTCGCCGTAGCCCTTCGCGACGAGGCGATCGCCGGCGATGCCGTTCTTCAGGAGGTAGTCGCGGACGGACTCCGCGCGCCGCTGGGAGAGCTCGAGGTTGTACTCGTCGGTGCCCTCGTCGCTCGTGTGGCCCTGGACCTCGACGAGCTGGATCTCCGGGTGGTTCTCCAGCACCGCGGTGACGTCGTCGAGGATCGGGAAGGACTCCGCCTTGATCGTGGCGCTGTCGAACTCGAAGAAGATCTTGTCGCGGATCTCGACGCGCTCGGCCGTCACCTTGACGCGGCTCTCCTTCAGCGTGACGGACACGCGCGCGGTCTCGCCCTTCACGACGTCGACCTTCACGCGCTCGGGCTTGTAGCCTTCCGACCACACGGAGAGCTCCGCGCCGCCCGGGGGCATGCGCTCCTGGCCGAGGCCGTCGGGGCCGGTCACGAACTTGCGCCCGGGCGAGCCGAGCACGGTGACGAGGGCGGCCACGGGCTCGCCCTTCTCGTTCCTCGCGGTGACCTCGACCGTTCCGCCCGCGATCTCCGGCTCGATCGTGAAGCTCTGCTCGTGGCGGTCGGCGTCGGGGACCGTGATCGCGGCGGACAGCTTCTGGTAGCCGTCCGCCCAGACGCGCACGTCGTAGTCGCCGGGCCGCAGCGAGCGCGTCAGCTCGCCGCTGCCGAGCACGTACTTGCCGACCTCCGGGCCGGCGACGATCTCGAGGTTCGCGCCGGCGACGCGGGCGCCCATCGGGTCCTTGATCTCCATGCGGACGGGCGTGAGCCCGGCGTCCGGGCAGCCGTCCGTGTCGTTGCGGCCGTTCTTGTCCTCGGGCTGGTCGGGGCAGGCGTCGAGCGTGTCGGCGATGCCGTCGCCGTCGCGGTCCGCGCCGGTGGGCGCCGGGGGCTTCGCCTCCTCCTTGCGCCCGGGCACGAGCGCGACGCCGGCGACGAGGCGCCAGTCGGGCGCGCCCACGCCCTGGGAGAGCCCGGTGCCGAACGCGGCCGTCAGCACGAGGTCCCGCGTCGGGTCGAAGTGGGCGCCGACGCGCCACTCTCCGGGCGCGGAGCCCGGCACGCCCGGGTTGCCGAGCGCGATCTCGCCCTCGAGCTCGGCGACCGCGCGCACGGTCTCGACCAGCGGCACGCTCGCGCCGACGCCCCAGGTCATCCGCGTGCCCCAGTCCAGCTCGTAGAGCGAGGCGCCGCCGCCGATCCGCGCGCCGAGGTTGGTGCCCAGCACGAGCTTCTTGCCCCAGGTGACGATCGCGCGGGCGCCGAGCCCGGGGCTCGTGTCGCCCAGCCACGCGGCCTCGTCGCCGGTGGGGAGGCCGAGGTCGACGGCCGCGGCGAGGCCGAGGAGCGCCTTCTCCCGGTCGAGCAGCGAGAGCTTCGCGTCCACGCGCAGGTCGCCGGGGCGGAAGCCGCCCTCCACGAACTCCGTCGTGCCCTCGGCGTGCAGGGGCAGCGTGACGGCGAGCCGGACGGGCTTCCAGCTGTAGGTGCCGATCACGTCGAAGGTGCCGACGCTGGCGACGAGCGGCGTCTCGCCCGAGCCGTCGTCGAGGCGGAAGACGAGCGGGTCGTCGACGTAGTTGAACACGAGCCCGCCGCCGACCCCGTTGGCGGGCACCGTGCTGTCCTCCAGCGAGACGAAGGTGCGCCCGTCCGGCGAGGGCCGGAAGCGCTGGGTGTTCAGCGTGTCCTGCGCGCGGGCGCTCGGGACGACGGCGCCGAGCGCGGCGACCACGAGGGAGCGGCGCCGGAGCGCGCCCAGCATCGCGATCAGGGCGGGCACGAGCGTGGCCGGGCCGGCGCCGGTGGAGCAGGCGCCGCCGCTGTAGTAGCCGCAGTCGAGGAAGGCGTCGTCGGGGTCGCAGCCGAGGTCCTCGCCGGCGGTGTCGTCGCCGCCGCCCGCGGTGTCGCAGCCGTCCGGGTCGGTCTCGGCGTCGAGGATGTCGGGGAGGTCGTCGCAGTCGGCGTCGTCCTCGCAGCTCTCCTCGCCGTCGGGGACGCCGTCGCCGTCGCTGTCCGGGTCGCCCGGGTCGCTGGCGCAGTCGTCCTCGATCTCGTTCGTGAGGCCGTCGCCGTCGGGGTCGGCGCAGGGGCCGTCGGTCGAGTCGGCGTCGAGGTGGTCGGGGAGGCCGTCGCAGTCGGCGTCGCCCGTGCCCTCGTCGCCGTCGAGGATGCCGTCGTCGTCCGAGTCCGGGTCCTGGTAGTTCGGGAGGCCGTCGCCGTCGGTGTCCTCGGTGGTCTCCTCGCCGGTGGGGAGCCCGTCGTCGTCGTCGTCGGGGTCGCAGAAGTCGGGGGCGCCGTCGCCGTCGGTGTCGTCGAGGCCCTCCTCCGCGTCGGGGATGCCGTCGCCGTCCTGGTCGTCGGCGGTGCCGTCCTCGAGGCACTCCTCCTCGAGCACGTCGGAGATCCCGTCGCCGTCGAGGTCGGCGTCGTCGAGCGGATCGTTGGGGTCGGTCTCCCAGGTGTCGACCACGCCGTCGCCGTCGCGGTCCTCCGCGCCGTCGGACACGCCGCCGCCGTCCGAGTCCCCGTTGGTCGGGTCGGTGGTGGTGGAGGGGTCGCCGTCGGGCACGTAGTGGCCGGCGCTCTCGTCGGTGTCGGCGTGGGGCGTGGTGACGCCGGACTCGAGGCCGTCGGAGAGGCCGTCGCCGTCGGTGTCCCAGCTCGAGGGGTCGGTGCCGAGGTCGACCTCGGCCTGGTCGTCGAGGCCGTCGTCGTCGGAGTCGCCGTCCTGCGGATTCGTGCCGCGGACGGTCTCCTCGGGGTCGGAGAGGCCGTCGCCGTCCTGATCGATGCCGATCGGGTCGGAGAAGCAGCCGGCGAGGCTGCCGAGCGTGACGGAGTCGTCGCAGCCGGCGAGGTCCTCGTCCAGCGAGATGACGGAGGGGTCGTGCTCGGTGATCGCGGCGACCTCGAACGTGCCGGCGAGCGAGTCGCCCACGGCGTCCTCGAGGTCGGTGCGGAGCACCCGGACGTCGACGAACCAGTCGGGCGCCGAGCCGATCGTCGAGGACGCCTCCACGACGCGGACGAGGTCGTCCTCGATCGCGCTCGCGGAGAGGACGTCGAAGTCGTCCGCCGGGTCGTCCGCGCCGTCGCCGCCGTCGGTGTTCTGCGAGAGCCAGACGATGCCGGGGCCCTGCAGGCCGAGCGAGAGCTCCCAGTCGTCGAGTACGTCGTCGGTGTCGAACAGCAACGCCCAGCCGGACAGGCGGGTGGAGGCATCGGTGACGAGCCAGGGCGACTCGTCGACGCGGATGCGCACGTAGAAGGACTCGTCGTCGGCGTACCAGTAGACGGCGGGCGCGGGCGTGGTGTCGTCGCCGACGATGTCCACGCTGCCGTCGGCCCCGAGCTCCTCGCGGCGGTGGTCCGCCTCCGGATCGACGATGTCCACGCCGCCGCGCTGGAGCGTGACCCAGTCGCCGTCTCCGGGCCAGGCGAGCGCCGTGGCGGGGAAGAGCAGCGCGAGCAGCGCGAGCTTGTTCATCCTGGCTCCCGAGCAGGTGTTGACAGGGCAAGAGTCTACCGGACGGGCGCTGCTCTGTCCACCGCGTTCAAACCCGCTTGACGGTGGCTCCGGCGTACGTAGGGTTGGCAGGCCGCCACGCCGGCCGGCACCCAAAAACATCAGGGAGAAACGTCATGAACTGGGATCGCATCAAGGGCAACTGGAATCAGTTCAAGGGCAACATCAAGCAGAACTTCGGCCAGCTCACGGACGACGACATCATGCAGATCAACGGCCAGCAGGACGTGCTGCTCGGCCGCCTGCAGCAGCGCTACGGCTACACGAAGGACGTCGCGCAGCAGAAGCTGAACGACTTCCTGAACAACATCAAGGAGCCGCAGAAGGTCTGAACAGGCATCGGGCTTCAGGCTTCGGGCTTCGGGTCGGGCCCATCGGCTCGACGCGCCCGCGGGGGGCCGAGGATGGCCCGCCAGAACCCGTGGAAGAGCCTGTGGCCCACGGCCTACGAAGGCAGGCGCGGGTCGCGCCTGCCTTCGTCGGGACAGCCGTCGACGTCGTTGCCGCCGTCGTCGTCCTCGGCGACGGAGGGGCACGCGTCGAAGGGGCGCCCGATGCCGTCGCCGTCGGGGTCGGGGCCCGCCACGGGCGGGACGCCGCGCACGCCCGCGCACGCCCAGAGCGCGACCCACACCCCCATGCGACCAACGTGTGCACCGGGTAGCTTGGCGGCATGGTCGAACCCCGTCCCGCCGCCACCGTGATCCTCCTGCGCGACGGGTCCGCGGGCCCCGAGGTCTGGCTCATGGAGCGCAACCGCGCCGTGGGCTTCATGGCGTCGGCGTGGGTGTTCCCGGGCGGGCGGGTCGACGCGGCCGACGCGGGCGAGGGCCCGCCGCACGATCCCCCCCGCTCCTTCTGGACCGCCGCCGCGCGGGAGCTGCGCGAGGAGGCCGGCGTCGACGTGCCGATCGCGGCGATGCGTCCCTGGGCGCACTGGATCACGCCCGAGGTCGAGCCCCGCCGGTACGACACCTGGTTCTTCGCCGCGCGCCTGCCCGAGGGCGCCGAGCCCGTGGCCGACGGGTCCGAGGCCGTGGCCGGCCGGTGGATCCGGCCCGAGGACGGCATCCGGCAGGCCTACGCGGGCGAGCTGCCCGTCGCGCCGCCCACGCTGCGCTGCCTCATGGAGCTCCTCGCCTACGAGAGCGTGGCCGCCGTGCTCGCCGCCGAGCGGGTCACGCCGCCGATCTGCCCGCGGTTCGCGACGGGCGCGGACGGCGAGCTCTACGTGCTCCTCCCCGGCGACCCCGAGCATCCCTCGCCCGATCGCGTGGAGCCGCCGCACCGGTACGTCTTCGGGGCGGGGCGGTGGTGGAATCGGTGAGGCGCTTCGCGCCGGCTTCGGGCTTCGGGCTGCAGGCTTCGGGTCGGGCTCAGTGCCGACGCGGTGGCTGGTGGCAGGTCCGGGCGTCGTGGCTTCGACCGGCAAGAGAGGGCTGCTCCGCTGTAGCCTGAAGCCCGAAGCCCGAAGCCTGAAGCCCTTCCGAGAACATGCAGATCCCCGAAGGAAGACTCCCCGTCGTCGTCGTCGAGGCCCCGACCTCGCCCGGGGCGGGCTTCCGCGAGAGCGCGCCCGGGTACTGGCGGCTGCGCGCCGACGACGCGCCCGAGCGCGTCGCGAGGCTGGTCGCGGAGGGGCGGCACGCGTGGCTGGCCTTCGCGCCGCAGCCCCCGCCCGGCGACCTTCCCCCCGAGACCGACGACTTCCGCGAGCTGCAGGTGTGGCTCGACCCGTCGCCCGGCTTCGGGTTCACGGAGGCGGCGGCGTGGGACGGCGGCGACGGCGCGCACGTGCGGGTCGCCGACGTGGAGTACGCCTGGGACGCCGACCACGAGGACCTCGAGGCCACCGTCGACGCATGGGTCGCCGGCGAGGAGTGGGACTACGCCTTCCACGGCGACGCCGTGCTGGGCATCCTCGTCGCCGGCGTCAACGGCTACGGGGTCGACGGCGCCGCGCCGGGCGTCGAGGCGCTGGTGGTGCACCCCTTCCTGGACGGGCTCGCCGACGAGGACTACGACGTCGCCGAGGCGATCGCCGTCGCGGCCGCCGCGCTCGCCCCGGGTGACGTGCTCCTGATCGAGCAGCAGTTCTGGGCCAACGGCGGCTACTGCCCCGTCAGCGTGGACCCCTCCGTCCGCGCGGCGATCGAGGCGGCCGCCGCCGCGGGCATCGTGGTGGTCGAGCCCGCCGGGAACGGCGCGCAGGACCTCGACGACGTCGTCTGGGCGGGCGCGTTCGCCGGCGACGGCGGCAGCGTCCTCGTGGGCGCGGGCGCGTCGCCCCTGTCCGGGTACGACCCGCGGAGCTGGATCGGCGGCTCGAACTACGGATCCGGCGTCCACGTGCAGGGCTGGATGGAGTCGATCGTGACGACGTCGGGCGAGGGCTGGTCGGACCTGTGGTTCCCCTCGGGCGACCCCCGGCAGGCGTACACGGCCGCGTTCGGCGGCACGTCCGGCGCGTCCGCGCAGGTGGCGGCCGCCGCGGCGATCGTCCAGTCGGTCGCGATCGCCCGGAACGGCGAGCCCTGGGCGCCGGAGGACGTGCGCGCGGCGCTCGCCTCGACCGGCGACCCGCCGGCGGGCTCCGTGCCGCTGGGGCCGCGGCCGGACGTGCGGCGGCTCCTGCGGACCTACTTCTTGCGGTAGTCAGCTCGCCAGCTGGCGAGCGCGCGGCGTGCGACGCCGTCGAGGTCGAGGCGGTAGGTGGCGCCGAAGGGCCCGTGCTCCACGACGTCCCCGGGGCAGTCGAGCACGAGGTCCGCGTGGCGCAGCATCACGCGGAGCGGCGCGCTGTCGGGGAGCGGCACGCCGAGGTTGGGCAGCACGAGGGTCGCGTCGCGCAGCAAGGCGTCGACGTCGTCGGCGAACACCGCCGGGCTCGACCAGCGCACCTCGAGCCACCCGGTGGAGCGGGTGGCGGTCGACGCGTACGTCGGATCCGCGCCGCCGGGCGTGGCGACCGGCGCGCTCGCCGGGGGGCGGGAGGCGCCGTGGGGATCGAACGCCGGCCGCGTCGCTTCGGGCGGGCGCGCCTCCACCGGCATCGGCGATCGTGGCGCCTCGGGGGGCAGCGGCGGGAGGCCGGCGCGCGCGGTCGGGGGCAACGAGCCGCGCGTCCCCGTCGCGCCCGGCGGGAGCGTGGCGCGCAGGGGCGGCACCACCTGACGCGACGGCGTGACCGACACCGGGGGCACGGCCTTCGGCATCGACACGGGCGGCACGGCGTGCTTCGGCGCGCCCATCTCGAACGGGGGCGGCGACGGCGGCGTGGGGGGCGGCGCGGCGGCGGGCGGCGCCTCGGGCGGCGCGGCGATCGCCTTGCGGAGCGCAGCGCGCATCGCCTCGCGCGCGCTGCCGCTGCTCTTCACGTCCGAGCGCAGGCCGAACGGATCGGCCGCGACGTTCGACTGGTGGCTCCGCGCGTTCATGCGTTCGAGCGCGGCCTTCGTCTCGGCCTTCGTGGCGCCGCTCATGCCCTCGGCGATCGGCGTGGCCGCCGAGATCGCGTCGAAGCTCTGGAACGTGCCGCGCGCCTTCACGTTGCGGAGCCACGCCTCCAGCGCCGCGCGCTCGTCCGCGGCGATGTCCACCACGGAGAAGACGTAGCGGGGGATCTCGCCCTTGCCCGTCACGAGCGCGCGCTGCACGACCGCGCGCGTCAGCGCCGTCCCGGGACCGGGCCCGAGCGTGACGCGCAGGTCCACGTACTCGCCCTGATCGAGCGAGGCGTCGACCTCCACGAGGAGGCGCTCGCCGTGCACCCACCGCATCGTGCCGAAGAAGAAGCCGCGCTCGCCGCGGACGGCGACGCTGGTGTTGACGTCGATGCGCTCGTTGGACGGGCCCATGAGGGCGCGACGATAATCGAAACGCGTCGCCGCGTCAGCGGCGAGCGCGCGTCAGTCCTCGAAGCCCGGGAGGACGCTGGGCGACGCGCGTCGCGACAGGTCCTTCCGCGGCGCGAGCAGCTCGTCGAGCGGCGCGTCGGGCACCCCGAGGAAGCGCGCGAGCGCGGCCGTGGCGCCCGCCCGGCGGAACGGCAGCGCGGTGACGCCCGGGTCGTCGAGCCACGCGCGCACGACGTCGGGGAACTCGGCCTCGCCGCGCAGGTGGGCCCAGCCGTCGCCGAGGCGCGGGAGGAAGTGCACGCCCTCCACGTCGTCGTACACCACGCCGTGTCGACCGGGCCCGGTGAGCGTGGGCCCGAGCTGGATCTGCACGACCTTCGGCTCCTCGCCCTTCGCCTCGCGGAACGCCTCCGCGCGCGTGCGGTCGCCCAGCGACCCGAAGCGGTGGGTGTTGAGCAGGTGGCTCACGAAGGCGGCGACGCGCCGCTCCATCTCGCGCGCGTCCGCGAACACGACGGCGTCGGCCCCGAAGTGGGCGACGAACGCGGCGCGCTCCTCCCGCTGGCGCGCGAAGCCCTCGCGCAGCGCACGGAGCCGCTCGAGCGCGCCGGGCTCGGGCGTGTCCCGCCAGGCGCGCAGCAGGTCGAGGCGGGCGATGACCCCCATCGGCTCGTAGACGTCGGGCTCGCCGGAGAAGACGAGGCGCTCGCCGACGGGGACGACGCGCGCGCGCAGCACCGTCCGGCGCGGCAGGTCCGCCGCGAGGCCCGGGGCGTGGACGGCGACCTCCTCCTCGGTGGCGACGTCGCGCAGGAGCACGGCGTCGCCCTCCCAGCCGTCGACCACCCACAGGGCCGTGCGGACCTCCCTCGGCCAACGGAGGGCCTCGCCCGGGATCGCGCCCTCGGCGACGGCGCGCTCGACCTCGGTCCGGCCCTCGGCGTCGACCCACTCGATCACGAAGGCGTCGAGGAAGTCCGACCACTCCTCGGGGGCGGGCGGTCGCCCGTACAGGGCGCTCGCGGCGAGCGCGAGCTCCTCGCGACGCGCGGCGGCGCGCGCGTACAACACCCTCTTCACCCCGCCGGGATCGATCACGATTCCGCTTAACCCGGGGTATACAGGCCTCCGCATGTTGTTGTCCCTGCTCGCCTGCAACGAGTCGAACCTCAACAAGTGCACGCCGGAGCTCGACGTGCAGCCCGACGGGATCGACTTCGGCGAGGTGGTCGTCGGCACCCAGAGCGAGATCGGCGTGGGCCTCGTCAACCAGACGTGCGGCGGCATCACGTTCTCGGACGTGTCGCTCGACGCCTCGACCTACGACTTCGAGGTGCTGACCTGGCCCGAGGGCGAGCTCCACTCGGGCGACGAGGCGGGCGTGCTCGCCGTGCGGTACACGCCCGACGTCGAGGGCGGCGACTGGGGCGAGGTGCTGCTGCAGATGGACGTCGAGGGCACCGAGCCCGTCCCCGTCGAGCTCGAGGGCATCGGCGTCAAACCCTGCGTCGACATCGACCCGGAGACGTTGTTCTTCGGCACGGTCGCGCCCGGCGAGAGCGCGACGATGTCCACGCGGATCGGCGCGTCCTGCACCGGCACGCTGCGCATCTCGCACATCGGCTTCGCGGGCGACGAGGCCCTCGCCTACAGCTTCTCGCTGCCCGCCGACTACGCCGAGCCGTACCCGGTCGACCACGGCATCTCGTTCACGCTGGACGTGACGTTTTCGCCGCCGGACGACGCCGAGTACCGCGGCGAGATCTGGATCGAGTCGAACGACCCCGAGCAGGAGACCGCCGCCGTCCACCTGATCGGCAACTCCACCGACGACCCCACGCTCAACGAGGCGCCGAACGTCGAGATCCTCGACCCCGACAACGGCGAGTACTTCATGGACGACGAGGCGGTCGCCTTCACCGGCAGCGTCTACGACGCCGACCAGCCCGCCGAGGAGCTGATCTGCGGCTGGTACGTGGGCGCGTCGCCCCTGTCCAGCGGCTCGCCCGACGCGGACGGGACCATCACCGGCAGCGGCCTGCTCGACGCGGGCGACGTGCTGGTGACGCTCAAGTGCTTCGACGCCGAGGGCGAGGTGGGGCAGGACAGCGTGACGCTCACGGTCTGGCCCCACGACGAACCCGTGCTCTACGTGATCAGCGGCGGCACCTCGATCTTCGACTACTTCGCGGTCGACGACGACGTGAGCTTCGCGCTCAACGGCACCACCATCTACGCGGACGTCGACAGGACGAAGACCACGCTCCCGCCGTACTCGTTCGAGGCGAACCGGGGCGACGTCCTGACGGTCACCGCGGTCGACCAGAACTACTGCGAGGCGGTGCTCGACGGGCTCGTGCTCCACTGGGGCACGGGCGAAAGCCAGCCGCTGAACGACCCCGTCTGCGAGTCCGCCTGCGGCGGGGGCGCGTGCAACGACGGCTCCTACAGCGGGCCCTGGCCCGGCGTCTTCTTCGAAGAGGACTTCACGATCGCCATCCCCTGAAGGTCAGCGCGCGGCCTTCAGCGACGTGGGGAACGCGAGGCCGGCCTTCGCCGAGGCGGCCTCGAGCTCGTCGAGGACCGTCCGCGCCTCGGGGCTCGCCAGCCCCGCGCGGGCGGCCGCCTCCGCGCGCTCCGGCGACGGCAGCGGGAGGGTGGGGTCCACCGAGGCGATCTCCTCGGCGAGCACGGCGAGGACGAGGAGGTTCGTGCGGACGCGGTTCCGCACCTCGGGGGGCTCGTCGAAGCGCGGCGGGGGCCCGGCCTTCGGCGACCCGCGAGGCGGCTCGGGCCCGGCGCCGCCGTCGGACTCGTACCAGGCCATCGGGTCGACGCGGCGGGTGAGCGCGAGGAGCTCGTCCCGGTCGAGGACGCCGTCGCCGTCGCCGTCGGCGTCGCCGAAGGAGAGCCCGGCGTCGTCGACGGTCGCCCACTCCGCGGCGACGACCCCGCCGTCGCCGTCGGTGTCCATCCGCGCGAGCGCCGGCGCGATCGCCCGGTCCGCGGTCCAGGGGCCTTCCGGCGCGCAGGCGAGGAGCAGGATCACGGCGCGACGTCCCAGTAGCCGTGCTCGCGCAGCGACTTCTTCAGCGCGGCGGGCATCTCCCCGCGGTTGCCGAGGCCCGCGGAGGGCGAGAGCGTACGCAGCCACTCGACCATCGCGGCGCGGAGCTCGGCGCGGTCGGCCTCGGCGAGCCCTTCCGTCGCGAGGAACCCGGGCCCGTCGTGGCGCGCGGCCTCGACGACGTCCGGGAGGTGCTCGCACGTGGGCGAGAGCCCGAGGTACGTCAGGCGCCCGTTCGGCCCGCGCACGGACACGGTGCGCATCGTCTCGGTGCCCTGCGTGAACGCCCGGGGGCGGCCCGCGAAGGGCTCGCCGCGCAGCGCGGCGGCGAACGAGCGGCCGTGGATCCCGGCCGGCGGGGGGATCTCCGCCAGCTCCAGCAGCGTCGGCATCACGTCGACGAGCTCGACGGTGGCGTCGACACGCGTGCCGCCGCGCTCGCCGTGGGGGAGGCGGACGAGGAGCGGCACGTGCGACTCCTCGTCGTTGACCTCGCAGCAGTGGCCCCAGAGGCCGTGCTCGCCGAGCTGCTCGCCGTGGTCGGACAACACGACGACGACGGCCTCGTCGAGCACGCCGCGCGCGTCGAGCTCCGCCATCAGGAGGCCGAAGAGGGTGTCCGCGTAGGACACCGCGCCGTCGTAGACGCGGCGGACGTAGGTCTCGTCGGCCTCCGTGAGCGGGACGCTGTCCTCGCTCATGCCGGCGAGCTCGGAGGTGCGCGCGCGGCCCGCGGCCGAGCGGGGGCGGACCTCGTGGTCGAACGCGGCGACGAGGGGGTAGAAGTCCGCGTACAGGAAGCCGTCGATGATGCGCTCGGTGCCTCGCCGCGCGGCGTCGAGGCCCGCGCCCCCGGGCGCGCCGCCGGTGTGCGCGAACCCGTAGGGCGGGGGCTTCAGGTAGGGCGTGTGCGCGTCGTAGCCGTGCACGAACAGGAACCAGGGTGCGTCCCGGTCGACGGCGTCGAGCCAGGCGAGCGCCGGCGGCGTGGTGTGGAAGAGCGAGCCGAAGTCGCGAGACGTCTCGTAGGCGTCGAACCCGACGTTCAACCCGCGGTACTTCGACAGGTCGGCCCCGCCGACGAAGGCGCCGGTCTGGTACTCCCAGAGCTTCAGGAGCTGCGCGAGGAGCGGCATGTCCGCGGGCACGAACGGGAGGCGGTCGTCGCCCACCTGCTCGCTCGGGTAGCGGCTCGTGAACAGGCTCGTGTGCGACGGCGCCGTCTGCACCGCCTGGCTCCACGCCTGCGTGAACACGACTGCCTCGGCCGCGAAGGCGTCGAGGTTCGGCGTGAGCGCGTCGCCGTTGCCGTACGCGCCGAGGCGGTCGGCGCGGAGCGTGTCGAGCGAGACGAGCACGATCGGCGGCGGGCCCGTGCGCGGGGCCGAGGCGCACGCGAGGAGGGCCGGTAGCATCGGGGGCCGAGCGTATCGCGGGGAGGGGTCAGGACTCTACTTTTGACTATTTCGCCGAAAGCCGGCGTTCGCCCGTTCCGGCGGCGTACACTCCCCGCCGTGCGCCTCCAGAACGACCGGCTCCTCCTCCACCTCGCGCCCGACGTCGGCGCGGGCGTGCTCGCCTTCGAGAGCCTCGCCCACGGGCCCCTCATGGCCCCGTCGGGCGGCGAGCTCGGCGCCTCCAGCTTCCTGATGGTGCCGTACAGCAACCGCGTCGCCGACGGCGCGTTCACGTTCCACGGGCGGCGCGTCCGCCTCGACGAGCCCGAGCGACACGCGATCCACGGGGTCGTCCGCAAGCGGCCGTGGGAGGTCGTGTCGGCGACGGCGACCGCGGCGACGCTGCGGTACCGCCACGGCGGCGGCGCCTGGCCCTGGCCGTTCCTCGCCGAGGTGGACTACGCGCTCGACGGCGCCTCGCTCGTCACGCGCCTGCGGGTCCGCAACCTCGGCGACGACCGGATGCCCGCGGGCCTCGGCTTCCACCCGTACTTCGTCCGCGAGGACGCCGTCGTGGGCTTCCGGGTCGCCGGCATCTACCCGGACGCCCACGGCACGCGCATCCCGTCGGGCCCCGCCTCGCCGCCGGATCCGGGGCGCGACTTCTCGACGCCCCGCGCGCTCGACCCCGACGCGTTCATGGACTTCTGCGCCCACGGGTGGGACGGGCGCGCGACGATCGCGTGGCCGGGGCGAGGCATCGGGTTGGACGTGCGCTCGGACCTCGGCCACCTCGTGTTCTACAACCCGCCGGCGCCGTGGTTCGCGCTCGAGCCCGTCTCCAACGCGAACGATGGCTTCAACCTGTTCGCCCGGGGCGACGCGACGTCCGGCGTGCGCGTGCTCGCGCCGGGCGAGGGGACGGCGGGGGAGATGGTGCTGACGCTGCGCGCGCCGTAAAGGTCAAAAGTAGAGTCCTGACCCCTACTTTGAGATCAAACGGACGCCGCGGACCGCGATCGCCGGGCCGCTCATGTCGAAGCCCATGCGATCGTCGGCGACGCCGTCCACCTCGACCTCGGCGCCGGCGAGGCGCGCGGGGACCTCGCCGCGGAGCGCGTAGGTGCCGTCGCGGGTGTGGAGCAGCCACCGGCCGCCCTCGACGTCGTCGTGCTCGAGCCGCCCCTTCCAGCTCATGCCTCGCCCCTCCTGCGCATCTTCTGCATGCCGGCGACCGCCATGCCGGCGAGCAGGCAGACCGTGCCGTTGAGCGCCAGCCAGGTGCGGTCGAAGCCGAACGGCATCCACCAGAGGTCGGTGCCGCCGGTGGCCGCGCCGTAGAGCAGGTAGCCGCCGATGCCCGCGCAGAGCCCCATCGCGACCGGCCCGACGAGCAGGCTCGGCCCCAGCACGAGGCTGGCGACGAGCGGGATCGCGCACGACTGCCACAGCGGGAAGCCCGACCAGAACGGCCCGGGCCACGCGAGCAGCGGCTTCGACAGGATCCGCAGCCAGGTCGACAGCGGCAGCAGCGGCAGCACGAAGAGCCCGCCCGCCACGATCGCCCCGGTCCAGAGCGCCGCCGCGCGCGCCCGCCCCGTGAGCGCGCCGAGCCACGCGAGCGAAAACGCCATCGTCGCGCCGATCGCGAAGAGCACCCCCTGCTTCACGAACAGGAGCTTCCGCACGGCCGCGCCGAGATCGAGCCGGCCGGCGCCGAACTTCAGCGGGTCCTCGCGCCCGTCCGCGCTCGTCTTGAGGAAGCGCTCGACCTCGTCCGCGCTCTGCGCGCCGGCGCCGATGAGCACCGCCGCGGCGCCGGCGACGTGCGGCGACGCCATCGACGTGCCCTGCCACTCGGCGAGCTGCTGGCCGCCCTTGCCGTCGATCGTCGCCTGGACGATGCCGCCGTCCTTGATCTGCTTGTTGCCGCCCGGCGCGGCGATCTCCACGCCCTTGCCCCACGAGGAGTAGGGGGCGAGCGCGTCGTCCGGGCCCACGGCCGTGACCGCGATCGCGGATGGCGCGTCCGCGGGCGAGCCGATGCCCTGCCGCCCGGAGTTGCCCGCCGCGGCGACCACGACGACGCCGGCCTTGCGGGCCTTCTCGACCGCGTTGACCACGACGTCGCTGTGCCCGCCGCCGAGCGAGAGGTTGATGACGTCGGCGCCCTGGTCGACCGCCTCGTCGATGGCCGCGGCGATCCACGCCGACGTGCCGAAGCCCGAGCTCGTCAGCACCTTCAGGGGGAGGATCCGGACGTTCGGGGCGAGCCCCGCGGCGCCGACGCCGTTGTTCGTCTCCTGCGCGATGGTGCCCGCGACGTGGGTGCCGTGGCCGTGGTCGTCCTTCGCGGTGGGGGCGCCGGGCACGAACGAGCGCCCCTCGAGGATGCGATCGGCCGGAAGGTCGGGCAGCGCGCTCACGCCCGTGTCGATGACCGCGACGACGACGCCCTCGCCGCCGCCCACGCGCCAGCCCACGGGCGCGCCGACCATCGGGAAGTTCCACTGCTTGTCCCAGGCGGGGTCGTTCGGGTAGCCGAGCGCCTGCATCTCCACGACGGGCTCGGCGACCTCGACGTCGCCGCGGGACCGGAGCGTCGCCAGGGCGGCGGCCGCGTCGGCTGCGTCGGCGACGTACAGGGCCTCGTCCTCGCTGACCTCGGACGCGCTCGCGAACAGCACCCCGGCGGCGCGGCCCGCTTCCGCGACCTCGTCGGGATCGAGGTCGTCGGCGAAGTCCACCACGATGGTGCCGGGGGCGGCCGTCGCGCTGGGCGCCACGCCGTCGCCGGACACGGGCGCGGGCGAGCCGTGCGGCACGAGCCAGAGCGCCGCGGCGGCGCCGAACAGGAGTGTGAGGGGGAGCGCGCGCGAGCTGTTCATGGCGGAGGAACGTCCGACGTAGTCCCAACATTACACCCGGGCGGGCGGACGGCTTCCCGGTTCGCGCTATCGTCGGCGCGCATGCTCGTCGCCGTCCTCGCCCGCGCGCTCGCCGCCGATCCGTTGTGCCTCGAGACCGTCCCGCCCGCCCCCACCGCGGGCGGCTGGGCGACCTACGACCCGGAAGACCCGCCCGAGGCGCTCGTGCCTCTGCGCCACGCGAAGGACGGGCGCGTCCGCGCGAAGGGCGCGTGGTACGACGAGGACGGCCGCCGCTACCGCTACGCGGACGTCGAGGCCGCGCTCCTCGCCTTCGGGCCGAGCGCGCCGGCGCTGCAGGCCTTCCGCGACGGGGCGCAGTCCTCCTACGACGACTACTCGAGCATCACGATCCCGGGCGCCTACGGCATCCCCGTCACCATCACGTACGCGAACGACCCGAAGGCTGAGGCCGAGGCGGCCGCGAACGCGAAGGGCGCGACCGAACGGTTCTTCCTCGCCGCCGTGTGCCGCTACAACGCGGGTCGCCCCGCCATGAAGGCGGCCGCGGCCCGCACCGAGGCGCTCGCCGCGCAGACGCGCGACGCGTTCGGCCCCGACCGCGCCGGCATCCCGATGGCGGTGTGGAGCGTGACCGAGACGCTGTACGCCGCGACGGGCACGACGCGCCCGAGCGATCCGGCGCTGTGGAAGACCGACGCGGAGGCCGTCCGGCGCGAGGTCGACGCCGGGCTCGAGGTCGACGCGCTGCGGGCGCGGGTCACCCGCGAGGGGGCGACGGGCACGCTCGCCGACCGCCTCACGCGATGACGCCCGCCTCGCGGAGCCGCGCGAGATCCTCGCCGGCGACCCCGATCTCGCCGAGCACCTCGTCGGTGTGCTCGCCGAGCCGCGGCGGGGGGCGGATCGCGACGGGGTCGAGCGGCGGCGCGGGGAAGGTCCAGTCGCCGACCCGCACGCGGCGGGCGGCGGGGTGCGAGAGCGTCTCGGGGACGGACAGCGCGCCCCCGCACGGCACGCCGGCCTCGGCGAGCCGCGCCTCCCAGCGGGCGACCGTGTCGCCGCCGAGCACGGCGGTGATCGCGGCGTCGAGCGCGTCGCGGTCGGCCACGCGCCCGGCGATGGTGGCCCAGCCGGGCTTCTCCGCGAGCCCGAGCGCGTCGCGGCACTTCTTCCAGAGCGACTGGTTCGCGCAGCAGACGGCGAGCCAGCCGTCGCGACAGCGATAGAGGTTGTAGGGGGCGATGGAGGGGTGACGGTTCGACGGCGGCGGCGGGAGCGCCGCTGCGTTGAGCCACGCGCTCGCGTAGTAGGCGAGGAGGTGGTGGGCGACGTCGATCATGCGCACGTCGACGCGCTTGCCCTTCCCGGTCCGCCCGCGCTCGAGCAGCGCGAAGAGCACGCCCTGCACGGCGACCTGCGCGGCGGCGAGGTCCGCGATCGACGGCCCCGCCTTCGCGGGCGGGTCGCCCGTGAGCGTCGCGATGCCGCCGAGGCTCTGGAGCACGAGGTCGTAGCCCGCGCGGTCGGCGAAGGGCCCGGGCCCGAAGGCGCTGATCGACACGTAGATCAGCCGCTCGTGGGCGATCCCCGGGACGAGCCGCTCGAGCACGCCGGGCCGGAAGTTCTCGACCAGCACGTCGGCGGTGGCGGCGAGGCGCCGGGCGAGCTCGGCCCCCTCGGGCCGCTTCAGGTCGATCACCACGCTGCGCTTGTTGCGGTTGGTGCAGGCGAAGTACACGCTCCCGCCCTCGACGACGGGCAGGAAGTGGCGCGTCTCGTCGCCCTCGAGCGACTCCACCTTCACGACGTCGAAGCCCTGATCCCCCAGCACCTGCGTGGCCCACGGGCCGGCCAGGACGCGCGTGAAGTCGAGCACTCGGTACATGCGCGGCGGTGGCTAACGCGAAGAGAAACCGCCAAGACGCCAAGGAGGCGCCAAGAGCGCGAGGAAGGAGCAGAGGGCTTCGGCGTCTCATCCACCTTGGCGCCCTCGGCGGGATCTTGGCGTCTTGGCGGTTGCCTCTCTCCTGCTACTCGCAGCTCACCTTCTCGCTCTCGGCGAGCTCCCGGTTGATCACGCCCACCTTCGTCTCGATGTCGACCACCTTCTGGCACGCCTTCACCGTGTCCTCGCGCCCGAAGAACTCCTTCGCCTTCTCGGTCAGGATCGTGGGCTTGCCGCCGCGGCCGATCTCCTCGCACTTGGACTCGAAGGTGGCGCGGTCGGCGCCGCCGATCGCGTTGGCGACGAAGCCGGAGCCCTTCGCGACGTCGGCCCCGCCGTACGCGGCGTAGAGCTCGTCCAGCGTCTCGCGGCGCGCGCGGCACAGGTCGCGGGCCTTCTCGGCCGGATCGCAAGACAAGAGCAGGAGGGAGAGCAGCATCGGCCGAAGGTATCGCGCCGGGATAGACGTCGGGCCCCGAGGACCGCGATGGAAGACCACGAGAAAGGCCGCGAGGCCTTCGCCAGCGAGGAAGAGTACCGCCTGCACGCGCTGCGCCACTCGACCGCGCACGTCATGGCCGAGGCGATCGGCAAGGTGTTCCCGGGCGCGAAGTTCGCCTTCGGCCCCCCCGTCGAGGACGGCTTCTACTACGACGTGGACGTCTCGCGCCCCATCACCGAGGCCGACCTCGCGCAGATCGAGGAGGAGATGCGCGCCATCGTGAAGCGCAACTCCCCGTTCGTGCGGCGGGACGTCGATCACGCCGAGGCCGAGCGCATCTTCGCGGGCCAGACCTACAAGATCGAGCACATCCGCAACCTGAAAGGCCCTCTCGGCACGTTCGATCAGGGCGGCTTCACGGACCTCTGCAACGGGCCCCACGTCCCGCGCACGGGCAACTGCAAGCACTTCAAGCTGATGAAGGTCTCCGGCGCCTACTGGAAGGGCGACGCGCGGAACCCCCAGCTCCAGCGCGTGTACGGCACGGTGTGGCCCACGCGGGAGGCGCTCGACCAGTACCTGTTCCGGCTGGAGGAGGCGAAGAAGCGCGACCACCGCAAGGTGGGCCAGCAGATGGGCCTCTTCATGACCCACGAGTGGGCGCCCGGCGCGATCTTCTGGCTGCCGAAGGGCGAGGTGCTCTACCACGCGCTCTCCGAGGCCATGCGCACGCTCCTGCTCGGCGAGGGCTACGTCGCCGTGAAGACGCCGATGCTCTTCGAGAAGTCGCTCTTCGAGACGAGCGGGCACTGGTCCCACTACCGCGACAACATGTTCCGGTTCGAGCGGAAGGAGGAGGGCGAGGAGGAGGGCCGCGTCTACGGCCTGAAGCCCATGAACTGCCCCTCGCACATGCTGATCTTCGGCTCGACGAAGCGCAGCTACCGCGAGCTCCCGCTCCGCATCCACGACCAGGGCGTGCTCCACCGCGACGAGGTCAAGGGCGCGCTCGGCGGGCTGACGCGCGTGCGCCAGCTCTGCCAGGACGACGCCCACCTCTTCGTCATGGAGACGCAGATCGAGGAAGAGGTCACGAAGCTCCTCGGCCTCGTGAAGCGCGTGTACGGCGCCCTCCAGCTCGGCTTCCACGCCAAGCTCTCGACGCGCCCGGCCGACAAGCTCGGCGACGACGCGCTCTGGGACCGCGCCGAGGAGGCCCTCGCCGCGGCGCTGAAGGCCAACGGGATGGAGTTCACGATCAACGCGGGCGACGGCGCCTTCTACGGCCCCAAGATCGACTTCGACGTCATCGACGCCCTCGGGCGCCCCTGGCAGTGCGCCACGATCCAGCTCGACTACCAGATGCCCCGGCGCTTCCGGCTCTCCTACGTCGGCGCGGACAACACGGAGCACGTGCCCGTCGTCATCCACCGCGCGATCTTCGGGAGCTTCGAGCGCTTCATCGGCATCCTGATCGAGCACTTCGCCGGTCACTTCCCCGTCTGGCTCGCCCCCGAGCAGGTGCGCGTGATGACGGTGTCGGAGAAGTCGGCGGCCTGGGGGCGCGAGGTCGCCGACACGCTCCGGGCCGCGGGCGTCCGCGTCCACCTCGACGACGCGGACAGCAAGATCGGCGCGAAGATCCGCGACGCCCACGGCGCGAGGCCGCCGTACATGGTGGTCGTCGGCGAGAAGGAAGCCGAGGCGCGCACGGTGTCGGTGCGCGACGGCGCGACCACGTCGCTCGCCGAGTTCGTCGACAAGCTCGTCTCCGAGTCGAGAGGGCCCCTGTGATCGCGCTGATCGCGCTCGCCCTCGCCGGCGAGCCCGAGCCGATCGCGTGCCCCGGCGGGACCACCCCCGCGGGCGCGGCCCCGGTCGAGATGTGGTGCGCGGGGCCGGGAGGCGTCCCCGAGGGGCCGTGGCGAGCCTGGTGGCCCGCCGGCGCGCTCCGCGCCGAGGGGAGCTTCCGCGACGGGCTCCGCGACGGCGCCTTCGCCGAGTGGCACGCCAACGGGCAGGCCCGCACGAAGGGATCGTACGTGGCAGGTCGCCGGCACGGGCGGTGGACCGCCTTCACGGACGCGGGGACCCTCATCGAGGACACGGGCTGGAAGCGCGGCCGCAAGCACGGCGCACAGCGCCTCTGGTGGCCGGACGGGAAGGTCCGGCTCGAGCAGACCTTCCGCGACGGCCTGCAGGTGGGCACCAGCGTCGAGCTCTACCAGACGGGGCTCAAGAAGGAGGAATCGACGTGGAAGGACGGCGTCCGGCACGGCCCCACCTCCCAGTGGGACGAGACCGGGCGCGTCCGGCAACAGGGCGCCTACGACATGGGGCAGCCCGACGGCCACTGGATCAAGACCGACGAGAAGGGCCACGTCACGGAGGGCACCTACGTCGCGGGGCGCAAGAGCGGCCCCTGGACCGAGTGGACCGAAGCGGGCGAGAAGGAGCGCGGGACCTACGTGGACGGCGCCCGGCACGGCGTGTGGGAGGCCGACACCGCCGCCGGCAAGCGCGACTGGACCGGCACCTTCCAGTTCGGCCGGAAGAGCGGGCCCTGGACCGAGTACTGGCCCGACGGCTCGAAGAAGCGCGAGGGCGCCTTCCTCGACGACAAGGAGAACGGCGTCTGGACGCAGTGGCGCCCGAACAAGAGCAAGGAGACCGAGATCACCTGGGTCCGCGGGGCGATGACGGGCCGCTGGACCGCCTTCTTCCCCACCGGCGCGAAGGCGGTCGAGGGCGAGCTGCGCGCCGGGCAGATGATCGGCCTCTGGACCCGCTGGCACCCGACGGGGCAGGTCGCCGAGCGCGGCACCTTCAAGCAGGGCACGCCCGCGCTGGGCGAGCTCGAGAAGCTCGGGACGCGGACGGGCAAGTGGGAGGAGTTCCACCCGGACGGGAAGCCCAGCGTGATCGGCGCGTTCGACGGCAACGGCCTGCAGATCGGCCGCTGGAGCTTCCTCGACCCCGCGGGCAAGGAGGTCCGCTTCGAGGAGTGGGTCGCCGGCAAGAAGGTGGGCCCGCCGCCTCCGCCGCCGCCCGCCGCGGCCGCGGCCGCCCCGCCGAAGCCCGCGCCGCCGCCGAAGCCGCCGCCCCCGCCCGCGAAGAAGCCCACGCCGCCGAAGAAGTAGGCGGCTTCAGGGCTTCGGGCGGGTCATGCGCGCGATCGGCGCGCCCGTGGTGGCGTGCACCTCGCCGCGCGCGTCGACCATCAGGGCCTCGACCCCCTCCATCCGCTCGGCGAGCGCGACCCCTTCGGCGGGGCCGAGGACCACGAGCGCGGTGGAGAGCGCGTCGGCCCACGTCGCCTCCGCGGCGATGACCGTCGCCGAGCGCGCGCCGGTCGCGGGCATGCCGGTGCGCGGGTCGAGGATGTGGTGGTAGCGCGCGCCGTCCACCACGAAGAAGCGCTCGTAGTCGCCGCTGGTGGAGACGGACGCGTCGCGCACCTCGAGCAGCGCGAACTCGTCTTCGCGCTCGCCGCGCGGGTCGCGTACGCCGACGCGCCACGGGCGGCCCTCCCGGTCGCCGGCCGCGTAGACCTGCCCGCCCGCGGACAGGAGGAAGTCCTCGCGCCCGCGCGCACGCAGCGCCTCGGCGGCGCGGTCGAGCGCCCAGCCCTTGGCGATGCCGCCGAGCCCCAGCGCCGCGCCCTCCTCCGCGAGCCGCGCGGAGCCGTCGCCGAGCTCGAGCTTCGCGTGGCCCACGTGGGCGACCCGCGCGGCGACGTCGGCGGGCGCGGGCACGCGGGGAACGTCCCAGCGCCACAGCCCCCAGAGCGCCGCCCAGGTGGGATCGAACGCGCCGCCCGTCGCGCGCGCGGCCTCCAGCGAACGGGTCAGGAGCGCGTGGAGCTCCGGCGGGATCGGCACGGCGGCCCTCCCCGCCGCGCGGTTCACCGCCGCGAGCGGCGAGTCCTCGCGCCACTCGTTGGCGACCTGCTCGACGCGGCGGAACACCTCGAACACGTGGGCGGCGTCGCGCGCGGAGGCGCCGTCCTCGGGGAGGACGACCTCGATGCGCGTGGCCATGATCGGCGCGTCGAAGTGCGCCCAGGCGATCACCCGAAGACCACCCACGCGGCGACGAGCGCCGAAAGCAGCCACACCGCGCACCCGCCGCCCTGCGTCACCTTCATCGCGCCTCCGCCAGCGTTCGGACCTCTCGCTCCAGCGCGGCGACGTCGCCCGCCGACAACACGTGGGCCCAGACCCCGTGGATCGAGCCCGTCCGGTCGAGCACGTAGGTGGTCGGCATCACGGGAGGGGCGAAGCGGCTCACGACGAGCGCGGACGGGTCGAGCCCCACCGGCGCGTCGAGCCCGAGGCGCCTGACCGTCCCCACGACGGGCCCCTGCGCCTTGTCGATGTTCACCGTCACGAGCCGCGCGCCGCTGCCCTGCAGGCGCGCCCCCAGCTCGTCGAGGCGTGGCAGCTCGTCGAGGCAGGGCGCGCACCACGTCGCCCAGAAGTTGAGCACGACGACCTCGCCCCGGAGCGCACTCGCCGACAGCGTGCCGCCGTCGAGCGTGGCCACCGTGAACTCGGGGGCCGGGTCGCCGGCCCCGAGGGGCGCGGCGTGCGCGAGCGCGAGGAGCGTCAGCATCGGGGGCACCGTATGGGGTCGCCCGGAGAGAGCGCATCGGCTCGCGGACGGATGTCCCGCGCTACTCGATCGCGCCGAGCAGCGCGTTCACGAGGCGCGCCATCCGCGGGTAGTCGAGCGCGTCGGGGGTGTCGGCGCGACCGTGGGGGTGCGGGCTCCGCAGCGGCGGCGCGCCCGTGAGCATCGCCGCGGGCCACCCGACCTCGCGGAAGCTCCAGTGGTCGGAGAAGGTGGGCCCGCGCACCCGCGGGAGAACCGCGAGCGCGATCGGGACCTCGCCGTCGCGCAGCCTCTCGGCGAGCCCCCGCGCGAGGTCCTTCGAGGCGCGGTCCGAGACGAGCGTCAGGGAGCCCGCGCGCCGTGCGCCCACGCTCTGCAGCACGAGGATGGTCCCGAGGCGGTCGCCGCGGGCCTTCGCGCCGTGCGCGTGGACGAGGCTCCCCATCGTCGCCCGGAAGAGGTGCGGCGGCTCTTCGTTCGCGAAGGCGACGAACCGCGCGGCGTGGGCGGGGCGGCGCGCCTTCCAGCGCCGCGCCACGGCGAGCATCACGGCGACGCCGGAGGCGTTGTCGTCGGCGCCCGGGCTGTCGCCGAAGCTGTCGAGGTGCGCACCGAACAGCGGCATCGGCAGGGTCCCCGTCGCCTCCGCTACCACGTTCGCCGCTTCGCCCGCGACCGGCTCCGCGTGCACGACCAGGCCCGCCTTCGCGAGCACGTCGCGCACGTAGCCCGTGGCGGCGCGCAGCCCGTCGCGGTGCGCGTCGTTGCGCGGCACCGCGAGCGCGCGCACGTCGTGCCGCAGCTCGTCCACCAGCGAGACGTCGACGTCCCCGGCGGGCGCGCGCGCCACCGGGCCTTCCCACAACCAACCCATCATCGCGACCATTCGCGCAAGGTAGGGACGCGGGGTACGGAGGCCACCATGTGGCTCCTCGGGCTCGCGACGGCCGGTACGCTCGAGCTGCACGTCGCGCCCGCCGACGCCGCGGTCGCCGTCGACGGCGAGCCGCGAGGGGTCGGCCCGATGACGGTGTCGCTCCCCGATGGGGCGCACCGGGTTCGGGTGACCCGCGAGACCTTCGAGCCCTGGGAGGCGGTCGTCGAGGTGAGGCCGGCGGGCGTGTGCGTCGCCGTGACGCTGGCGCGCTCGCCCGTGCCCTGGGACGCCGAGGCGGCGCGCGGGAAGCAGGCGCGCGAGGAGATCGTCACGGAGCTCGCCCGCCAGACGGTCGACCCCACCGGTATCCGCACCCAGCCGCGCGACGAGAACCCGCCCTTCCGCGACGCGCCCCCGCCCCCGAAGCCGCCGGACACCGCGGGCCCGCCGCCGTGGGAGGTGGCGGAGCCGTGTCCTACGGGCTCGCCAGCCGCTCCACCGCCGCCGCCAGCGCCACCGTGAACCGCGCGAGCCGCTCGTAGTCCAGCTTCTCCGGCGTGTCCGAGGGCTCGTGGTAGTGCGGGTTCCGGAAGGGCGGCATGTCCGTGATCATCACGGCGTCGTAGCCATGCTGCCAGTAGCTCCAGTGGTCGGACCAGTCCACGCCGGGGACCCACGCCGGCACCGCGCTCGCCGCGATGGGGAGCGATCCTTCGCGGAGGAGCCCGGCGACGCGGCGGACGCCGCCGGCGGAGCCGAGGTCGCCGACGACGTTCAGGAAGTTGCCCGTCGACGGGAAGAAGAGGCCGAGCCCGAGCGGCCAGGCCTGGCTGCCCGGCTCGTCGGAGAAGTAGCCGACCGACTCGATCGAGAGCATGAGCGCGACGTCGTCACCGCGCTCGCGCGCCACCTTCGCGTTCACGAGGCTGCCCATCGTCGGCCGCTGGAAGTCGGGCGGCTCCTCGCGGGCGAACGCGACGAAGCGGACGGTGCGCGGGAAGCGGCGCCCCTCGAGCAGGCGCGCGACCTCGAGCATCACCGCGACGCCCGACGCGTTGTCGTCGGCGCCGGGCGTGTCGCCGCAGGAGTCGTAGTGCGCGCCGACGACGAGGATCTCGGGCCCGCCGGGCAACACGTGGGTCCAGTTGTCGCCCGCGTCGGCCGTCGCGTCGGGCCACCGCGCGCGCAGGTAGGCAACGGCGGCGGCGAGCCCGTCCGGGTGCCGATCGTTGCGGGGCACGGCGAGCGCGCGCACGTGGGCATCGAGCCGCGCGCGGACGTCGGCGTCGCCCGGGGTGGTGCCCGCCGCGCGCGGGCGCATCTGGACGACGAGGCAGCCCACGAGGAGGACCGGCGCGAGGGCGGCGAGCGCGAAGCGACTCTTCACGGCGTGAGCGCGTCCAGCTGCATCAGCAGTGTGCCCGCGCCGTTGGAGACCGAGAACGTGTGGCTCGTGCTCGTGTCCCACGCCGGCAGGGTCGCCGGCAGCGCCTCCGTCTCGAAGCCGGCGGAGTACACGAACACCGAGGCGAGCGAGATCTCCGGGTCGTCGACGCCGTCGAAGGACATCACGCGCTCCGGGAGGTCGATGACGTGGTCGCCGTCGTTGAACTGGACGCTGTGGGAGTCCGTCACCACCTCGACCTGGCCGTCGCCCGAGCCCTCGATCCGGTGGCCCTCGACCGTCATCTCGAAGCCGACGAGCGCGTCGTACTGGCCCCAGCCGTCGAGGCTGACGAGGTCGGGGCCGGACGTCTGCCAGGAGAACGTGCCCGAGACCGCGGCGCCGCGCACGGCGTCGTCGAAGCCGAAGGGGCTCCCGGAGACCGTCACGACCGTGCCCGTGAACGTCGCGTCGGCGAGCGCGGGCTCGACGTCGGTGTCCGCGTCGGCGTCGGCATCGGCGTCCGTGTCCGCGTCGGTGTCGGCGTCGGCGTCCGTGTCCGCGTCGGTGTCCGTGTCCGCGTCGGCGTCCGCGTCGGTGTCGGCGTCGGTGTCGGCGTCGGTCTCTTCGGGCATCCGGGCGGGCGGCGTGTGGTCCGCGCCGTCGTCACACGCGAGCAGGAGGAGCATCGGACGATGATAACCCCGGGGTGATAGGCGGCCGGGCATGAAGCCGCTCGCCTCCTCGGTCGACACCCGCTCCCCCGAGTACGCCCAGAACCGCGCCGCGATGGAGGCCCACCTCGCGCGCCTGAAGGAGGAGCTGCGCGCCGCGCGCGAGGACCGCTCCCCCAAGGCGATGGCGCGCCACCGCGAGCAGAAGAAGCTCACGGCGCAGGAGCGCCTCGAGCGCCTGCTCGACCCCGACTCGCCCTTCCTCGAGATCGGCGCGCTCGCCGCCCGCGGCATGTACGAGGGCGGCGTCCACAAGGCCGGGAGCATCGCCGGCATCGGCGTCATCCGCGGGCGCACCTGCATGGTGAACGCGAACGACGCGACCGTGAAGGGCGGCACGGTCTACCCGATGGGGGTCAAGAAGGGGCTCCGGCTCCAGCAGATCTCGATGGAGAACCGCCTGCCCTTCGTGTCGCTCATCGACTCGGGCGGGGCCTACCTGCCGCTCCAGAGCGAGGTCTTCCCCGACGCCGACGACGGCGGGCGCATCTTCTACCAGCAGGCGCAGATGAGCCGGATGGGCATCCCGCAGCTCGCCGGCGTCATGGGCCTGTGCACGGCCGGCGCCGCCTACATCCCCGCGATGGCCGACGAGGTCGTGCACGTGAAGGGGACCGGCGCCATCTTCCTCGCCGGCCCGCCGCTCGTGCAGGCCGCCACCGGCGAGGTCGTCACGGCCGAGGACCTCGGCGGCGCCGACGTCCACTGCGCCGTGAGCGGCGTGAGCGACTACTTCGCCGAGGACGACGCCGACGCCATCGCCCAGCTCCGCGAGATGGTCGCGCGCCTCCCCGACGTCGCGCAGGAGCCGGTGACCACGCGCCCGCCGCGCCCCCCCCTCTACGATCCGCAGGAGATCTACGGGATCGTGCCGCCCGACCTCTCCCGGCCCTGGGACGTGCGCGAGCTGATCGCGCGGATGGTCGACGGGAGCGAGTTCGACGAGTTCAAGGCGCGCTTCGGCCCCACGCTGGTGTGCGGCTGGGCGTGGCTCCACGGCTACCTCGTCGGCATCCTCGGCAACAACGGGCCGCTCTTCAGCGAGAGCGCGCTGAAGGCCACGCAGTTCGTGCAGCTCTGCGACAAGCGCGGCATCCCGCTGGTCTTCCTGCAGAACGTCCCGGGCTTCGTCGTCGGCCGCGACTACGAGCGCGGCGGCATCACGAAGCACGGCCACCAGATGGTGAACGCGGTGTCGACCTGCCAGGTCCCGAAGTTCACGGTCATCGTGGGCGGCAGCTTCGGCGCGGGCAACTACGCGATGTGCGGGCGCGCGTACGGGCCGCGGTTCCTGTGGATGTGGCCCAACGCGCAGATCGGGGTCATGGGCGGCGCCCAGGCCGCGCAGGTGCTCGTCAGCGTGACGAACGCGCAGCGCGCGCGCGAGGGGCTCGCCCCCATCTCGGACGAGGAGGCGGCGATGATCCGCGGCCCGATCGAGGAGAACACCCGCCGCGAGGGCGACGCCTGGTACTCCACCGCGAACCTCTGGGACGACGGTGTCGTCGACCCCGCGAAGACCCGCGACGTGCTCGGCCTCTGCATCGCCGCGACGCGCAACGTGTCGTGGCGCCCGGGGCCGATCGGCTACGGGACCTTCCGGATGTAGGCCTACGGGTCGGTCGTCACCGTCCCGCCGATCTCGTCGATCGCCGCGATCAGGGCGTCGACCGCCTCGGGCGCGAGCGACGCGTTCCCGGTGATCGTCACGTCCCCGCCCACGCGCGTGAGGCCCTCCAGCGCGGAGACGTCGGCGAGCGCGCCGTTGCCGGTGAGGGTGAGGTCGCCCTCGACCGTGCGCAGCGCGCCGAGGCCGTCGAGCGTCGCGAGCCCCTCGCCGTACGACACGTTCAGCGACCCCCCGACCGCGGCCAGGCCGGCGAGCCCCGCGAGGTCCGTCAGGAGCGGGTTCAGCACGACGGAAACGTCGCCCCCGACGGCGATGACGCCGGCGAGCGCGTCGAGGTGCTCCAGCTCGGCCTCCGACGTGACGGTGACCGATCCGGCGATCTCCCCGACGGCGCCGAGCCCGTCGAGCGAGGCGAGGCCGTTGCCCTCGAGGTGCAGCGCCCCGAGCGAGGCGATCTCCTCGAGCCCGTCGAGCGAGGTCAGCGCCGGGTTGTCGCCGACGTAGACCTCGTCGAGCGCCGCGAGCGTGCCGAGCCCCGCCAGCGAGGCCAGCACCTCGTTGCCCGTGACCTGCAGCGAGCCCGCCGTGACGAGCTGATCGAGGCCGCCGAGCGTCGTGAGCGAGTCGTTGTCCGAGAAGCTCATCCGTCCCTCCACCGCGCACACGCAGGCGAGCGCGGAGAGGTCGGCGAAGGGCGTGCCGACGACGGAGAGGTCGCCGGTGAGCGTGCCGCCCTCCTCGCAGAGCGCGGCCGCGTCGTCGGCGTCGCGGACGAGCACGAGGCCGTCGACGCGCTCGAGGCAATTGCCCACGACGGGCTCGCCGGTGTCGACCGGATCGCCGGTGTCGTCGCCGGTCGCCGGCTCGCCGGCGTCGTCGGGGTCCTTCGCGGGGGGATCGGCGCAGGCGAAGAGGAGCAGCATGGCAGGAGAGTACACGCGCGCACGTTAGCTTCGAGGGCGATGCGCCTCCTCATCGCCAACCGCGGCGAGATCGCCGTCCGAATCGCCCGAACCGCCCGCGAGGCGGGGCACGTGACCGTCGCGGTGCACAGCGACGCCGACGCGCGCGCCGCCCACGTGCTGGCGTGCGACGAGGCGGTGTCGATCGGCGAGCCGATGGCCTACCTCGACGTCCCGCGGCTCGTCGAGGCGGCGAAGGGCTGCGACGCGATCCACCCCGGCTACGGCTTCCTCTCCGAGAACGCGGGCTTCGCCCGGGCGGTGATCGACGCCGGATTCCGCTGGATCGGGCCGTCGCCCGAGGCGATCGCCGCGATGGGCGACAAGATGGGCGCGCGGCGGCGGATGCGCGCGGCGGGCGTGCCGGTCGTGCCCGGCGTCGAGAGCGAGGACGCCGCGGAGATCGCGGCGCTGGGCTTCCCGCTGATGGTGAAGGCCGCGGGTGGGGGAGGGGGGCGCGGCCTCCGGGTGGTCGAGGACGAGGCGGCGCTGCACGACGCGCTCGCGGAGGCGCGGGCCGAGGCGGGCGCGGCGTTCGGCGACGCGCGGGTGTACGCGGAGCGGCGCATCCTGCGCCCCCGGCACGTCGAGGTGCAGGTCCTCGGCGACACGCACGGGAACGTGGTCCACCTCGGCGAGCGCGAGTGCTCGATCCAGCGGCGCCACCAGAAGGTGGTCGAGGAGACGCCGTCCACCGCGCTCACGCCCGCGCTCCGCGAGGCGATGTGCGACGCTGCGGTGCGGGCGGCGAAGGCGGTCGACTACGTCGGCGCCGGCACGATCGAGTTCCTGCTCGACGGCGACCGCTACTACTTCCTCGAGATGAACACCCGCATCCAGGTCGAGCACCCGATCACCGAGGCGGTGCGCGGGATCGACCTCGTGCGCGCGCAACTCGACGTCGCGACGGGCGGGAAGGTGCCCCACGTCCCGGAGGCCCGCGGCCACGCGATCGAGTGCCGCGTGGTCGCCGAGGACCCGCGTCGCGACTGGGCGCCGTCGCCGGGGAGGATCGCGCGCTGGCGCCCGCCTTCCGGGCCGGGGGTGCGCGTGGACGCGGGCGTGGTCGAGGGGAGCGAGGTGCCGGTCTTCTACGATCCGCTGCTCGCCAAGCTCGTGGTGTGGGCCGAGGACCGCCCGGCGGCCATCGCGCGGATGCTGCGCGCGTTGTCCGAGTTCGTCGTGCTCGGCGTCGACACCAACCTCGAGAACCTGCACGACGTCGTCGCGTCCGAGGCGTTCGCCGCCGGCGACACCCACACCGACTTCCTCGCGCGCTTCGCCTGGCAGCCGCCGGAGGTCGACGCCGCCGCGTTCGTCGCGGCGTGGAAGGCGGCGCCGGCCTCGCCCGCCGCGACCTCGCGGACGACGGAGGCGTCGCCGTGGTCGACGCTGGGGAGGTGGCCGTGAAGCACCGCGTCGGCGAGCAGGAGGCCGAGGAGGCCGCCGCGAAGGTCGAGCGCATGCCCGACGGGTCCTTGCGCGTGCGCGTCGGCGAGCGCGTCGTCACCGCGTGGGTCCACGGCGATCAGGTGTGGATCGGCGGGCGCGTGCGCGCCGTGAAGCCCGTCGCGCCCGGCGCCGCGGAGAGCGCGGGCGCCGTCACCCCGCCCATGCCCGGCACCGTCACGAAGGTGTTCGTGGCCGCGGGCGACGCGGTGAAGCGCGGCGACAAGCTCCTCGCCGTCACCGCGATGAAGATGGAGACCGTCCTGCGCGCGCCGAAGGACGGCGTCGTGCGCGCGGTGCTCGCCGCCCCCGGCGCGTCGGTGAAGGCGGGGGAGAAGCTGGTGGAGATCGAGTGATCGAGCGGGTCGGCGCCGTCATCGCGTTCGAGCGGGTGAAGGTGCCGCACACGAACGAGGCGTGGTTCGTGCGGGATGCGAGCGGTCGCGTCTGGGTTCGGAAACGAGAGTCGGAGATGGGACCAGAGGGCCTGCTGGCCGAGGTGGTCGGCTGGCACGTGGGGCGCGCCCTCGGGGTGAGCGTGCCCGACGCCGCGATCAGCGAGGGGCCGGAGGGTCGAGCGTGGCTCTCGCGGATGGTCCCGAACGCGAGCCATTGGGCGGGGCAGGCCGCCCTCGCCTTCAGCGGGCTGGACCAACTCGCCCGCATCCACCTGCTCGACACGCTGATCGCCAACGAGGCCCGGCACATGCGCAACCTCCTCGTCGAGGGCGCGGAGCTCCGGGCGATCGATCAGGAGGAGGCTCTGGTCGGGCACGTCGCGGACTTCGTCGCGCGGGACCTCCGGGCGCCGAGCCCCCACAACCTCGCGCGAGGGCTCCCGAAGGTCCCGCAGGCGTAAACCACGTTCCCGCTCGCTTCCGCGGCCGCCGTCACCGAAGAGGACGTGCGCGGTTGGGTGCACGAGGCGTGTGACCTCGTGGGCGAGGCCCGGAGCGGTGTGCTGGGCGAGGCGCTGTGGCGCCGGTTCGCCGCGGCGCCGGCGCTTCTGGCCGAATACCTGGAAGCCGTGGAGAAGATCCCGTGAGCTCCCGCATGCGTGTCGTCCACTGGGTCGTCGATCCGACGACGGGCGAACGGTTTCCCATCGGCGTGGTCGTGGCGGCCGGGGATCGGGTCGTCGGCATCCCATGGACCGGTGCCGAGAACCGCCTGCCGAGCCCCGCCCGCGAGGCGGTGCGCGAGGCGATCGAGCACGTCGCAACCGCGACCTCTCTCGACGCGCTGCCACCTCCGATGGGCCCCCAGGTCGAATGGCTCGACCCCGTCGAGATCCCCGCCTCCTTCGGCGACCCCGTCGCCTGGGTCAAGCGCCACCTGATGCGTCGCGACGAGGCCGCATGATCCGCACGTACACCATCGACCGCCCCCACGTCCGAAACGCGCTCGACCTCGCCACGATCGACGCCATCGCCGCGATGCTGGTGGATCCCGCCCGTGTGTTCGTCCTGACCGGCGCGGGCGAGAAGGTGTTCTGCAGCGGCGCCGACCTCGCCGAGGTCGCCGGCAGCCCGGAGGGGCGGCGCGACGCGGCGCGTCGCTACGCGCGGCTGCTCGGGCGCATCTCGGCGTGCGAGCGTCCGGTGGTCGCCCGCGTCAACGGGCACTGCCTCGCCGGCGGGATGGGCCTGCTGCTGGCCTGCGACCTCGCCGTCGCCGCCGACGACGTCACCTTCTCGCTCCCCGAGGCGGCCGTCGGCATGTGGCCGATGATGGTTGGCGCGTACCTGTTGCGCACCGTGCCTCGCAAGGTGGCGATGGAGCTCGCGATGACCGGTCGCAAGCTGACCGCCGCGGAGGCCCACGCCTACGGGCTCGTCAACCGCGTTGTGCCGCGCGCGGAGCTCGACGGCGCCGTCGCCGAGCTGACCGCCTCGCTGCTACGGCAGAGCCCCAGCGCGCTCAAGCTCGGCAAGCGCGCGTGGCGCGACGCGCTCGATCGCCCGCTGGACGACGGGCTCGGCCTGCTCGCGGAGCGCCTCGGCGATCTCATGGCGACCGAGGACGCCGCCGAGGGCTTCGTGGCGTTCCTGCAGAAGCGGGCGCCGGAGTGGAAGGACCGCTAGGCCCGCGCGGGACCCCACAGCTGCCCGATCCACATCTTCCCGACCATGCGGAAGTCGCCCATGAGCGACCAGAGCGGGTGGCGGAGCGTCGCCGGGCGGTTCTTCTCGACGCCGAAGTGGCCCACCCACGCGAAGCCGTAGCCGACGACGGGGCAGAGCAGCAGCAGCCGCGGGTCGACCAGCAGCGCGACGGCGAGCGTCACGAGCATCAGGTTCGTGCCCACGAAGTGCAGCCGGCGGTTCAGCGGATCGCGGTGCTCCGACAGGTAGTACGGCCAGAACTCCTCGAAGGACTGGAAGCCGGTGGTCTTCATGCGCGGGGAGCTAACGCGGTGTGCTACACCGCGCGGATGGACCTCTACGCGAAGCCCAACCAGGATCCCTCCCGGCCCGCCATGATCACCTGCGCGCTGTCCGGCGTGGTCGCCAACCGCGCGCAGTGCCCGGCGATCCCGTACACGCCGGAGGAGTACGCCGCGGAGGCGAAGCGCGCGTACGAGGCGGGCGCCGCCGCCGTGCACATCCACGCGCGCACGCCCGACGGCTCGCCCAGCTTCGAGATCGAGGACTACCGGAACATCCGCGACGCCATCGTCGCCGCGTGCCCCGTCGTCATCAACTTCTCGACCGGCGCCGTCGACGTGAGCGTGGAGAAGCGGCTCGCGTACCTCGACGCGGTGAAGCCCGCGGTCGCCGCGCTGAACATGGGGTCGATGAACTACGCGAAGTACCACCCGAAGCGGAAGGACTTCGTCTTCGACTTCGTCTTCCAGAACCCGTTCTCCGAGATCCGCGCGTTGCTCGGGGGCATGAACGCCGCGAAGATCAAGCCCGAGTGCGAGTGCTTCGACACGGGCCACGTCGCGAGCCTCCACCCGCTCGTCGACATGGGGCTCCTCGCGGCGCCCCTCCAGGTGTCGCTGATCATGGGGGTCATCGGCGGCATGCCGGGCACGGTGCCGACGCTCGTGCACGCGGTCGAGCTGCTCCCGCCGGGCAGCGACTGGGAGCTCATCAGCCTCTCGCTCGACCAGTGGCGCATGCTCGCCGCCGCCGCGGCGATGGGCGGCAACGTGCGCGTCGGGCTCGAGGACAACTTCTACGTGGCGCCCGGGCAGATGGCGAAGAGCAACGGCGACCTCGTCGAGAAGGCCGCGCGGATGCTCCGCGACATCGGGCGGCCCATCGCCACCGTCGAGCAGTGCCGCGATCGCCTCGGGCTCGTGCACCCGTGAAGTGCCTCGTCGTCGGCGGCGGCGTCCACGGGCTCTCGACCGCGTGGTGGCTCGCCCGCGAGGGCCACGACGTCACGCTGCTCGAGCGCCACGCGCCGGGCCACGACCGCGGCAGCTCGCACGGGCAGTCGCGCATCACGCGCACGGCGTACGGCGATCCCCTGTTCGTGAAGCTGATGCAGCGCTGCCACGCGGAGGCCTGGCCGGCGCTGGAGGCCGACGTGGGGCGCCGCCTCCTCCACCCCCGCGACCTCGTGTTCTTCGGGCCCGCCGGGGCCATGCGCGCCCACGTGGAAGCCGCCGGCGAGGGCGTGGAGGTCATCGACCCGGGCGAGGCCCGGCGCCGCTTCCCGGACTTCCGCTTCGCGGGCGAGCCCACCGTCCTGCACGACCACACCGCGGCGATCGTCGCCGCGGCCGACACGATCGCGTCGCTCGCGCGCTGGCTCGGCGACCGCGTCCGGGCCGGCGTCGAGGTGCTCGCCGTCGACGCCCGCGGCGCGGACACGTCGCGCGGGCGCTTCGAGGCCGACCGCGTCGTGGTCTGCGCGGGTGCGTGGGCCCCGCGGCTCGTCCCGCGGCTCGGCCGGCTCGCCCCCATCGCCCAGACCGTCGGCTACTTCGACGTCGACGCGCCCGATCTGCCGCTCTGGGCCTACAACGGCGAGCAGTTCTTCTACGGCCTGCCGGCGTTCGGGCGCCCGGGCATCAAGGCGGCGCTGCACGTGACCGCGGGCCGCGTCGACGACCCCGACGTCGCCGACGGCCCGGGCGTCGCCGCCGTGCGCGCCTTCCTCGGCGAGCAGCTCGCCCGCCCGCTGGGCGCCACGATCGCGACGGAGCGCTGCCTCTACACCTGCACCGACGACGAGGACTTCGTGCTCGACGAGGTCGACGGCGTCGTGGTCGGCGCGGGCTTCACCGGGCACGGGTTCAAGTTCGGCCCGCTCGTCGGGCGCATCCTCGGCGAGCTGGCGACGCGCGGGCGCACCACCATCCCGGAATTCGAGGAGGCACGATGGCGCTTCTCTGCGTGACCGCGGCGCTCGCGGGCGAGATGTGGGGGGCGGACGGGAAGATCGCCCGCGCCGACCTCGTGGTCGAGGTCCAGTACACGGTGAAGGGCGAGATCCCGCCGAAGTGGCCGAACAAGACGTACGATCCGCTGGGCTGGGGCTTCCCGGACCACCTCTCGGACGCGGCCAAACGAGACGCCGTCGTCACGCGCACGTTGGTGGGGCAGGGGCCGCCGCCCTCGCTCGAGCCCTACCTGACGAGCTCGTCCGCGTGCTGGTGGAAGGCGCGCGAGCGCGGGAGCATCCGGATCCTGCTCTTCTTCGCCAACGGCGCGCCGCTCCTCGGCGTGGAGATGGACCGGGGCGGGTGGACCGACCTGAACCCGGAGTACGAGGCGCTCGTGACCGCGGTGGACGCCGCGCTCGACGCGCGCGCGCAGCCGCTCCCGCCGGTCGTCCGCGCGGCCGACGGCGGCGAGTTCTGCAAGGCCCGGTAGCCCGAGGTCTTTCCAAGCGGGGCGACCTGTCGTAGCGTGCCGCCTTCGGAGGCCCGCGGTGGACCTGCTCCGGATCGAAGGCGTTCACAAGCGCTTCGGCGCCAACCACGTCGTCAAGGGCGTCGACCTGCACGTCGCCGAGGGCGAGTTCGTCTCGCTGCTCGGGCCCTCGGGCTGCGGCAAGACCACGCTCCTGCGCATGATCGCCGGCTTCGAGCACCCCGACGAGGGGCGCATCCTGCTCGACGGGCAGGACATCGGCCCGCTCCCGCCGCACAAGCGCCCGGTCAACACCGTCTTCCAGCACTACGCGCTCTTCCCGCACCTCACGGTGGGGGAGAACGTCGCGTTCGGGCTGCGCCGGCAGGGGCGCCCTGAGGACGAGATCCGCACGCGCGTGAAGGAGTCGCTGGACCAGGTCCGCCTCGGCGACTTCGTCGACCGCATGCCCGCGCAGATGTCGGGCGGCCAGAAACAGCGCGTCGCGCTCGCCCGCTCGCTGGTCTTGCGGCCTCGCGTGCTCCTGCTCGACGAGCCGCTCGGCGCGCTCGACCACCAGCTCCGGCTCGAGATGCAGGTGGAGCTGCGCCGCATCCAGCGCGCGTGCGGCATCACGTTCGTCTTCGTCACGCACGACCAGCCCGAGGCGCTGACGATGTCCGACCGCATCGTCGTGATGTCGAAGGGCATCGCCGAGCAGGTCGGCACCGCGCACGAGGTCTACGAGCGGCCCGCCACCGAGTTCGTCGCCCGCTTCCTCGGCGCGTCGAACCTGCTCGTGGCGAAGGTCGAGGGCTTCGACGGCGACCGCGCCAGCGTCCGCATCGACGGCGGCCCGGCGTGCAGCGTGCTCGCCGGCTTCCGGCCCGACCTCGGCGCCGACGTGCGCGTGATGCTGCGGCCGGAGTGGCTGCTCCTCGCGGACGCGGAGCCGCGTCACGACGGCTGGCGGGGCCACCCCGTCGAGGTGACCGAGCGGATCTACCAGGGCGCGGTCACGCGCTGGGCGGTGCGCGGGCTCGGCGTCGAGGAGCTGGAGGTCACCGCCACGCCCGCGGCCGGCTTCGGCAGCGACGGCCCCGACCTCGCCGACCTGCGCCCCGGCCAGAAGGGCTGGCTGTGCTGGCGCGACGGCAACGGCGTCATGTTGCGGGCGAGCGCGTGAGCCTCCCGGCCGCGAAGGTCGACCCGCCGGCCGCGGCGGTCGCGAAGGCGACGCCCCCACCCGTCGGCAAGGCGCCCGCGTGGCTCGCCTCCCCGGCCATCCTCCTCCTGGTGGTGGGGTTGCTCCTGCCGCTGGCGATGGTGTTCGTCGACAGCTTCCGCATGCGCGGGACCTACGGCGGCTTCGCGCCCGTCGAGGACCTCGCCAGCTACGTCACCAGCGGCGACTTCCTCGCGAACTACGCGCAGGCGATCAAGCCGATCTACCTGAAGATCTTCTGGCGCTCGACGTGGATCGCGGTCGTCACGACGGTGCTCTGCCTCGCGGCGGCCTACCCCATCGCCTACTGGATGGCGGTGAAGCTCGACCCGAAGCGGCGCTCGCTCGCGCTGCTGGGCGTGGTCGTGCCGTTCTGGACGAGCTTCGTCGTCCGCACGTTCGCGTGGGTCTGGATCCTCCGCACGGAGGGGCTCGCCAACACGCTCCTGATGAAGCTGGGCATCACGAGCGAGCCTCTGCCGCTGCTCTACAACGAGCCGGCCGTCCTGATCGGGCTCGTGTACGGCGAGCTGCCGTTCATGATCCTGCCCATCTACGCCTCGCTCGAGAAGCTCGACCGCACCTTGCTCGAAGCGGCGGCGGACCTCGGCGCGAACGCGTGGGACACGTTCTGGAAGGTGACGTGGCCGCTCACGTTGCCGGGCGTCGTCGCCGGCACCGTGCTCGTCTTCGTTCCGTCCGTCGGCCAGTTCCTCATCTCCGACATGCTCGGCGGCGCGAAGTCGATGCTGGTCGGCAACCTCATCCAGAACCAGTTCTTCGGCGGCAAGAACGCGCCGTTCGGCTTCGCGGTCGCGTTCATCCTCACGGCGCTCGTGCTGGGCATGCTCTGGCTTCAGCCGCGGCTCTTCAAGGGGTCGAGCTCGGAGGACCTCCTCTGATGCTCCGCCTCTACAGCGTCGCGATGTACGTGTTCCTCTACGCGCCGATCGTCGTGCTGATCGTGTTCTCGTTCAACGACGCGGAGCAGACGGCCACCTGGGGCGGGCTCACGCTCCGCTGGTACGAGAAGCTCTGGGAGAACGAGGCCATCCGCGACGCGGCGATCAACAGCGTGAAGGTCGCGTTCGCCACCACCGTGGTCGCCACCACCGTCGGTACCGCCGCCGCGCTCGGTCTACGCTCGGCCACGAAGCGCACCCTCTCGGTCGCGAACCCGCTCCTGCTCCTGCCGATCGTGCTCCCCGAGATCGTCATGGCGGTCTCGCTCCTCGGGCTGTTCGGCTCGATCGGGATGCAGCTCGGGTTCGCGTCGCTCTGGTTCGCGCACGTCGTGTTCAGCGTGTCGTACGTCGTGGTCGTCGTCCGCGCGCGGCTCTCCGGCATGGACACCACGCTGGAGGAGGCCGCGGCCGACCTCGGGGCGACGCCCTGGACGACGTTCTGGACCGTGACGCTGCCGCAGATTCTGCCGGCCGTCGTGAGCGGTGCCTTGCTCGTGCTCACGCTCTCGGTCGACGACTACCTCATCTCCAGCTTCGTGTCGGGCGTGGGCAACACCACCCTGCCGCTGCAGATCTACGCGATGGTCCGGAAGAAGGTGACGCCCGAGATCAACGCGATCTGCACCCTGCTCCTCGTCGTCACCACCGTGATGATCGCGGCCGCGTGGGCCCTCGAGCGCCGCGCCGCCGAACAGAAGGCCTGAACACCACCGGAGGTCCGTCCATGCGTTTCGTCGCTCTCGCTCTGCTCGCCGCCTGCTCGGGTGGCGGGGAAGCTCCCAAGCCGAAGGAGGAGGCGCCCAAGCCGGCGGCCCCCGCCGAGCTGCACGTCTACATCTGGACGAACTACCACAGCGACGAGGCGGTCAAGCGCTTCGAGCAGGCGAACAACGCGAAGGTGACCCTCGACACCTACGACAACAACGAGGTCATCGAGCAGAAGCTCCAGTCCGGCACCGCGCCCTACGACATCGTCGTGCCCACCGAGTACATGGTGTCGTCGCTGACGAAGCAGGGGCTGCTCCTGCCGCTCGACGAGACGAAGCTCCCCGGGCTCAAGAACGTGGACGCCCGCCTCGACCCGCTCAAGAAGGAGGGCGAGCCCCGCCACGGCGTGCCCTACCTCTGGGGCACCACCGGCCTCGCCTACCGGGCCGACAAGATCACCGACCCGGTCGACAGCTGGGCCGTCGCCTTCGACGCGAAGCACAAGGGCAGGATCGTCATGCTCGACGACATGCGCGAGGTCTTCGGCGCCGCGCTGCGGCTGGAGGGCAAGTCGATCAACACGACGGAGGACGCCGCGCTCGAGGCCGCCAAGAAGCGCCTCGTCGCGCAGAAGCCGCTCCTGCTCGCGTACGACTCCAGCGACTTCGCCGGCAAGATCCAGGCGGGCGACGCCTGGGTGGTGCAGGGCTACTCGGGCGAGCTCGCCAGCGTGGCGCGCGAGAGCAACGGCACCATCAAGTACCTGGTCCCGAAGGAGGGCGGCACGCTCGCCGTGGACCACCTCGCGATCCCGAAGGCCGCCAAGAACGTCGAGCTCGCCTACAAGTTCATCGACTTCATGCTCGATCCGGACGTCGCCGCCGAGACGACGAACGTGACGGGCTACGCGACGGCGAACTCCGCGGCGCGCGCGAAGATCAAGCCCGAGATCCTCAGCGACGTGGCGGTGTACCCGCCCGAGGACGTCATCGCGAAGTGCGAGACGCTGCAGGACCTCGGCGAGGCGACGCCGAAGCTGGACGCGATGTGGACCGAGGTGAAGGCGGAGTAGCCGCTGCGCGGCGGCTACAGGCTACAGGCTACGGGCTACAGGCCTCGGGACTCCCGCCCGCTGCCTCTCGAAGGCGCGCAAGTGTCCGTGGGGGCGGGCGTCCCCGCCCGCCCCTCGCGCTCGCCGGCCGAGGTGACAGCGCTTCGAGGTGCCACTGCGCCCCCCTGGGCACTGAGCCCGGCTGGAGCCTGTAGCCTGTAGCCTGAAGCCTCCCCTTCAGTGCCCGTTCATCGCCCACTTCGCCGCGTCCGCCACCTTCGGGTCGGGGTCGGCGAGCAGGGCGGCGACCTCCGGGAGCGTCGCGACGCGTACGCGGTCCACGCGCTCGAGCGCGCGGACGGCGTTGCGGCGGACCTCCGCGTTCGGGTCGGCGAGCAGGGGGATCAGCGCGTCCCAGCCGACCTTGCGGATGCCCGCGGCGCGGGCAGCCGTGGCGCGCACCGTCGCGTCCGGGTCGACGAAGCCGCTCACGATCAGCGCGGCGTCGGCGTCGTCTCGCTTCGCGAGGGCGCGGAAGGCGGCGGCGCGGACGGCCGATTCGCCGTCCTGCGCGGCGATGCGGAGGCCCTCGCCGGCGAAGGCGGGATCGGCGTCCGCCAGGATCTCGGCCATCATCCGGCGGACGCCCGCGTCGCGCTCGGTGGGCAGGAGCGCGACCACGCCCTCGCTCCAGCCGTCGCCGGTCGCCATCGCGTCGAGCAGCGCCACGCGCAGCGCCGGGTCGGGCTCGCGCGTGAAGCGGTCGAGGAACACCGCGCCGCTGACGTCGGCGCGGGCGAGGTCGCCGGTGAAGATCGGGAGGCCCGTGCGGGTGCGCGCGGGGCGGAGCGCGTAGACGGCGTCGACGACCGCGGGGTCGGCGGCGCGGGCCTCGGCGATGCGCGCGTCGAGGGCGGCCCGCCAGTCGCCGGCGAGCGCGAGCGAGCACAGGAGCGCGATCATTCGTCCTCCATCAGGTGGGTCGCGACCTCCCACCAGTCGGCGTTCGGGGCGCGGCGCGTGTTGCTGCCGCAGTGCACCTCGCCCCAGGCGATGTGGTACCAGTCCCAGTCGTCGACCCAGTGGACCTGGGTGCCCTCGGGGAAGAGCGGCTCGACCTCGGCGACGAAGAGGTCGCTCGCGAGGTCGTCGGGGTCGGTGCGGAAGAAGGGGTCCGCCGCGAACACGTGGCGCGCGCCGTCCTCGGTGGTGGCGACGACGAGGTTCGTGGTGCCCGGGATGAGCGCCAGCGCGGTGCCGTAGCAGTACGAGCTCGCCTCGAAGAGCGCGGGGACACGCACGATGTCGGTGTCCTCGAGCCCGATCTCGGCGCGGAGGACCTCCACGGCGGGGTCGATGCCGTCGCGCTGGACCTCTTCGTTGTAGGCGCGCAGCTCCTCGTCGGTCTGGAGGTCGCCCACGGTCGGGTAGCCGTGGTCCTCGCCGAAGCGCGTGATCTCGTAGGCGGGATCGAGCCCATCGACGAACTCGAGGCCGAGCGTGGTGTCGGCCAGGTAGAGGCGCCAGCCCTTCGGGGCGGAGGGGTCGGGCACGAAGCTCATGAACTCGTCGACGTGCCCCACGCAGAGCCAGCTCACGTCGATCACGAACGGCGCCTGCACCTGCTGGGCGGCGAGCACGTCGCGCAGCTGCGCGTCGGGCCCGCCGTTGCCGGCCCAGTCGCCGTAGTAGATGCGCCCGAACGGCCAGCTCACGCCGTCCACCTCGACGGGGGGCGTGATCTCGAGGTTGCCGAAGCTGTCCTGCGAGGTGGCGCGGCCGCGATCGCCCCAGGTCGCGATACCGAAGTCCACGCCGAGCATGTGGTCCTCGGGCAGGTCGTCGAGCCCCTGGCCGCGGACGTTGCGGATGGAGTCGATCACCACGTCCATCCGCTTGCCGGGCACGGCCATCCACCCGAGCTCGATCTCGTCCTCGAGCCACACGTCGAGCTCGTAGTCGCTCAGCGAGAAGGACTCGAAGAACCCGAGCTGCGACGCGAACCCGTCGACGAACGCCTCGTTGCCGCGCGTGCCCGGGTACTCCATCGCGCCGGCCCACTCGGTGTCCTGGAGGTGGTGGTTGAGGATGAGCGGGGCGCTCCGCAGCGAGACCTCGGCGTCGCCGACGGTGAGGGTTGCGCGGAGGTTGGCGTCGAGGAACTCGATCTGCACGGCCTCGGCGTCGACCTCCACCTCGCCGGGCTCGTCGAGCAGGACCTCGTCGACGTCCCACACGCGCACACCTGCCCCGTCCAGCGCGATCTTCGTCTCGCCGTTCAGCGCGACGGCCACGCGCTCGTCGTCCACCGTCGCGTCGACGAAGTCGTCGTCCCAGTCGGGGACGCCGTCGAGGTCGTCGTCGTCCCAGTTGGCGATCCCGACCACGTCGGCGATCTCCGGGAGGGGCGATTCGGCCGGGTCTTCGGATTTCTCGGGTTTGCAGGCGAACAGCAGGAGGAGCGACATGGCGCGCCAGCATAGCGCGGGACCGGGCGGGCGGCGGCGCGACCTTCGTGGCATCCTGCCGACCATGCGGCCACTCGAAGGGAAAGTCGCCCTCGTCGCCGGCGCCACGCGCGGCGCCGGGCGGGGGATCGCCACCGCGCTCGGCGAGGCCGGGGCGACGGTGTGGTGCACGGGGCGGAGCGTCGCGGGGAGCCCGGGGATGGCGAACCGGCCGGAGACCATCCACGAGACCGCCGAGATCGTGACGGCGCGCGGTGGGAGGGGGATCGCCGTCCGCTGCGACCACACGAAGCCCGAGGAGGTCGCCGCGCTGCTCGAGCGCATCGGCGAGCTCGACCTGCTCGTGAACGACGTGTGGGGCGGCGACGACCTCGTGGAGTGGGGGAAGAAGCTCTGGGAGACGAAGCTCGAGGACGGGCTGACCCTGATCGACCGCGCGATCAAGACACACGTGATCACGAGCTTCCACGCGCTCCCGCGCGTCCGTCCGGGCGGGCTCGTCGTGGAGATCACGGACGGCGACGGGTATTACTACCGCGGGCACTTCTTCTACGACCTCGTGAAGACCACGATCATCCGCATGGCCTTCGCGCAGTCGCAGGAGCTCCGCGGGCGGGACGTGACCGCGCTCGCCGTGACCCCGGGCTTCCTCCGCTCGGAGTGGATGCTCGACCACTTCGGCGTCACCGCCGCCAACTGGCGCGACGCCGCCGTGAAGGTGCCCGAATTCATCGCGTCCGAGACGCCGCTGTTCGTGGGGCGGTGTGTCGCCGCCCTCGCCGCCGACCCGGACGTGCGGGCGAAGAACGGGCGCGTGTACGCGTCCTGGGACCTCGCCGAGGAGTACGGCGTGGACGACGCCGACGGCGCGCGGCCGCATTTCTTGCGCTGGCTCCGCGCGAACATGCCGGAGGTCGCGGCGGGCTGGAAGAGGCTCGACGACACGTTCTACGGGTACTGGGGGCCCATGCCGTACGGGATGCCGGGCTGACGCGACATCGCGTCCTCGCCTCGGGGCGAGGGCGTCGGGGCGCGGCCGTCCCAATCGCGCAGGAAAATGGCGAAAGGAGGATGGTTCGGTGTTTGCATGACCGTGGTGGCATGACCCTCCTCCTCTTCGCCTGCGCCACCGCGCCCGAGCCGACCGACGACAAGCCCCCGCGCGCCGCCCTCCCGGACGACACCGTCACGGGCGACGACGGCACGCCCACCGACACGGACACCCCCGGCGACACCGACGAGACGGCCCCCGCGGAGTACGACGACGCCGCGGTCCTGCTGGCGACGTTCCCGACGACGCTCGCCTGCGGCGAGGCCTACGACGCCGTCGTCACGATGCAGAACACCGGCACGTCCACGTGGACGCGCGCCGGCCTCTTCAAGCTCGGAGGCGTGGACGACCAGGACGACTTCACGACCAACGCCCGCGTCGACCTCCTCGACACCGACGTGGTCGCCCCCGGCGAGCGCATCACCTTCGTCGTCCCGCTCGTCGCCCCCGCCGAGCCCGGCACGTACACCACCGACTGGCGCATGGTGCACGAGTACGTGAATTGGTTCGGCGAGGTCGCGCTCGCCACCGTCTCCGTCGAGTGCGCGCGCGAGGCGCCCGACATGTTCTGGGTGGTCGAGGAGGTCCACGACGAGGACCCCGAGCTGATCAAGACCTCGTGTATCGCGGACGGTGGCAACTGGGACTTCATGGACAAGGTCGTCGACCGCCTGCGCGAGCACGACACGCGCTGGGGTTACAACTGGAAGCGGATGGAGGTGGGGAACCCGTCCGAGGACTGCGTGAACTACTTCTTCGGCGAGGGCGAGCCGGAGGGCAGCACGGAGGTCTACACCTTCGACATCATCGCCGGACACTGCGGGCCCGACCCGCAGCCGGCGTGGCAGGACGTCACGCTCCCGGTCGAGGAGGGCGGCGCGGGGGCGATGTGGACGGGGAGGGGGAGGTTCTGAACGGTTGGAGGCCCGACCACTTCGCGATGATCGGTGTGTCTCGGTTCCGATGGGCCGCCGGCGGGGGCCGCGCCCGGGTAGCCCGGAGCGCCCTCGCTCACTACGATGCGGTGCAGGAGCGCACCCGTGCCGGAGATCTCCCGCTTCCTCGACATCATCGTCCGGATGTACTACCGGGACCACGACCCGCCGCACTTCCACGCGGAGTACGGCGACTACGAGATCAAGGTGTTCATCGAGTCCGGCGTGATCGAAGGTCGCTTCCCTTCCCGGGCGCTGCGCCTCGTGCTCGAGTGGCGCGACATGCACCGCGCCGCGCTCCTCGCCGACTGGGAGCTCGCCCGCCAGCGCCGCCCGCTGGAGCCCGTCCCACCCTTGGAGTAGGAGCCGCCATGTTCGTCCACGTAGTTCAGGCACAGCACCTCGGTGGCCACCGGGTCCGGCTCCGCTTCGACGACGGCCGGGAAGGTGAGGTGGACCTGCTCGACGAGCTCCATGGTCCCGTCTTCGAGCCGCTTCGCGACGTCGAGGCGTTCGGCGCCTTCCGGATTGACGGGGGCACGCTCGCGTGGCCCAACGGCGCGGACTTCGCGCCGGAGTTCCTGCACGCGCGGGTGGGGGCGACGCGAGCGGCCTGAGGGATCTCGGCTCGCGGAAGCAGGATGGGAGGAGGAGCGTAGAAGACCCGGCTTTTCGCGGCGGGTGAACAACCCGGACGGCACCGAAGACGCCGTGGCTCCGTGCCCCTCCGCCGAATACGTAATAGCTGGAGTTACATGAACGCGGACACCCGCCTCTCGCTGGCGCTGCACGCCCTCTTGCACATGGCGGCGCGGTTCGCGCCGGTCACGTCCGCGGAGCTGGGACGCTGCATGCGCGCGAACCCCGTGCTCGTGAGGCGGACGATGGCGGGTCTGCGCGAGCGGGGCCTCGTCCGATCCGAGAAGGGGCGAGGTGGCGGCTGGTCCATCGGTCGCGACCCGGCGGCGATCACCATCGGGGATGTCCAAGCCGCTCTCGGCCGCCCCCCGCTGCTGGCGGTCGGGCTTCGCAGCCGCCTCCCCGAGTGCCTGGTCGAGCAGGCAGTGAACGGCGCGCTCGAGGGTGCGGTCGCCGAGGCCGAAGCGTTGCTGGCGGACCGCCTGCGCACCGTCACGCTCGCCACGCTGGCGGAGGACCTTCGTTACCGGTCGGCCGCCCGCGGGCCCCACGACCACGCCCACCGTGCACGGGAGTAGCCCAGATGTCCTCCACGCCCGCCGTCCCGCAGGCGTTCGACGCCACGCACGCCGAAGCCTACGACCGCAGCCTCGAGCGGCTCCAACCCATCAAGGCGACGCTGCACCTGCTCATCCGGTGGCAGTTCTCGGGCCTCCCCGAGGACGCGCGCATCCTGCTCGCCGGCGCCGGCACCGGGGCGGAAGCACGCTTCCTGGCACCGCTGTTCCCACGGTGGCGGTTCACCCTGGTAGATCCCTCGGCGCCGATGCTGGAGGTCGCCCGACGCCACGCGACAGCGGAGGGCTTCGCCGACCGGTGCGAGGTTCACGTCGGCCTCGTGTCCTCGATCGCGGCCGAGCTGTACGACGCCGCCGCGAGCGTGCTCGTCTCGCACTTCCTCACCGACGCGGGAGAGCGTGAGGCCTATTTTGCAGAGATCGCCGGTCGTCTGAAGCCCGGAGGGCTCCTGTTCAACGCCGACCTCTGCGCCGACACCGAGTCCGCCGCGTTCGCTCCCGTGATGGACCACTGGCTCCCGCTGGTGGCGATGCCCGACGACCGGAAGGCCACCTTCCGGGCGGCGTTCGGGAAGGCGTTCGCGGCGCACGGCCCCTCCGGGGTGGAGGCGATGATCGAGCGCGCGGGGTTCACAGCGCCGGTGCCCTGCTTCCAGGCGCTGCTGATCCGGGGATGGATGGCGGCGCGGCCGTAGTGCAGGGCGCTACACCCATCCCTCCCGGACCCGGCCGTCCAGGTGCTTGCCATCGTCGGGTAAGATGTTATCTTACCTCGTGCGCACAAGCATCTCCACGAAGGGACAGATCGTGCTGCCGGCCGAGCTCCGGCATCAGGACGCGATCCGTCCGGGTGACGAGTTCGAGTTCGAGCGGGTCGGACCGGGGGAGTATCGCCTCCTGCGCGTCCAGCCGCCTGCCAACGAGGGCATGGTCGACTGGCTCCTCTCCTGTCCCGAGCGCGGATACTTCGTGCCGGTCGAGTCCGAGTCGACGGCTACGCTGTGAGCTGGCTCGTCGACGCCAACGTGCTGTCGGAGCCGACACGCCCCGAGCCGTCGCCGTCGGTCGTGGCGTGGCTCCGGGAGCACGAGCGGGACCTCGTGGTCGACCCGGTGATCCTGGGAGAGCTGCGCTTCGGCATCCTGCTCCTGCCCGAAGGCCGACGGCGGGAGCGGCTGAAGGCCTGGTTCGAGGCCGGCGCCTCGCGAATCCACTGCGTCCCGTGGGACGCCGCGACGGGCCTGCGGTGGGCGGAGCTGCTCGTTGACTTGCGGCGCTCCGGGCAGTCCATGCCGATCAAGGACAGCCTCATCGCCGCGACGGCGCTGACGCACGGGATCGGGGTGGCGACGCGGAACGTGCGAGACTTCGCGAAGGCGGGGGTCCGCCTCGTCGACCCGTTCACGGCGTAGCGCACGCGGCGGCGGTGTGCCGCGGATCGGTCCTCGAGCCCCTTCGCGACGAGTGGCCGTCGTGACCCCGCGCCAACCGAACGTACGTGTAGAACCCGGCAAACCGCGCGAGATCAGGAATCAGAGACCCGACCACTTCGCGATGATCTCTTCCTTCGCGTTGTACGGGTTGAAGCTCAAATATCGGTAGGTCCTGCGTTTCCAGTCGGCCCCAGGCCGCCCGAGGGGGCCGGAATTCGCCCGAATGAGCAGGCGGTGTGTCCTCGGTGTGTCCGGCAAGGGTAGAGCCTCGTCCACGGGATGGCGGCGGCTCGGGCGAACGGGGAAGAACCGGACGCGCTTTCTTCGTCGAGAGTTCGACGACGGACCCGGGGGCGCCGCTAGGCCGGGCGCGCCCGCCGGCATCGCGTCGCCTACTCCCACCGCACGTAAACTGACGTGCCGAACCCACCCGGCCTGCTGCAACTCCACGTCGCGTACTTCAGCGCCTCGGCCTGCGCCTCGGGCTCGGCGCCGAACGGGAACGGGCCTCGCGCGGGCCCCACGATCCCGAAGCCCTGATCGATCCGCACACGAAGGCGCCGTCCCGACGGCCACGCGACAGTGAGCTCTCGGTGGTGAGGCATCTCGGTCGGCCACGCGACGAACGTACCAGAGAACGAGCCAGCGTCGTCGAAGAGCGACGAGACGACCGCCTCGTGCACTGCGGCGCCGCTCCACTCGTGCTCGAGAAGCGTGGGCGTACGCACCTCCGTGGCGCGTGCGGTGGTCAGCGAGATTCGCGTGTCTGCGCCGATCCATTCGCGGCGCGCCAGCTCGGACACGACGCTACGCAGGTTGGCGAGCGGGCCGGGACGGCGGAGGTAGCGGTCGCACACCTCGATGGTGGTGGCGGCGCCCAAGGCAGCGGACGTCGGGTCATCTCCGATCACGAGCTCGAACAGGCGCCTGCCGACTTCGGAGACAGGGCCGTTGAGCTCATCCAGGACGGTGAACTCCCGCCAACCCGCGTGAGGCGTCGAGGCGAACGCGGCGGCCGGCACCGACGGAAGGTCTGGCAACGGATCGCGTCCCTTGCCGACGACCCATCCGGGGCCGGAGAGCCACCGATCACCGGCCGAGACCGCGGCGTTGGAGCCACCCGCGAACGCGAGCGATGCGTCCGCGCCCTCGGCCTCTGCCCAGACGCGTGCACCGGCGGGGGCGGCGATCGACGGGGCCCCGTGCAATACCTTCCAATTCAGCGGGGCGCGGGCGAGACCCGCCAGGAGGGCGAGCTCGTCGTCGCGCAGGGCCTCGAGCGTGCCGGGCGGAAGAACGAGCTCGACGGCACCGTTGAACCGCTGCAGGTCGGAGAGGAGCGGGTTCGTCGACCACGCGGCGAGGTCCGCGTCCGAGCCCGCCCCGTGGAGGTGGATCCGGATGCGCTTCGCGGCGATGCGCCGAGCCTCCCTGAGGAGGCCGCGTCCCGGAGCCTCCCACTCCCACACGGTTTCACGCCCCGGAAACCGGAGCTCGGACGGCAGGTCGAGCGCGGCGATGAGCTCGGGCGTCAGGACGGCGAGGGCTGCGTAGCGGTCCAGATGCTCGAGGTCGAACTGAGTCCCGTAGTCCAGCAGGCACCGCTCGCAGGCACGGTCACACTTGCACGCGAGCCTCGCCCGTGCCGCGCGCAGCAGGTCGGCGATCCGGGCGGGAGCTTCGCCGACGAAGCCTGCCCCACCCGCGGCCGTGTCGAACAGCGCGATCGTGTAGCGCTTCTCGCCATCCACCTTGCGCGAGGTGACGGCGTACCCCATCTCCTCCGTCTCGACCCCAATCTCGTTCCCGAGCGCGGAGCGCAGGGCGACCGCGATGGACGTGGCCGCTGCCCGCGTCACCTGAACGCCCGGAGGTTGGAGGCGAAGCTCGAACACCTCGGTACGGACTTCCGCTCCGAGCCACAGGTCGGTCTTGACCCCGAACGGGGAGGTGGCACCGGGGCACTCGGGCTCCTCGCCGACTGGGGGGACGAGCTTGCGAAGCCGCCGGTGATCCTCCATCTCCGGCGGGATCGAACGCGTCGGGTCGTCGTGGGGAGCCGCCCGGCCACAACACAGGCAGAGGGCATACCCGCGCCGGATGTGCGGATTGCCGTCCGCGTAGTGGAACACGAGGCCGTCGGGGGCCCAGCGAACCTCGGCGAGCCCCGCCGCGCCGATCGACTCGAAGGGTGCCTTTCCGGCGGACACCCAAGCCGGGCGGGGATCCGTCCAGGCGTCCTGGGGCAGGTCGGTCGTAGGGTCCTCGCCGATGTCGACGGTGAAGCCGGCTGGCTCGAGGAACGCATGGGAGTGCACCTTCTCCACGAGGGCGACGCCGCACGCGGAGCACGAGGCGGGCCGCTTCTGAACCACGTCCGCCGTGCCGCACCCGGGGCACCGGTAGACCCAGCGGATGGACTGAACCTCGGACGGGCCATCCAGGACCGGGCGCTTCCAGTTCAACGTCACGCCGCGCGAGATGTACGCCAAGCCGTCTACGACGACGCTCCTTCCGGGAGCGTAGGCCCGGAGCGCCTTCGACGCGTCGTAGCTCGGGAACTCCCGTGCGCGGAACCGGCGACGGTCGTCGGGAGTCCCCAGGGGCTGGTCGTTGGCAGCCTTCCGGGTGCGCAACTCGTTCATCGTGAGGTTTACGAAGGGGACCACGTCCGTGGGGATCCCATTGCCCGGGAGCACCTGCTCTCCAGCCAGGAACCCAAGCAGGTATTCGCCCTCGAGCCGCTGGAGTTGCTTCTCCACCGCGCGCGCGGCCGGCGACTTCTCGGGCAGGTCCTTGCGCTCCTCGAGCAGGGCAGAGCGCTCGGCCGACACCCGCAGGGCGGCCTTCTCCACGGCGCGTCCGACGTCGGTGAGCAGGGTAAGGATGGGCCACCCCTCGAGCGCGGTCTGGTGCGCCAGCTTCGGAAGGTCCGACGCGAGCGCCGCGTCCGTCGCGGCGCCATCCCGGAGCCAGGACAGGAACCGATCGCTCGCCGAGGGGTTCCCCTCGAAGAAGAACCCTCCGCAGGTGAGCTTCAGCGGGTTCTTCCCCTGCATGGCCAGGAAGGCTTGGAGAACCCGCGCATTCACGTGTCGCTGGACGAGCGGCGGGCGGTCGAGCGCGACGCCCGGCACGTGGATCGGGGTCGTGAAGGCCCACGTCGGGCGAGTGAAGACGAGGTGGTCGTGGGGCAGGGCGCGCGCGACGGTGACCGCCAGCGCCGCGGTTTCTCCACGGCGCCCGGACCGCCCCGCCCGTTGTAGGTAGTTCGAGGGGCCCGGCGGGACGTTGTTCATCATCACGGCGGGGAGATCGTCGAGGTCGACGCCCATCTCCATCGTGGTGGAACAGCTCAGGACGTTGATCCAGCGATCCTTGAAGCTCTTGACGTGGCGGCGCAGCCGGTTCGTGTCGAGTTGCGCCGAGTGCTCCCGCACGAAGTACAGGTCGGCGCCGAGGACCAGGCGGTCGTGGAACTCGCTCCAGAGGCCGGCGGTCCGTGCGGCCCACACCCGCCCGTCGGTCTCGAGCCAGTCACGCGCCTCGTCGGCGGACACCGGGGAGCCGTCGGAGTGGGACCGGAACACGAAGGGCGGGAGAGGGATGTCGAGCGGGACGGGCGCGGGAGGCGCCCTGCCGTCGATGTCGGGCACGAACGGCGAGAGGTTGTAGATGAGCGTGTCCGACACCGAGCCGGTGAGCGGGCACAGCCAAGCCTTGTCCGCGAGCTCCACGGCGGCCGTACCGAGGAGGTCCAGGCGGTGGCCTTGGCCGCCGGGCTTCAGCACGTTCGCCCGACATAGAGCGGCCCAGGCCTCGGCCATGAGGTCGGAAACGGTGTCGTCCGCCGCCGAATCGTCGCCGAGACCCAGCGCCGCCCGGAGCAGGCGGAGGATCAGTCCCTCTCGTACGGCGCCGGGCGCCGGCCACTTGAGCAGGCGCTGACGCTGGTCGCCGGGCTGCCCCGGCGGCTGAAGCCACGACGCACGGAAGGGCACACCCATCCACCGCAGCCAGGCTGGGTTGATCTCGACGCCCACGTACTGGCGGACGAAGAGATCGACGACCATCCGCAGGAAGTCCTGCCACTCCTGGTCGGTCCGACCGTGGGCGCGCCACGTAGACGGCGCGGTCGTCCGAGGAATCCCGTAGCGCAGGCGCACGAGCCCCATCGCCTCGATGGACGTCCGGCGCCGCGGGCGACGCAGAAGTTCGCGAAGAAGGAGCATCCGCGCGAAACTGGTGTCGTCCTTGACGTCCGCCTCGAAGCCCGGGAATCGCTTGCGATCCGCGTACATCCAGCCGATCGTCGACTCTTGGGACAGCTTGGTCACCAGGTCGGAGAGGGGGACTGGCTTGGGTCGAGAGAGCGCGGCGAGCTCTTCCTTCTGCTGCACGAGGAACGGCGCCAAAGCCGGGTTCGTGGCCACGACTCCCTCGAGCAGGGCGACCCCCTCGGCTTTTTTCGCGATCTCGGCCGGGTCGGCGGCGGCCCCGAGGACCCGCGCGTGGCTCCAGATGAGGTACCGGACGTGGAGGCGCTCCGCCTCGGACTGGCGGGTTGCCGCGAAACGAGCGGAGCCCTGGCGGCTGTCCGTGAACGTCAGCAGGCGCCGCCCTCCGAACGGGCGCTGCTTCGCGGCCACCTGTCCCGGGAGCGCTTCGAGCGCGACCTGCATGGCGATGCCGAGCACGAACGCCTGCCCGGCCCGCAGCCCGCGGAAGGGGTCGCCCTTCCCCGGCGGACGGATCCCGCAGCGCGGGCAGGTGGGGCGCCCTTCTGAAGCCCGCTGGATGTACAGCGGAACGCCGCCGGCGGTGCCCACGGCTCCGTCCTTCGGATGCACCAGCTCAAGCAGCTTGCCGCCGTCCGGCTTGTCGAGGCAGGCCCAGGCGCGGTTGTCCTTCGGCACGGCCCCATCCTCGTCGGGATCGTCGTCCGCGGGCTCCTGGTCGTCCGCCTCGCCGAGCATCTCGAGCTTGCGGGCGTCCGGCGGGACGAAGTGCGCGGGCGAGCCATGTTCGTGCTCGCCTTGGAGGAACAGGTGGCCGCAGGTCTGGCAGACGGCGACCGGCCAGAGCAGCCCCGAGCAGTGTTCGCAGCGTTCGCGAGGGTGGAGGGTGATCGGCCCCCACTTCCAGTCGTCGCTGTCGAGGTGCGTACCCTTGCGTCCCACGCAGTCGGAACGGAGGCAGAGCCACACGCCGGGGAGCCCGCGCGCGTGGAAGTGTCCCTTGAGGGGCAGGAACGACTGCCCGTCGGCGTCCACGCTCCTGTGCGCCCGGTCCAGGCCGCGCAGGACGTCCCGGTCCTTTGTTTCGTTGCCCGTCTCACTCGACGTGCCGCGGAGCTGCTTCAGGTCCAGCACGCCGTGCCGGGCGAGCAGGGTGCGCAGCCCGAACTGGGCGGGATCCGTGAGAGACGCCGCGTGCGCGGGATCGGTGGCATCCACGGGGGGCACCAGCCGACTCGCAGTCACGACGGAGACCTGCCCCGGCGTCACACCGGCCACCCCGGCGAGGAATTCCGTGAGGTCGCGCTCCGTCTTCGCGCGGTCTGCCGAGGCGATGGTCGCCGAGGTGGCGACGAAGCGCACATCCTGCGGCCAGACCCCGAAGGCGAGCATCACCCGCCGAAGCAGCAACGCGAGCTCCGCCGCGGACGATCCGAGGTAGGTGTGCGCCTCGTCGATGACGATGTAGCGGAGCTTGCCCTGAGAGGCCTGGAGTATCGGCGTGTCCTCCGGGCGCACGAGCATGTACTCGAGCATCGTGCCGTTGGTGAGGAGGATCGGGGGTGGTTCGGCGCGCAGGGACCTTCGGTCGAGCACCTGCTGTGGCGTCTCGTCCTGCGTCGCCTGCGGGACCTCGTTGGGCGTGTCCCCGTTGTAGAGCGCATAGCGGATGCCCCCCTTGAACGCCTTCGTCCAGGCGGAGAGCCGATCCTGCTGGCTCTCGATCAGAGCATTGAGCGGGTAGAGCAGCAGGGCGCGCACCCCGGTGAGCGCCGTGCGTGTGGCCGTGGCCTCCCGTGCGAGGTCGTCCAGCAGCGGGACGAGGAAGCACTCGGTCTTGCCGCTACCCGTGCCGGTTGAGACGACGAGGGAGCGAGGGTCCTTGTCCTCCAACACGCGCCACGCCTCGAGCTGGTGCGCGTACGGGTGACGGTCCGCCGGGAACCGGTGCGAGGAGGTGTCCAACGACTTGACGAGACGCCGGTCGAGGAAGCCCGAGTCCGCCAGGTCCGCCATCGTCTCGGGCGCACGCGGGTAGTCGAAACGGTGCTCGAACACCGGCGTCGCGAGCAGGGAGTCGGGCTCCCCGGGCCAGCTCCCCAGCCGGCGCTCGAGCTCTCCACGAAGCGCGGGATCCTGGGGTGCGAGCATCGAGATGACGCCGCGGGTGAGGCGCGTGCGGAGCTCGTCAGTGAACGCGGCGTACGAGATGGTCATCGGTGATTCCCCAGCAGGAAGGCGAGCGCGAGTCGGTAGGCGAGCGAGAACCAGTGCGGATCGAACTGTCGAAGGAGGCGGAGCTCGGTGACCCAGCGGGCCGGGAGCGTCCGCCCCTCGAAGGCGGCCTGGGCCGCGAGCAGCGGACCGTGGAGGAGGGGACGCTCGTGGGCGTTGTGAACGGACACCTGCCGGAACAGTTTCGCGTCGGGCGTGACCCCGAGCTCCAGGCGTGCCTCAGCGAGGATGTCGGAGTGCCCGTTCTCCAAGGTGGGCCACGTTCGATTCACGTGCCGCCTGCGGGTGGCCTCCACCGGCCCCGGATGTTCGTCATGGCCGACGAGCGCCTCCCGGAGGCGGTCGGGGTAGTGCACCCAGGCCCGGTCTGCACGCCCGAACCAGGCGTCGGGGAGCTGCCGCCGGCCCATCCACCTCGCGAAGGCGTGGCCGGTGTGAGGCAGCACATCTACGATCCGGTCCAACTGCTGGGCGAGCAGGGACAGCGCGAGGTCCTTGTTGACGGCGCGAACTGGCGCAAGGAGTTCCCAGGTGGCATCGGCGGCGGCCTCCCATTCCTGGAGCGGGATGGCCTCCCAGAGGAAGGGCTGGGTCTCGAGCCCCTCCACCAGGGCAGCGAGGGCCCGCACGGGGTCCGCAGAGCGGAGGGCGACCAGCGCGGCCCGCACCGCGACGGTGCGATCGCGCATCGCGCAGGCGATGGCGGGGAGATGTGCCGCGCGCACGCCGCCCGTTGCGAGCAGCTCGACCTGGGCGCGCAGGGCGTCGTCCGTAGGCTCGGATCCATCTACGGCAGGCGGGCGGTCTTCGATCCGGGGGCGGCCGGGCTCGCTCCTCACGGCCCAAAGGGGGTGCGCGACGACAACGCCATTCCTTCGCGCGCAGAAGAGCCAATTCCCCTCAGGCAGGTCGGAGGCCAACCACCGCGTCCCGGGCCGCAGGCGCGGCACGGGCCATGCCGGCCCCGGCACGTCCAGTCGCAGAGCCTCGAGCCCGATGTTCTCGGTCGCATCGTCCGTCGGGCGAAGAACAAGAATGCAGGCGTCGGGGTCGTTGACACAGACCTGGTACCGATAGCGACGCACGGCGTACGGCGTGGTGCGGCCGGTGGCACCGCGATCCCAGACCTCGAGCAAGACCTCCGCGTCGGGCGATGCGTTGGCGGCGAGGAGCTCTTCGACCGCGCTTCGAATCGATCGGGCGGCGAGCTGGTGAACGTGCTCGCCGGCGTCCGTCGACGCGAGGGGGACGGTGAACTCGCGGCGCGCGGCCGAACCGACGAGCCGGCCGGTCAGCGACGCGCGGACGCGGCGATCGCCTACCCGCACGGCGTGGAGCCACGTGAGATCCTCGAGCCCCATCGGCCAGGACGGGGCGGGGTGCCGCGTGTCGACGAGGCCCGCGAACCTCCTCGGGAAGGGGACCTGCAACGGGATGCGCCCGCCGCTCTTGAGGTGCACCTCGACGTCGAGCTCGAGCGGCGGCTCGGTCGTGACCACGACGGACTGGCCTGCCCCGTCGGGGAGCCCAAGTCGTTGCGCGACGAACCCGCGGCGCTGTGTCTGAATTGCGAGGTCAGCCACCGCGGGCCCCTTCGCGAGGATGGTCCCGCCGTCTCCATGGGCCGAAACCTCCACGGACAGGTCGGTCGGCGCCACCACGATCACCTCCCGACACGAGGCGCTCCGGCACCGCAACTCGAGACGGCCGACCGCGGCGGACCCCCACGGCTGCCAGGCCCCGCCGGGGAGGCGCACCTCGAGACTGGAGGGGGAAACAGGTCGGATCGCCCCCGAGGAAAGGATGAGGAGCGGGCGGGGCATACCCGACCACACGTCGGAGCCGGGGGGCGAGTAGGGGTGCCGCAGGCCGTCGAAGCGAAGCTCGCCGGTCTCGGTCAGCGGGCCCCGGGGCCGCACGTGGAACACCTCGCCATCGTGTGTGAGGTCCGTCTGCTCACGCACATCGAGAAGCATCCGGCCCCCCAGCCCGGTGTGGCCCCGCTCCGCTCCGCGAAGGGCCACGAGGAGCCGGTCCTGCGGGTGAGAGAAGGATCCGGTCCCGACCATCCTCCACTGACCGTTGGCGCCTAGCGCGAAGACCCAAGGGAGCCCCTCCGGCAGCCGATCGCCGAACACGGAGCGCGCGATCCGCGGACCGTCGGGGAGCCCGACGAGCTCCAGGCGCACGGTGGAAAGGGTCGGCGTTTCGCCCCCCACGACGCGCGTTTCCACGACGCCCCCGTCCATCCCGAGCAGCAGGTGGGCGGCCTCGATGGCGCCACTTTCGGTCAGGAGGTTCACGGCCATCCGCCGCGGCAGCACCTCCTCGGCGCCAAGGCCGAAGAACGCCCGGAAACTGTCGATGCGCCAGGCTCGCGGAGCGACGAGCGCTCGACGAAGCGTGACCGGCTCGCGCGGATCCAGGATCGCCCGGAGGCGTGCGGTGGAGTCGGCACCTTGAACCTGGACCGCTTCTGTCAAGTAAGCCTGGACCAAGGCGGAGGCCTCGGCCTCGGACAGGTCCAGGGGGAGTTCCGAGAGCCACCCCGGCGTGCGCGCGGCCAACCATCCAGCCGGGTCCGCCGCGTGCTCGGGCGGGAGCCCCGCGACGGCGTGGCGCACACGATTGAGGAGGACGCCCAGCAGGGCGTGGATAGTGGGCTCGCGGAGGTACCCGACCTGGGCGTACGGCGCGGAGCTCTGGGCCGCGATCACCGCGAGGTGGTCCTCGGGCTCGTCGGCGGGAATCGACAGGGCCTGGAGATCCCGAAGGATGGCGGCGCCGATCGAGCGGATGCGTCCTCCCTCCTGGCGGAGCAGGCGCAGAGGGAGCCCGCCCTCCGCGAGGAGGGACTGCAGGTACCGCGTGTCATTGCCCTTCCGGAGCGGGCGCTCCCATGCGTCAAGGCCTGCGCGCGTGAAGTCGCGCAGATCCTGGTCTACATGCGGGAGGCGGAGCTCTCTGTGCACGCAGTCCCAGCTCCACGGCCCGCCGTCGTACCCGCGGCGGATGGCTTCGGCGGCGAGCAGCACGAACGTCCGCGCCGAGTCGCGGTCGGGACGACGGGTGGCACGCAGGGACGTCAGCCCTCGGTTGATGCCCTCCTCGTACTCCGCCGCCGTGCAGCGGAAGGACCACAGGGGTGCGGCGCGCGGAAGGGCCTTCCGCGCGGGGGTGTCGAGGAACGTGGCGAGCCAGCTCATCGGGGACTCCGCGACGCAGAGACGCCAGGCGCGCGAGCGTCCGGACAGTCGCGAGGCGCATTCTGGCAGGCTCTGCCGGGCGTCGCGACGCCCAGGTACCCTGGGGCCGCCAGCGAGTCGCAGCATGATCCCGATCGACCATGAGAAGCTAGAGTCGAAAAGGCGAGCCCGGGCACGCCGAGTCGAACACCAACCCGGTGGGGGTGTCGCGCAGGTGGCGGACGGTGGCGCTTCCGCTGGCGCGAACCCGGGGCGGGCGGGCTCTAGGCGCTGAGACGGTGCTTGGAAGCCTGCGATGGCACAGCCGCGCTCGGCGCTGGTCTGAGATCCCCCGGAGGAGTGGGTGCTCCTGACGGACCGCAGCGTGCGGCAACTCGTCGTCGCGCGTCTTCGCCGTGTGTCTCCGGTGCGCCCGAGGGCCAATCGCCTGCGTAGAAACCGCGGTTCGAGGCGACTTGGCCAACTGCGGGGACCGCGAGATCAGGAATCAGTCGGGCATCTGGATAATCGGCCTCAAAACTACAACCCGCTCCACTTCGCGATGATCTCCTTCATGATCTCGCTCGTCCCCCCGCCGATCGAGAGCAGGCGGGTGTCCCGGTACGCCCGGCAGATGTCGTACTCCTCGGTGAAGCCGTACCCGCCGTGGAACTGCATGCAGTCGTAGGCCACCTTCTGGGCGAGGTCCGCCGTGAAGAGCTTGGCCATCGAGACCTGGAGCGTGGGGTCGCCGCCGGCGACCATCGCCTGCACGGCGTCGTAGGTCAGGAGCTTGCCGGCGCGCACGGCGGTGAGGTGGTCGGCGAACGTGTGCTTCCAGACCTGGAACTTCCCGATGGGCTTGCCGAAGGCCTGCCGCTGCTCGCCGTAGGCGATGGCGTCCTTCAGCTGGATCTCCATGCCCGTCACCGCCATGAGCGCGGCGACGAGCCGCTCGCCCTGGAAGTTCTGCATGATGTGGATGAACCCGCCGTTGAGCACCCCGAGCAGGTTCTTCGTCGGGACGCGGCAGTCCTCGAAGTGCAACAGCGAGCTGTCCACCGCGCGGGTGCCGAGCTTGTCGAGCTTCTTGCCGACCGAGAACCCCTTCGTGTCGGTGGGGAAGAGGACGAGCGAGATGCCGCCGAACCCGGGCTCGCCCGTGCGGCAGGCGAGCACGATGAAGTCGGCGAAGGCGCCGTTGGTGATGAAGGTCTTGGCCCCGTTGATCACGAAGTCGCCGCCCTCGATGCGCGCGGTCGTGCGCATGTTGGCGACGTCGCTGCCGACGTGGGGCTCGGTGATGCCCAGCGCGCCGATGCGCTCGCCGCGGATGGCGGGGACGAGGAACTCCTGCTTCTGCTCCTCGGTGCCGATCTCGTGGATGACGGGCGTGCTGATGTCGGTGTGCACGAGGATCGACATGATCACGCCGCCGTTGCGGCAGTGGCAGAGCTCCTCGACGAAGGCGGTGTGGGCCCACCAGTCGAGCCCCATCCCGCCGTACTTCTCGTCGAAGCGGATGCCGAGCAGGCCGAGGTCGGCGAGCTCCTTGAACACCTCGCGCGCGGGGAAGTCGCACGCGACGTCCCACTCGTGACGGTGGGGCGCGAGGCGGCTCTCCGCGTACTCGCGGACGGTCTTGCGGAGGAGGGCGTGGTCTTCGGTGAAAGGAGGGAACATGGCGGCGATGTATCCCACGACGCGGCGGGGATGTCACGGATCGTCGCGGATGGGCGTAGAGAGGCAGTCCCCATCGAGCTGGCACGTGGCTTGCTCCGTGGGTCGGCACCCCCGGAGCACGCCGATGATCCTCTTCCTCCTCGCGGAGGCCCACGCCTTCTGCGGCACCTACGTCGGCGAGGAAGGCGCCTCGCTGGTCAACCGCGCGAGCCAGGTCGTGCTCGCCCGCTACGGCGAGCAGACGACGCTCAGCGTCGCGATGGACTACGAGGGCGCCGCCGCGGAGTTCGGGCTCCTCCTGCCCGTGCCGCAGGTCCTCACCGCCGAGAACGTGAAGACCGTCGACCCGCAGCTCTTCGCCCGGCTCGACGAGTTCTCGACGCCGCGGCAGGTCGCCTACACCTGCGACGACGTCGTCACCGAGGGGCACGACGAGGGCAGCCTCGGTTGCATGTTCGCGCAGGACTACGCGCTGGAGGCGTCGAGGGACGCCGCCGGGGCGTACGACTCGGGCTCGACCGTCGTGATCGAGTCCGAGTTCTCGGTCGCCGGGTACGACATCGTCGTGCTCTCCGCGGAGGAGGCCGACGGCCTGACCGCGTGGCTCGACGACAACGGCTACTCGGTGCCATCGGGCGGCGAGGCCGTCCTGCAGGAGTACATCTCGGGCGGCAGCTACTTCCTCGCCGCGAAGGTCTCGCTCGAGCTCACGGGCGAATCCGCGTGGCTGCCGCCGCTCCAGTTCACCTACGAGAGCGACGTGCTCGGCCTGCCGATCCGCATCGGCACGATCTCGGCGGACGGGCCCCAGGAGGTGGTGATCTACGGGCTCTCCACGAGCCCGGTCGCGATCGCCAACTACGCGGAGGCCGAGGTCGAGGACGAGTGCATGTGGAAGGACGACGGCGACGGCTTCGCCGCGTACTACGAGGACCAGCTCGACGCCGCGTTCGCGGACGAGGCCTCGTGGGTGCGGGAGTACGAGTGGAGCCTGACGGCCAACTGCGACCCCTGCACGCGCGTCTCCGGCATGATGCCCGAGGAGCTCGCCGAGCTCGGCCTCCCCGAGTACCACGGCTACCTCACGCGCCTGCGGATGCGCTACACGCCGGACCAGGCGACGCAGGACGTGGTGCTCTACGAGACGAGCCCCGGCGGCGGCGACACCGGGTGGGGCGGCGGGACCGGCGAGCAGATCCGGTACATCGACTACGTCGAGGAGCTGGAGTACCTGTTCCCCGTCTGCGGAGAGGGCATGGTCGAGAACCCCGGCACCTGCCTCGCCGGCGAGCCCCAGGTCGGCTGCGCGGCGCGCACCAGCACGCGGGGGGCCGGCGTCGCCGTCCTGCTGCTCGCCGCCGCGGCCATCCGGAGGCGCCGGTGAGCCCGCTCGACGTGATGGTGGTGTGGCCCGCGCTGGTCACGCCGGCGATGGACCTCTCCTACGGCGAGGAGACGGCCCGGCCCTTCGGCGCCGGCGTCGTGGTGGACCGCGCGCTCGTCACGCTCCCGCGCGCCACGGTGCTCGGGCAGGTGGGCGCGCGCGTCTGGGGCGCCTCGCTCGACGTCGACGGCACGCGCTTCGCGGCCACGGTCACCGACGTGGAGCTCGAGATCGGCGAGCGCTGGGGCCCGGGCTGGAGCAAGCGGGGCGGGGGCGAGCCCTCGTTCTTCTGGGAGCTCGGCTTCGGGCCGCACCTCGTCGTCTTCGACGGCGCGATCTGGGACCCCCACCTCAACCCCGCGCTGGGCCTGCACACCGCCATCGGCGGCGTGATCGGCACCGGCCGCGTGCGCGCGCTGGTGCAGCTGCGCTCGAGCGCGACGCTCCGCATCGACTCCTACTACGGGTCGGTCACGATGCCCGAGGACGCCATCCGCTGGGACTACCACCCCGGCCGCATCGGCCTCGAGCTCCTGGGAGGCATCGAGCTCCGATGATCGGCCTCGTGGCGGCGGCCCATGCCTTCTGCGGCACCTTCGTCGGCGCGCCCGGCGACACGCTCGTCAACCGCGCGAGCCAGGTGGTGCTCGCCCGCAACGGCGACACGACCACGCTCACGGTGACCGCCGACTACACCGGCGACGCCGCCGAGTTCGGGCTCCTGCTGCCCGTGCCGGAGGTCCTCACGGCAGAGGACGTGCGCACGATGGACCCCACGCTGATCGAGCGCGTCGCGACGTTCTCGATGCCGCGCAACGTGGCGTACACCTGCGACGACCTCGGCGAGGAGTGGCACGACGAGGGCGGGGTCGGGTGCGCGGACTACGGGCTCGCGGTGGAAGAGAGCGGCGCCGTCCCCTCGGCCGGCGACGACTTCGAGTCCACCGTCGACGTCGAGTCCCAGTTCGAGATCGACGGCTACGAGATCGTCGTGCTCTCCGCCGAGGAGTCGGCGGGGCTGACCGCGTGGCTCGACGCGAACGGGTACGCCGTGCCGGAGGGCGGCGACGACGTGCTCCAGGAGTACATCGACGGGGGCAGCTACTTCCTCGCCGCGCGCGTCTCGGTCGACCTCACCGAGCCCACCAGCCAGCTCCTCCCGCTCCAGTTCACCTACGACAGCGACGTCTTCGGGCTGCCCATCCGCATCGGCACCATCTCGGCCGACGGCGAGCAGGAGGTGCTCGTCTTCACGCTCGCCCCCTCCGTCGTCGGGGTCGCCAACTACCCGGAGGTCACGGTCGAGGACGAGTGCATGTGGAAGGACGACGGCGACGGCTTCGCCGCGTACTGGGACCGGCAGCTCGACGACGCCTTCGACGGCGAGGCCGGCTGGGTCTCCGAGTACGAGTGGAGCCTGACCGCGGGCTGCGATCCCTGCACGTCCGTCGACGGGCTCACGCCCGAGGAGCTCGACGCCCTCGGGCTCGACGGGTACCACGGCTACCTCACGCGCCTCCGCCTCCGCTACACGCCCGAGCAGGCCACGCAGGACGTCGTCCTCTACGAGACGGGCGGCGGCGACACCGGCTGGTACGCGAGCACCGGCGAGCAGATCCGCTTCATCGACTACGCCGAGGAGCTCGAGCGCGTGTTCCCGGTGTGCGGCGAGGGCTGGGTGGAGAGCCCCGGGGCCTGCCCGCCGGGGCCGGCCGTCGTCGGGTGCGGGGTGCCCCTGCGGGGCGTGGGGGTCGCCGGCGTGCTGGCCGCCCTCGCGCTCGCCCGGCGGCGCCGGTGAGCCCGGTCGACGTCGCGCTCGTGTGGCCGGGGCTCGCCACGAACGCGGTGGAGCTCTCCGCCGCGGATCGCGTGAGCTCGGAGATCGCGCTGGGCGCGCTCGCGGACGTGCGGGTGGCGAAGCTGAAGCGGGCGAGCCTGCTCGGCGGGGCGGGGGTGCGCTTCTGGACCGCCGGCGTCGAGGCGGACGGGCGCGTGGTCCGCGCCACCGTCGCCGATCTCGAGCTCGAGATCGTGGAGCGCTGGGGCCCCGGGTGGACCGTCGCGACCGAGGGGCAGCAGGGCATCCACTGGGAGCTCGGCGCGGGCCCGCACCTCGTGATGCTCGGCAGCGACCGCATCGCGCTGCACCTCAACCCCGCGTTGGGGCTGCACACGGGCTTCGGCGGGTACGTCGGGAAGGGTGACACCCGCGCGCTCCTCGGCTTCCGCGTGTCGGCGACTCTGCGGACGGACCAGTACTGGGGCTCGCTCGTCGGCGCGACCGAGGACGTCTCGTGGGAGTACTGGCCCGGGCGGCTGTCGCTCGAGCTCTACGGCGGGGTCGGGTTGCGTTAGCTCGCGGGCATGCCCGAGCGCCCCGACCTCGAGTACCAGGTCCCGATCCTCGCGAGGGAGCTGGTCGGGCGCCACGTCGTCGGGGTGAAGCTGAAGAAGCCGGTGGTGTGGCGCTCGCCGTGGTCGCCCGACGTGCTGGTGGGGCGAGAGATCCGCGGGGTGGCGCGCCACGGCCACTTCGTCGACGTGGACGTCGGGGAACGGCTCGCCATCCACCCCATGCTGGCCGGGCGGTTCAGCTTCGAGGGCGAGCGCGACCTCGCCGTCGCGTTCCAGCTCGACGACGGGCGGACGCTGCGCTTCCGCGACAGCGAGCAGATGGCGAAGGTGTACCTGCTGCCGTCCGGGCAGGCGCCGCCCGGCTGGGACGTCGGCGTGGACGTGCTCGGGCCCGGCTTCACGGAAGCGGCGCTCGCGAGGCTGGCGAAGGGGCGCCGGGAGCAGGTGAAGGCCTGGCTCCTCGACAAGGCGGCCTTCGACAGCTTCGGCAACGCGTACGCCGACGAGGCGCTCTGGGAGGCGAGGCTGCACCCGAAGACGATGGTGGCGTCGCTCTCGAAGGAGGAGCTCGCGCGCCTGCGTGTCGCGATGGTGAAGGTGCTCGCGGAGGCCCGCGACGAGATCGCGCGGCGGAAGCCCCCGCTCGACGAGAAGCTGCGGGACTTCCTGAAGGTGCGCAACCGCGCGGGCGAGCCCTGCCCGCGGTGTGGGGAGACGATCCGCGCGGCCGGCGTACACGGGCACGACGCGTTCTTCTGCCCGACGTGCCAGCCGGACGTAGGTAGTAAGGGATTCGTAGACTGGAGGCGCGTGAAGTAGAGGAGATCTGGACACGCAGTGGACACAGAATCGGGGTATGCTCCTCCCCGACGAGGTGCCCCGTGTTCAAGGTGTCTGTGGCCGAGGAAGCAGGCGACCGCTTCAAGCTGCGCTGGCGCGAGTACCGGCCCGTGCTGGGCGAAGGCGGCGCGCCGCTCCTCAAGCCGGACGGCAAGCCGGTGCTGAAGGCGAGCGCCCGGGCGGTCCGCGTGCAGGGGAAGAAGGCGCGCGACGAGACGAAGGCCGACATCATCGCGGCGCTGCGGAACAAGGGCTTCTGGGACCCTCCGACCGCCCCGCCGGTCGTCGCGGGGCCCACGATCTGCAACCTGGAGGTGGCGGCCGCGAAGTGGGTGGAGTTCAAGCGGACGCGCTGCTCCTCGGTTAGCGTGCAGCGGTTCGTCCAGCACATGGCCCGCTGGTTCCGGACGATGCGGCAAGTCCGCGGCATCGCCGCGAAGGCCGTGGTGCCCGCGGACGTCCTCGACCGCGACACCTTCATTGCGTGCGTGCGTGCGCTGCAGGACGAGAAGCTCTCTGCGTCGACCGTCTACGGCATTGCCCGATCAGCCCTCGAGATGTGGCGCTGGGCCTCCGATGACCCTCGTGCCTACCCGGGCGTCGTGACGCCGCCGCGAGAGGGCAAGGCGGTGCTTCCCCGCGGGCCGGTCTACATGGCGCCCACGGCTCCTACGATAGCGGAACTCGACGCCTGCCTGCGGCACATCAGCGCGAATGCACCCACCTCTCGCAGAGTCGGGGTCATCCTCCGCTTCACGGGGCTTCGAATCTCGCAGGTGCTCGCGCTACGAAGGGAGGACATCGACCTCGCCGAGGGGACGATCACCGTGCGCACGGGCCGCTCCGCACAGGAGCGGAACGAGGCCCGCTGCATCCCTGTCTCGCAGCAGCTGCACACCGCGCTCCGCGAATGGGTAATCGCCGTGCCGACGGGCGCGGTGGTCATCGCGCCCTCAAGGGCGCGCGGACGCGAGGGCGCCGCGACGAAGCGCCGGTCCGAGACGTTCCGAACGGCGTGGGAGCGGGCCACGGCCGCTGGCGAGGCCCGAGAGCGGGCATGGAAGCCCGTCAACCGCGCGAGGGCCCGTCCGGAGCACGCCTTCCGGGCGGCGCTCCAAGCGTTCTGGCGACGGCAGGGCGTGGACGAGGTGGTCATTGACGCGCTTGTGGGGCACCACCCGACCTCGACGCGCGAGAAGCACTACGCCGGGCCCGAGGAGCTCATGGACCAGATGAAGGAGGCGGTGGCGCTGTTGCCCGCGATCGACTGGGTGGGGCCGAAGGGGGAGGGGAAGGTTGAGCAGGTGCGGTAGCTGCACCCCCCATCACCCTTCCCGTTCGGGACCAGAAGGTCGTGGGTTCAAATCCCGCCGCCCCGACCACCAATAACGTGAGGGCCCACCGGCAAGACTCGCTGGTGGGCCCTTTCTCGTTTTCGACGTGCGGCGGCGCTGCCTAGCGAATCCGCCTAGCAACCGCCGGAGGCTGGCCGGCTACTCCTCTTCGTCGCCCTCGTTGACGGCTGCCGCGACGGCGAATGCGACGAGGCCCGCGAGCCCGACCGCGCCAGCCACGCCGAGCGCGACTTGCCACCACGGGGTCTCGGCGCTCGGCGCGGGAGCGGCCTGCTGCGCGGTCTGCTGCGTCTGTGCGAGGGCGCGATCGACCACGGCCTGGAGCTGGCCGACGGACATGTCGAATGCCTGCGCGATCCGGCGGAACGTGTATGCGTCCGGGATCGAGGCGCCCGTCTCGAAGCGCGAGAGGCTCGACTGCGCGACGCCGATGCGGGCTGCGAGCTGTGCCTGCGACCACCCCCGGCGCTCGCGGAGTGCGGCGATCACGCGCCCGAGCACGAGGGCGTAGACCGTGGACTCGCTCGCCATGCCGGCAGCGTAACGAAAAAAGGCGACTCTGCCCACTTGCGGATTCAATCCGGCTTCGGATAGCATCCGGGCATCCCCTTGAGGAGGATGCAGATGGCTGGGCGTAAGAACGATTCCACTTCCACTTCGCGGGAGGCCGCGCGCCTCTCTGCCAACCGGGCCTTCGACGGGCTGCGCCGCGAGGCGGCGAACCGCGGCCACGAGAACGCGACCGTCGGCGCAGGCCTCGGCGCCGCGTTCGGCGCGATGGCCGGCTCCTTCCTCGGGCCCGTGGGCACCGTCGTCGGTGGCGCCGTCGGGGCCGGGATCGGGCGCTCGATCGGGAGCGACCTCGACAGGGGAGGGCGCTCGTGAGCCTCATCCATCCCTCGCGCCTCCGGCTCGCGACCGTGCTCTCCGTCAAAGCACCCGTCGGACCGATCGTCGTGGACCACGTCGGGCTCGTCAGCGCGAAGCTCGACCAGCACGGGCTGCCGTACGTCTACAACGCCTCGAAGCGGAGCAGGTTCGTGAAGCTCGAGCGCTGGGACGTGTTCACGCTCGGCAAGGGTTCCGCGACGATCCTCGAGCACATCCGCGGTGACCTGCCCGACGACGAGGTGATCGAGCGCGCACACTCGAAGCTCGACGACCCCTGGGACCTGTGGTCCGCGAACTGCGAGCACTACGTGCGCTGGTGCCACGGGCTCGAGGTCACGAGTCCGCAGCTACGCGCCGGCGTGGGCGTCGTTGTGGGGGTGGCCGCCGTCGGGACGCTGCTCGTGATGGCGGCACTCGCCGAGGAGTAGTGCCGAAGGGAGGCACCCGGAAGCCGGTTCTCGTGAGTACTCGCCGTCTCCGGACCAGGGAGGCGTCGCCCGAAATCGACCGACGTCCGTGAGCCAGCCAAGATTGACGCGTCAACCCATCGGGGTAGACTTCTGCGAACGTGAGTCCTCTGAGCCCGAAGCCGTCGACGTCCCGGATACGTCGATCGGTTTTTTTGTGCGGGCGGACAAATTTTGGTCCGACGCGGGTTGATAAGACCAGCATGCGAGGAGAGGCTGCTTCCGCTACCGACTCATCACTGGTCGCCCGGGGACGACCATGAACCTCGACCTGCGTGCCCTTCGAATGACGCTCATCGCAGTGGGGTACCGCCACGAGCTCGTCGTTGAAGAGATGATCGGGAATGCCCACGTCCTCGTCGGATACGCGCAGGAACCCCTCATCGCCCGAAACTCCTGCGTGGCCGTCATGGAAGCAGGCTCCGAAGGCGCCCTCCAGGAGGTCGTTCGCATCACCGGTGTTTCCGTGGTCGCCGTCGCCCACCACGCCACGCTCGACATCTGGAAGGCCGCCCTGGACGCTTCCAGCAGGGTGGAGGCCCTTACCCTCGCGGACGCCGCGCGTCCGTCAGCAGATGTGCGTGTCCACCTTGAACCCGGGGCCATCCACCGCGCGAAGACCTACGGGCGATTCGACGGGTCGTACCAGCTCGATTTCGTGGACATCGGACTTCTTCCTCGACTGGAGGAGGTCCAGGGTGCCGACCTGCAGAGGCTTCTCGAGCGCATCGTCGCCGAGCTGCGATCCCCGGGCGAAGCCCTGACGGACGAGCAGCGGCATCAGGTCCTAACGATCGCCTTCTGGATTCTCGCCGCGAGGATGCTCCGGGATCACCAGGTTCCTGCCTTTCTCCGAATCGACCCCTCCCGCGGTCGGGACGTCCTGGAGGCGGTCGCACAACACTACCGCGGTGCGGTTCCGGTTCTTGCGTATGACCCTGCCTGGCGTCCGCGAGTGGTCGCGGCCTGCCGTGTCGCCTGGGCCTACGGCTTGGATCTGCGACGCGTCGGCCCCGAAGCGATTGGCTACGTGTACGAAAGTTCTCTGATCGCAGCGCAAACTCGCAAGGACCTCGGCACTCACAGCACGCCCCCCTACCTGGTTGAGTACGTGGTCGGTAGGCTCAGAAGCCACCTCCTCGCTATTCCAGCACATCGCCGCCAGGTCGTGGAACCCGCCTGTGGGCATGGCGCATTTCTGGTGGCGGCACTCCGAGTACTTGCCGAAGGTCTGCCGGACGGCGTGTCCCGTCACGAGTACCTTCGTACCCACTTGCGCGGTATTGAATTTGATGCAGCCGCAAAGGAGATGGCGCGCGTGTCCCTGACGCTTGCGGACGTCCCGAATCCCGATGGCTGGGACTTGCGGGAGGCAGACATGTTCAAGGGGGATGCCCTAGAGCAGGTTGTGGCAGGCGGAACCCTTCTCCTGTCCAACCCCCCTTTTGAGGACTTCGAGCCTTCGGAACGCGCCGAGTTACAGGCCTCATGCCGTGAGGTCGTCTCGTCAAACAAAGCGGCGGAGATGCTTCGGCGCGCCATGCCCCAACTCGCCCCCGACGCCCTGATCGGGGTCATCGTTCCGCGACAGTTCCTCTTCTCGCCTGCCGACCGCCCGGTCCGAAGCGAGCTTTTGAAGCGGTTCCAGATCCTCGAGGTCTGCACTTTTCCCGACAAGGTGTTTCGCTTCTCCTCCCACGAATGCGCGGTCATCCTGGCCAAGGGGTGCCCGGAGGGCACTAGTCGATCATTGCCCGTTCAGCTTCGGCGGGTGCGGGAGACAGACATCAGCGTTTTCCGGGTTTCCGCATCAGTGACAGAGGAGGAGGCGGTGCCCGGTGCGGTGATCATCGACGATCCGGATCTGCGATTCGCATTCCCTGAGCAGCGGCGTCTGTGGACAAACAGGACCTGGCGCCGCTTGGGGGATCTGGCGGATGTCGGACAGGGGCTCTCCCATCACGGGTGGGTTCAGAAGTCGGGCCACGCGACGGTCCGGGAGCAGCCGTTCGAGAACTCGGCCCTTGGTCTGAAGGGCGCAGGGGCTTGCAGCGGCCAGAAACTCCACGAGCCCCCGCTCTACTGCCATATTGATGTCGATCCCGCACACGTGCGTCGGGCGCTCTCCGGGCTTCCAACCGGAAAACCTCAGGTAGTGGTGAACTACCATCCACACTCGCGCGGCCCGTGGCGGCTCATGGCCCACATCGATTCGCTTGGAGCAGCAGTGCCAAGCACGTGGCTTGCCGTGCGCCCGAAGTCGGAGGCGGTGAGTGTGGAACTGCTGTGGGCGATCTGCAACTCGCCGTTCGCGAACGCGTTCATCTACGCGCACTGCGGAAAGCGCGACATTCCGGCTGGCACGTTTGAACGCCTTCCAATTCCTTACCTGACAACGGAGGCTGAAACGTGGATCGCTAACGCGGTGCGTCGCTACTTCGTTATGGCACGGGAAGGAGCAGGCGAGCGCGACCTGCGGACCCACATTCTGGGTGTTGATCGAACTCTTCTCGCCGGCTATGGGCTCTTCGCCCCGGCCGAGCAGCGCATCTGCTCCCTCTTCGCAGGACAACGACGGCCGGGTCTCACCTTTGACTTCACCTCTTATGGGTCCCCGGACCGCCTCCCAGCAGTCCTTTCACTACCCGCGAGCGAACCTGACTTCCCACTCCAAGCCATCATCGGAGAATATCGATTCGCGGGAGACGTAGACGCGGATATCGATGATGGTCGCCAGGAACTGGCTGCTTTGCGTAGGGCGAAGGGGTCAGGGTCTACTGACCGTATCCTCAGGCGAGAGCGGTTCGTGCGCAACGCCACGCGTATCTTGGCAGAGTATGCCGCCGCCCGGTGGATCGACGAGCCCGCCCGGCGCACGATGTCCCCCCTACGCCTCAGTTGACGTGGCCGTGCCAACCCTCGAATTGCTCCCCTCGCACACCCGCCCGCCGGACGAACGGATCAAGCGGAGACACTCGCCACCGCCCGCGGGGCGTCGATATCAGCTCTACCGAGACTGCCTCCGCTGGGATTTTGGATTCACATGCGGAATATGCATGCTTCACGAGGGCGACCTGATAGCATACGGCACCGAAGGGTGGGGTCTCATGCAGATCGAGCACTTGGTGCCTAGAAGTGAGGACGTAAGCCTCATCGGCGAATACCGGAACCTCATCTACATATGCCGCCTCTGCAACGGGTCCCGCAGTGACACTCCACGGAAGGACCCCGTTTCTGGCGCCCGCCTCCTTGATCCCACGGAGGATGTCTGGGCGGCACACTTCGACGTCACGGGAGATACGCTCCTCCCTATGGCGGGCGACACGGATGCCGAGTACACCGCCGACGTCTATGACATTAACGACCCGCGAAAGGTTGCCCTCCGACGGGCGAGACGCGAAGCCGTCGTCCAATGGCTCCAGTGCCTGGCCGACGAACGCTATTCTACTTCTCAGTTGGGGGCTCTCGCGATCACGGGTGACCCGGACGGTAGGTCTGGCGAAAATATCCGTCCTCGACTGCGACGAATCGCCGAACTTGCTTTTGCAGAGCTCTCGAAGCGTCGCTGGATTCCTGGTGATGCGCCGGTGAAGTGCCGATGTGGTGGGCAAGCTGCGCTCAGCCTGCCGCCCGCCTACGCCCGGCAGGTCATCCGCGTTTCTCGTTGAGGGTTGCCTGCCCTCCCGATCCCGAGGCGCTGGGGTCCCTCCGCGAAGCTGGGAGTCGGCTTCGATCAACGTCCTTCGGCTCGTTCTTGCGGAGCTTCGCCGCCCTGTGCTCGAGTTGGCGTGCGATTCATGCCTTCTCTTCCGCGGTGATGAGGAGCGCCGCCTGTGCATTCTTGGGTAGGTAGACCGTGCACGGCCTACGGTGGGTCGGGGTACCCGGGTGTTTCCGCGCGGAAACACCCCCTCCGGGAGCAGGTCGGCAGCAGTCTGCTGGCGTGCGGCACTCGCCCGAACACGTCAGCCCTGGGTCATCCCCTCTTCTGATTTCAACCCACAGAAACAGGAGGGAGTCCGGCGGGACAAGGCCCCTGGCGTGGCCATGTGCCCGGAGGTGACCTTCATGCTTGCGTTCGGGTCACTCAGGACGATGGACGCGCAAGAGCAGTTCCTTGCCCAGCGGGTTCTCCACGGACCACCGACCTGCGGAAACGCTCCGAACCCAATCCACAGCCAGCCCTGCATCTTCGGCGATTTTTGTGATCTCATCAGGATAATACCGTCGATCCCTCACGATGAATTCCTCTGGCAGGCTGCCACCGAGCTGAAACTGCTCCTTGCGGTACACTACGCCGAAATCCGTGTCGATCATGTAGAAATCGGGATTGAAAACGTCCCCGGTGGATTCCATGATGTTGCTTGCAGGCAGTTCCTGCAGCGCTTGGGGGTTGGTCTTCAGCGAGAAGTTCCTCTTCGCCCGCTGCAGGGTGAGGCCCATATTCATGACCGAAATCAGCCCCGTGCCGCCTGGCCGCAAGTGGCGCGCGATGTTCTCGGCGATGCGCCTGTTCTGCTCTTGGTCCGCGAAGCTCCCGATCACGTCATACAAGCAGACCACACAGTCGAAGGTCCGACCAAGGTCAACGCTGCGGCCATCGGCCGCCACGAACTCTGCCTGCACACCCTGCCGCGCCGCTTCGGATTGCGCGAGCTCAGTGAACTTGCCAATGAACTCTACGCCGACAACTTGGTGCCCGCGCTTCGCCAGTTCGATCGCGTGACGACCAATGCCGCATCCAAGGTCAAGAACGCTCGAACTCTGGGTGAGGCCACAGAAATCAACAATGTCATCGGCCTCCTTGTGCGCGTGCCTCATCCACTTGTGTGCGGAGTTGAGGTCCATCCGGGAGTACGCCTCCCGCACCACCTCGTCCGATGTTTGGAGCATCTTCTCGATCTCGTCGGCGGCAAGCGTAAGCGGTTGTTGATCGTCGAACGTGAATGCAAACCACTCGTGGCCCTCTTTGAGCTCACCGAGGAGCCAGGGAACGCCGGACGTGGTCACCTCAGCCAGCATCGCAGGGAGTTCGGAATGATCGACGAAGAACTGCGTGTTGATCACGCACTGCGTGGCATCCACCTCTGGCGGATGGTCCTTGTGGAGATATGGCACATGCGCAAGTCCAACGTTGAACAGACGATCCCTCGCGCGGGCGATACGGGAGGGCCTGCAACGCCGCCGCGTGGCCTTCTCCAGCGCGCGTACCGCGTAAGGATTTGCAGTTACAAGCCCCCAGGCCTTGTGGGTGGAGAACTTCCAGATGGAGAAGAGCAACCGCTTGGCTACATCTTGGTCACGGAAGCGTTCGTGGACGACGAGTTGCGTCACCCACGAGACGATCCCGTATCCGTCTGCGCGCGTCTGGATGGCCACCGCGTACCCGATCAGGACGTCGTTCTCGTAGGCCATCGCCAGCCGGGAGTCCGCCGAGGCGGTCAGCCGCCTGATCATTTCCGGCGTCTGGCGAACCCGCCTCCTCTTCCACCCGTCGTTCGGTGACGCCGCCCAGAACCCGTAGTGCTCGGAGTAGAGGCGCGCACACGCGGCATACATCTCGTCGGTGATCCAGGAGCCGAGCACCCACTTGTAGGACCGCGCCACGCAGACGTCTCCGAGGCGCGGCCTATCGGGGCGGCTCGCAGCACGCCAGCGGAACGCCATCGGGCGGCAACCGTTACCGCGCTCCACCGTTCCCCGGTCCACACCCGGTCCACGTCTTGACCGCAGTACGGCTGCTCGGTAAGGTGCGCCATATGCAAGTTCAACTTGATGCGGCAGCCGTTCCGAAGATTCCCGGCGCGAGGATCGCTATCCTTCAGGCGAAGTGGTATCGAGAACACGTCGACGGCATGGTCAAGCGATGCGTGGAGATTCTGCGAGACGCTGACTGCCCGGTCCCCGAGCACCACCTGCTTCCGGGCTCCTTGGAGCTGCCCTTGGCGGCCCAGACGCTCATTCGTAGCGCTGCGCCCGATCGGCCGTACGATGCCTTGATTTGTTTCGGTGCCATCATGAAGGGGGAGACGTACCATTTCGAGATGATTGCGGACGAGTGCGCCCGCGGATTTGGGCAGGTGATGCTCTCGGAGGGGGTTCCCATCATCATGGAGGTGATCCCGATCGCCACCGTCGAGCAGCTCGTCGCACGCAGCGGCAACGACGGGTTCAACAAGGGAATCGAAGCCGCTGTGGCAGCGGCGGAGATCGTCTCTTGGCGTCGCGGGCTTGCGAGGCGGCTTACGTGATTCCGCGAATCCACCTCGTGGCTGGGTTTCTTCATCGGGAGATTTGTGAGAGCATGGTGGTATTTGCCCGAGAGGCGACGGAGGAAGCGGGCGTTCGCATCGATCGGGTCGTATGGATACCTGGTTCCCTAGAGGCGCCCCTTGCGGTAAAGGCGCTTGTCGAGAGCGATCGCCCGGATGGAGTCGTTGTGCTCGGTGTCCAGGCTCGCGGCCAGACCAAGCATGGCGAGGTCATCGCCCATCAGGCGACCGGCAAGCTGTTGGAACTTCAACTTCGCCACATGATTCCAATGGCCGTCGCGATCATCGGACCAAACGCCACGCTTGAGCATGCGAAGGCTAAGGCAAAGTACTCTTCGCAGAAGGCCATACGTGCGGTCGCACACATGATAGGTCTTCTCGACGAATTCCGGGGTCCAAACGTTTTGACCAGCCCTCCGGCTGAATAAGGAGCTCCATGTTCACGGGCATCGTGCGCGCGCGGGTTCCGGTAGTGGAGGTTCGTCTCGCTCCCGGCCTGACCCGCTTTTCCATCGACCTTCCGGATGGTTTGACCGAAGGCCTCGAACTCGGGGCGAGCGTTGCGGTGAGCGGAGTTTGCCTGACGGTCGCCGCTCGCGACGGCTGCCGGGTCGCCTTCGACGCCATGGAGGAAACACTCAAGCTCACCACGATCGGCGAAATTCGCGAGGGAACGCTCGTCAACATCGAGAGGTCGATGGCGTTCGGCGACGAGATCTGTGGGCACGTCGTTTCCGGGCACGTGGCAGGCATGGCCGATGTCGTGGCCGTTGATAGGCCCGAAAACAACCACGTCGTCACCTTCCATGCGCCCAGCGAATTAATGAAGTACGTCTTCGTTAAGGGCTTCATCGCGCTGGACGGTGCGAGTCTCACTGTGGTCAGCGTCGACCGCGATCGGTGCACGTTCACGGTCTGCTTCATTCCGGAGACACTCCGGATCACGACCTTCGGCCTGAAAGGCGTTGGAGAACGCGTGAACGTCGAGGTGGACCCCGCGACCCGGGTGATGGTCGAGACCGTGGAAAGGCTCCTGCCCGAGATGTTGGGTAGAGGCGGCGAATAGCAGGGGTCGCCCGGCTGCGCGGCTACGTGATCGCCCGTGAGACCCCCGGCACCCTCCCCTCGAGCGCCTTCTGCAGCGCCTCGCACTGGAGCTTCATCCCTGTGACGTGATCCCAGAGCGCCTTCGCTTGGTCAGGTTCCAGCTCCTCCACCTTCTCGAGGTCGCCGAACCACGCGTCTTTCTCGTCGAGGAGCTTCCCGAGCCGGCGGATGCCCTTCACGAACCCGGGGTCGGGCTTCCGGCCGCGGCCGTCGGCCTCGCTCTTGCGGACCTTCGCGGCCTTGTCCTCGAGCTGGCGGGTCGTCCACGCCTTCTCCTCCGCCGCGGCGAGGAGCCGCTCCTGGTCCTTCTCAGGGAGGCCGAGCACGGCGCGCAGATGGGTGAGCGTGAGGTGTTT
>JBMOQZ010000304.1:0-8894 GCA_049322475.1 Myxococcota bacterium | reverse complement strand
CGCGCGTCGGCGCGGGCTCGGGCTCGGTGACGGCCTCGGGCGGGGGCTCGGGCTCGGCGACCGCGACCTCCGCCGGCGGCGGCGCGGCGACGGCGACCTCTCCGGCCTCGCGAGCCTCGAGCCACCACCACGCCCCGAGCGCGATCGCCAGCGTCCCGAACCCCGCCGCGGCGACGAGCGCGCCCCCTCCGACGGCGATCGCCGCCCAGGTGCCCTTCGAGGCGGGCTGGAGGGTCTCGTCCGAGGACGGCGATGTGGGCTCGTCCGCGGCCACGCGAACGCGCGGCCGCGCGCGCTCGACCGCCGCGTCGCCGGCGAGGACCCCCACCAGCGTGGCGCAGTCGGGGATGCGGCGATCGCGGTCCACCACGAGGCAGCCCTCGATCGCCGCGCGGACGTTCTCGGGCAGGCCGGGCGCGACCTCCTTCGGCGGCGGGAAGTCGCCGGCGACGACGGCGTTCATCGTCGACAGCAGGTCCGAGTGCGCGAACGGCGACCGCCCGCACGTCAGCTCGTAGAGGATGCACCCGAGCGCGAAGATGTCCGCGCGCTGGTCCACGCGGCTCGCGTCCCGGACCTGCTCCGGGGCCATGTACTGCGGCGTGCCGACGGCGACGCCGGAGCGCGTGCGGGTGAGCGGCGAGCCCGAGTCGGCGAGGATCTTGGCGAGGCCGAAGTCGCTCACCTTCGGCACCAGCCCGCGGTCGCCGTCCTCGAGCAGGACGTTGCCCGGCTTGAGGTCGCGGTGCACGAGCCCCTCGCGGTGCGCGCGCGCGACCGCGTCGACGATGCCCCCGAAGATGCGCAGCGCCTCGGCGAGCGAGGGGCGGGGCTGCTCGCGGAGCCACGCGTCGAGCGGGGGGCCGGCGACGAAGTCCATGACGAGGCCCGGCGCGCCGTCGACGTCGACGACGTCGGTGACGGCCACGATGTTGGGGTGGCGCAGCTGGGCCTGCATCTGCCCTTCCTGGACGAGCCGGGCCTGCAGGTCGCTCCCCTGGACCTTGAGCACCTTCAGCGCGTGGACGCTGCGAAGGCGCGCGTGCCGCACCTTGTAGACGGTGGCCATGCCCCCCGAGCCGAGCTCGGCCTCGATCACGTAGCGGTCGACCACCCGCCCGGGCTGGAGCACTTAGCGGCCCTCGCGCCGAGCCGTCACGGCCGACGCAGCGTGGACGATCGCGACGGGGGCGAGCATGGAGGCGCGGATTCTACCGCAGGCCCCGGACACGACCGGTCACGCCCCGCGCGGATGTGCCTCCGCGTGGATCCGCCGCAGCCGCTCGCGCGCCACGTGCGTGTAGATCTGCGTCGTGCTGATGTCGGCGTGCCCGAGCATCGCCTGCACCGCGCGCAGGTCGGCGCCGTGGTCGAGCAGGTGGGTGGCGAAGGCGTGCCGGAGGCCGTGGGGCGTCACGTCGATGGCGATCCCCGCCTCGCGCGCGTAGCGCTTGAGGCGCTCCCAGAAGTTCTGGCGCGTCATCGCCTCGCCTCGTCGCGACAGGAACAGGGCCGCCGCCGGCGCGGCGCCGCGCACCTCGTGCACGTAGCGGACGACGAGCGCGCCCGCCTCCTCGCCCATCGGCACCACGCGCTCGCGCCCCCCCTTGCCCTTCACCCGGACCCAGCCGCCCTCGAGGTGCACGCCGGAGCGGGGCAGGTTGACCAGCTCGCTCACGCGCAGGCCGGCGCCGTACATGAGCTCGATCATCGCGGCGTCGCGGAGACCGAGCGGCGTCGTCCGGTCGGGGGCGGCGAGGATCGCGTCGACGTCGCGCTCCGTGAGGACGCGCGGCACGCGCCGCGGCGGCACGCGCGCCTCGATCAGGACGGTGGGGTCCTTCACGACGATCCCCTCGTCGCGCAGCTGCCGGAAGAGCTGGCGGAACGCGCTCCGGTGACGCGCGATCGAGCGCGGGTCGAGGCCCTCGCCGGCGAGGTGCGCGACGTAGGCGGACAGGTGCGCGTGCCGAACGGCCGCGGGCGTCGCGACCCCCTCCTTCGCCAGCCAGGCGCCGAGCCGCGCGAGGTCGGCGTGGTAGGCCGCGAGCGTGTTCTTCGCGAGCGCCCGCTCGGTCTTCGCCCAGTGGAGGAAGCCGTCGACGGCGGCGAGCCACGCCTCCGAGGCCGCGGCCGTCATGGCTCCTCCCGGAGCCCGAAGCCCGAAGCCCGAAGCCCGCTCACAGCATCTCCCGCAGCCGATACAGCGCCGCGAGCGCGTCGCGGGCGGTCATCCCGTCGAGATCGAGGGCGGCGACGGCGTCGCGGATGGGGTCGGCGAGGGGCGCCTCGGGCGGGGGGGCCTCGACCTCCGGCGGCGCGCCGAACAGCGAGAGCTGCGTGGCCTCGGGCTTCGGCCGGCGCTTCTCGAGCTGCTTCAGCAGCTGCTTCGCGCGGTCGACCACCGGCATCGGCAGGCCCGCGAGCCGCGCGCACTGGATGCCGTAGCTGCCGCTCGCCGGGCCGGGCTTCACCTTGCGCAGGAACACGACCTTCTCGCCGTGCTCGGCCACCGCGACGTGCATGTTGCGCACGTGCACGCTCGACTCCGAGAGCGCGGCGAGCTCGTGGTAGTGCGTCGCGAAGATCGCCCGGCACTTCACGCGGTCGTGGAGGTCCTCGGCGACGGCCCAGGCGATGGCGAGGCCGTCGTAGGTCGACGTCCCGCGCCCGATCTCGTCGAGCAACACGAGCGACGCGGCGGTGGCCCCCGAGAGGATGTTCGCCGTCTCGGCCATCTCCACCATGAACGTGGAGCGACCGCGCGACAGGTCGTCGCTGGCGCCGACGCGGACGAACACCCGGTCGCACACGCCCACGCGCGCGCTCGTGGCGGGCACGAACGAGCCCATCTGCGCCATGAGCACGATCAGCGCGACCTGCCGCATGAGCGTGCTCTTGCCCGCCATGTTCGGTCCGGTGAGGATCACCAGCCGGCCCTGCTCGTCGAGCCGCACGTCGTTCGGCACGAACCGCTCCTCGCGGTACGTCGCCTCCACCACCGGGTGTCGCGCCGCGGTCAGGTTGACACAGTGAGACGTGTCGATACACGGGCGCGTGTATCGGTGTCTAACGGCGAGCTCCGCGAACGCGCTGAGCACGTCCAGCTCGGCGATCCCGCGGGCGACGGCGAGGATCCGCGCGAGCTCGCGTGACACACGCTGACGCAGCTCGTTGTATCGCTGCGCCTCGATCACCACGCGCTTCTCGTCCGCGCCCTGGACCGCCTCCTCGTACTCCTTGAGCTCGGGCGTGATGTAGCGCTCGCCCGTCGCGATGGTCTGCTTGCGGTGCCAGCTCGCCGGCACGCGGTGGAGGTTCGCCTTCGTGACCTCGATGTAGTAGCCGAACACCGCGTTGTGGCGGATCTTCAGGCTGGCGACCCCGGTGGCGTCGCGGAGATCGCCCTCCATCCGCGCGATCGCGCCCTTCGCGTCGAGCGCCAGCTCGCGGAGGCGGTCGAGCTCGGGGTCGGCGCCGGGCCGGATCACGCCGCCGTCCTGCAGCGTCGCCGGCGGCTCGTCCACGAGCCAGCGGGCGACGTCGGCGATCACGTCGTCGCAGAAGTCCTCGCCGAGGCGCCCGGCGAGCGCGGGGTGCGACGCCGCGGCGGCGAGCGCGGGGAGCCGCTCGAGCGAGGTGCGGAGCGCGGCGAGGTCGCGTGGAGGCGCCGTGCCCTGGGCGACGCGGCCGGCGATGCGCTCGACGTCGGCGACCTGTTTCAGCGCGTCGCCCGCGCGCTCGCGCGCCTTCGTGTCGTCCACGAAGGCCTGCACGGCGTCGAGGCGGGCCTCGATGGCCGCGGGCTCGCGCAGCGGGGCGGCGAGCCACTCGCGCAAGAGGCGCCCGCCCATCGGGGTGCGCGCCTCGTCGAGCAGGTGCAGCAGCGTGCCCTTGCGCCCGGCGCCCCGCAGGGGCCGGAAGAGCTCGAGGTTGCGGCGGGTGGCCTCGTCCATCTCGAGGTTGCCGCCGACCGTGTAGGGGCGCAGCGTGACGACGTTGCGGAGCTCGCTGCGGAGGTGGGCCTCCGCGTACCGGAGGGCGGCGCACGCCGCGGCGACGCCGGCCTCGCCGAGCGCGCAAGGACCGAAGCGGCGCTCGAGCGCGCGGCGATCGCCCGCGAAGTCGTCGACCCGGGTGACGCAGAGGCCCCCCAGGGCCGCGCGCACCTCCGGATCGTCGGCCTCGGGCCCGAGGATGGCCTCCTTCGGCTCGGCGCGGACGATCTCGGCGAGGAGCGCGTCCAGCGTGGCCACTTCGGTGGCGCGAAGGTCGCCCGTGCTCACGTCGAGCAGGGCGAAGCCGTACGCGCCCGGCCCGCCCCCGACCGCCGCGAGGAACGCGGGCTCGTGGGACTCGGCGGCGTCGCCGGCGAGCCCCGGGGTGACGACGCGCACCACCTCCCGCCGCACGATGCCCTTCGCGAGCCGGGGGTCCTCGACCTGGTCGGCGATGGCGATCTTGCGCCCCAGATCGAGGAGGCGGCGGACGTAGCCTTCGGCGGCGTGGTGAGGCACGCCGCACATCGGGACGGGATCGGGCTGGTCCTTGTTGCGCGACGTGAGCGTGAGCTCCAGCGCGGCGGCGGTCCATACGGCGTCCTCGCCGAAGAGCTCGTAGAAGTCGCCCATGCGGAAGAACAGGAGCGCGTCCGGATGGGCGGCCTTCAGCTCCCGGTACTGCCGGAACATCGGGGTGTCGGAGGAGAGCTCGGTCATCGGGCCGCTCATGGTATGACGCCGGCCATCGCCCCGGGAGGCACCCGTGCGGATGCTGGCGCATCTCCTTCCCTTCCTCCGGCTCTACGCCCGCAACGGCCGGACCCCGAAGGTGGCCCCGCGCCCGTCGCTCGAGGTCACCGACGCGTTCATGTCGATCCACCGGGCCACGGCCCACGCCGTGCGGCGCCCGCGCTCGCTCACGGACCTGTGCGAGGCGGTCCGCTACGCCCGCGCGCAGGGCGCCACGGTCTCGATCATGGGCCTCGGCCACTCCTCCGACGGCCAGCAGTTCTGCGACGGCACCGTCATGCTCGACGTCCGGGGACTCGACAAGGTGCTCGCCGTCGACGAGCTGAACGGGACCACCACGGTCGAGGCCGGCGTGACCTGGGAGCAGCTGGTCGAGGACCTGCGCGGCCGAAACAGCAAGTGGGGGCTGCACCTCAAGCAGACGCTCGTGAACCGGTGCACGGTCGGCGGCAGCGTCTCCGTCAACATCCACGCGCGCAAGATGAACAGCCCGCCGCTGGTCCACTACGTGCGCGCGTTCACGCTGGTGGGCGCCGACGGCGAGCCCCGGCGCTGCAGCCGCGAGGAGAACGCCGAGCTCTTCTCGCTCGTGGTCGGCGGGTACGGCGCCTTCGGGGTGCTCTACTCGGTGGAGCTCGTGCTGCAGGAGGTCCGCAACCTCGAGCGGGACCCCATCCCGAAGGTCCCCTTCGACGACGTCTGCGACCTCTACATGGAGAAGATGGAGGCCGGCTACGTCTACGGCGACGCCCACAGCAGCGCGCGCGGCATCGTCGAGAACTGGGCGTACATGACGATGTACAAGCCGGCGGTCGACCAGTCCCGCATCCTGCCGTTCAAGAACACGCGCACCGATCGTTGGCTGTACGCGTTCGGCATGTACCTGCTCCACACCGACCACGGCTTCCCGTGGGCCGTCTGGAAGCGCGAGATCGAGAAGAACGGGCCGTTCACGACCACCGACGGCTGCCAGTTCACCTCCCTCGGCGAGTACTACGAGCACATCCACGACGGGGTGCTCGAGCTCGAGGGCAACGACATGCACGTCGAGCTGCAGATCGACCCGAAGCACTACCGCGAGGTGGCGGCGAAGATGCGCGAGATCGTGCGGCCGGTGCAGCGCTGGGGCACCTTCTGCGACCTCCGCTTCGTCCGTCGGGACACGGAGACCGTGCTCCGGTACGCCGTGACCGACCGGTTCACGATGTCCCCGACGTTCCACCTCGACCGCCACAACGAGGCGGAGCTGCGGCCGGTGTGGGAGGAGCTCTTCGACCTCGTCGTCCACGAGTACGACGGCACGTTCTACCTGTGGGACTACTTCCTCGGGCGGCCCGACCACATCCGGAAGGCCTACCCGCAGCTGCGCGAGTTCCTCCTGAAGCGGCGCGAGCACGATCCCGACGGCGTGTTCTCGAGCCTCTGGCTGCGGAAGATGGAGGACCTGTTCCTCGCGGGCGACCTCGCCGAGACCGCGAAGTGAGGTGGCCGCTCTCCGCGCTGGAGCAGGCGCTCGTCGGCGAGCACGCCTGGCCGGTGGAGTTCACCCTCCTGTACGGCGCGAAGCTCGACGCGGACGCGCTCCGCGCCGGGCTGGCCCGCGTGCGGCCCGACTTCCCCTTGCTGTGGGGGCGGGTGGAGGCCGACGCGGTGGTCGCGGACGACGCGGATCTGTTCGAGGTCGAGGGGCCCGACCGGGCGGCGACCCTGCGGGTCACGACGAGCGAGGACGGGTCGATGGTCACGGCGAAGCTGTCGCACGCGATCGCCGACGGCTCCAGCTTCTTCTCCTTCCTCGCCGCCTGGGCGCGGGCGACCCGCGGCAAGCCGTGGACCCCGCCCGTGCGCGAGCTGGGCCCGTTCGTGGTGGACGTGCCCACGGGGAGGTGGACGCCGGCGCGGCTGCGCGACACCCTGGGCGCGACCTGGGTGCCCGGCATCCTGCGGCGCGACCCGCTGACCGCCGGGCACGACGCGGCGCCGCTCGCGATCCCGTCGATCACGGAGGGCGTCACCGAGGCGGACGTCGCGGCGGCGCTCTGCTGGAAGACCTTCGGGCTGCGGTGGGCCGCGCCCCCTCCCCTTCCCGGTGGACCTGCGCGGGCGGCTGCCGGGGCTCTCGCCCGCGTACTTCGGGAACGCCGTCGCGCTCGTCTCGCTCGCGCTCGATCGGGACGCGCTCGACGTCGCGCCCGTCGCCCTGCTCGCCCGGCAGATCCACCTCGCCGTCGCCCGCTACGACGCCGCGCGCGCGCGCGCCGCGGTGGGGGCCGCGGCCGCGTTCGGCGCGACCCACGCCTGGGACGAGGTCCACCTCGTGGACCCGCGCGGCGGCGTGCTCGTCAGCAACCTCGCGCGCGCGCCGCTCGCGCAGCTCGACTTCGGCGCCGGTCCTCCCGCGGCGATCCTGCCGCGCACCCACTGTCCGCGCCTCGTGTTCGTGTTGCCCGGGCGCGACGGGCAGGTGGTCCTGCACGCGCAGGCGCCGCGGCCGTTGCCGCCGCGGCGGACGGGCAAGCCGGCGGACGTGGTGCCGTTCAGGGCGCGGTAGCGCGCCGCCGGTCGAGCCAGTCGAGGATCACCGGGTAGACCTCGCTCGCCGCCTCCTTCCCGAGGACGGCGTCGACGTGGCCGTAGTCGGCGGAGAACCCGCCGGCGGTGCCGAGCAGCCGGTACTCGCAGTCGGGGAAGCGGTCGCACGTCGCGCGGACGTCGGGCTCGGCCACCACGCGGTCGACGGCGCCGCCCATCACGAGGAGCGGCACCGCGTTCGGGCGCAGCCAGGGCTCGCCGGCGCGGTCGACGAGCTCGCCGGCCCGCACCCACCCCGTGGCCTCGAACGCGAGCGCGTGGGGCATGTCGACGAGCGCGTGGCGGGCGAGCCCCTTCGCGACGGCGAAGTCGAGGTTGTCGGGGTTGGAGACGCGACGGAACAGCGGGTTGGCGCGCCCGAGGCCCCCGGTGGCCTTCCCGAACGCCTCCGCGGGGACCGCGCCCCGGCCCCGGAACAGCCAGCGCGATCGCGCGAGGCTCAGCTGCGCGTCGAACGGGTGGGCGAACCCGGACGGCGAGCAGATCGCGACGCCGCCGGCGATCTTCTCCGGGTAGTCGGAGATCGCCGTGTAGAGCAGCATGCCGCCCATCGAGTGGCCGACCCAGAAGAGCTGGTCCTCGCCCGTGGCCGCCAGCACGGCGTCCACCGCCGCGGGGAGGTCGAGCGTGGCGAACTCGCTGAAGGAGAAGCCGCGGCGCGCGCGGCGGTCGGGCGGGAGGCTTCCCGGGTCGCCCCGGAGCGCGGGGATCCACACGTCCCAGCCGCGGGCCTGCAGCGCGTGCGCGAGGCTCACCTCGGGCCGGTAGTCCCAGTTGTAGTGGTTGGCGCCCATGCCGTGGACGAGCAGCACGGGCGGGCCCTCGCCCGGGTAGTGCCGGACCTCGGCCTCCCACCCGTCGGACGTGCGGTAGGTCAGGGTGTCGGCCGGGACCATCGTCGGCGGGAGCGGCTTCACGCACGCCACGAGCAGGATCGCCCACATGGGGCTCCTAGTAGTCCGCGCCGGAGAAGAGGTACACCGCGCCGATGCCGCCCTCCACGCCCGGGGCGCCCGCGAGGAAGTCGCCGAGGCCGTCGCCGTCGACGTCGCCCGCGCCGGCGACGGCGCGGCCCAGCTCGTCGGCGGGGTCGGCGAGCCACCGGACCGAGGCCTCGGTGAGCGGCGACGTCCCCTCCTCCACGTAGCGGAGCAGGAAGAGCGCGCTCGACTCGGCGCCGGGGGCGCCGACGAGGACGTCGTCGCGGCCGTCGCCGTCGGTGTCGCCGGCGACCGCGATGCGCGTCCCCGCGGCGGCCGACGGGCCGTGGCCGTGCAGGACGGCGGTGGCGTCGCTCAAGAACCGCGCGCCCTCGAGGCCTCCCGCCACGACGTAGACCGCCCCGGCGTCGGTGTAGGCGACGTCCGCGCCGGTCGCGCCGACGAGCAGCTCGGGGTAGCCGTCGCCGTCGAGGTCCGCGGCGGCGAGGGCGCCGCCGGCGTAGTCGGCGTCGGCCTCGCCCGTCCAGGTGGCGCGGGCGTCGTCGATGTCCTCGCGCGCGCCCAGCGCCCCCTCCATCACGTAGACGCGGCCGCGCTCGCGCCCCTCGCC
>JBMOQZ010000303.1:0-80710 GCA_049322475.1 Myxococcota bacterium | reverse complement strand
CGCCGTACTCGGCGAGCGGCCTGCACGTCGCTGGGAGGACGTGCTGCCCGAGGAGCCCGTGGAGATCGACGAAGACGACATCCCCTTCTGATACGGCAGCAGGACCTCCTGGTGCAGCGTGGGACACGCGAACGGGCGACGTCTCGCGGGTTCTACCAGTAGCCGGACGCAGGATCGGACTGGGGAAAAACGCGTGGGACGGGACAAGGTAGCCAGTTGCTGCGTGGTCACCGCTCACGTTGGTGACCACGCGCGTTGCTCGCCGGGGACGATGGTGGACGACGCGTTGCTCGCCGGGATCAGGCGGATCTTGGGCGCTGCCAACACCTATTCACCGAGCGATGGCGACCTCGAATTCGAACTCATGCTCCGGGGACGAGTCCACAACAATGGGCACGGTGCTCCTCCAGAACGTCAGGCTCCGTGGATCGCCGGCCCCGCTGTCCCCATCAAACACGCCGCCGGTTGCTGGCGCGGCAGAGCCACAGCCGGGAAGCTCTCGGAGAGACATCGAACCAACCCGGACCTCCCTCGCGAACGATCCTCGAAATGTGACTGACTCGTCACGTTCGTCAGTGACCACTTGGAAGTGGACCCCCTTCACGAGAACGCTGGCACCGCCGGCGATGAGGATCGCCTGAAAATTCGTGGTAACGCCACGGAACCACACGACTTCCGGCGAGGTCTGAAGCCGGAAGCACTGGATTTCCTTTTCGCCCTTCTCGAACTCGGGCTCAGGCGGGTAGACGGGCACGACCAACCACCTGGCGTCCGCGCCCGTGTTTGTTAGCCGAAGATCGGCGGAGACAAATACGAAATCCGGCCTCGTACGCAGGACTTGGACACCGGAAAGCTCGAGCGAAGGCCCGGTCGGACGCACACCCGCCGGTCTGCCACCCATTTGGCATGCCGGCAGTAAGACCAACCCGAGAAGACTCATTCCGGCAGCCTGTACAGCACAGGGTCGGGGAGATGTGAAACGTCAATCTCAAGCTCCGCCGGAGCCACTTCGTTGTACTTCCTTGAGAGGTGCTCCTCAATCTCGGACGCAGTCCAGAGGGGCTTCTCCCTGTTGCTCAGCCCGTGGACGTAGAACCTCGGGAGGCCCGCACTGTCGAAGTCGATGATGATGGCGTTTTCCCCTTGATACACGGATGACCCGCCGTGTTTTGCGTGGAAGAGTTCCTTGAATCCGGGCCGACCGGTAGGTGGGTTCCCGGCCTCACCCCGGTCTGGCATGTTGGAGAAGTAGACCCGATCACCCGCACGCGCGCCCTTCCAGCTCGCCGGGTTGGTGTAGTCAGTTACCTGTTGGCCTGTACGCGACTGAGAAAGGAAGCTGAAAAGCGGGCTTCCGCTCCTCGAGGTTGCGGGGAGATTGAGGTCCCGTCCTGAGACAGGGATCAGGCGGTCAAACTCGTCGCTTCCAAGCTCCCGGCGGCGCATCTCCAACTGGAAGAGTTGCGCCCCTTCCACGCAGTCAAGGCGATTCTTTGGCTCACCGAGAGCGCGGTCGAGAATCGAGCGGTTCGCGCCCTTCTCGACGGACTCCGAGGGTGTCATGGACGGTTTGGACGAGAGGTCCGGCAACCAGTCATCCAGGTACCTCCCCTCGCCATCGACGCCGGGGAACCCCCATTCCAATGCCTCTTCAAGGACTTCACGGGCGATCTGCTCCCTTCGAGCTCCTGGTTCGGGCCGATCCGCGAACGACTCTTTCGCGCCATCACCTGATCGCCTTTGCATCCCGTTTGGGTCACGAAATCCGACCGGGTTCCCGTGCACGTAGGCGTACCTGTTCGGCCCATCCCCCAACCCGATCGGGTCCGCGCTCGTCCACCGCCCCAACCACGGCGCGTAGTACCGCGCCCCGTGGTAGTGCAGGCCTGTCTCCTCGTCCTTCTCCTTCCCGGTGTAGCGGTAGCGCTTCGCGCTCACCTCGGTGTCCGAGGTGCCTGCCCACCACGCAGTCGTCCCGTAGGGGTGGTATTCTTCGTACGAGATGATGGCCTCGTTCTCGTCAATCTCGAGGACGCTCGTGCCAAGGTGGTTCCCGAGCTGGTAGCGCTTGCGGACCGCGGAGCTGACCGTGTTCGTCTCGATCATGGCGATGCGCTGCTCGCCATCCATGACGTGGAGGGTCTCCCGCCCCTGCGTGCTCGTGCCGGTCCTGCTCCAGACCTCATACGCCCCAAGGTACCGCCGCTCCTCCGTATCCGCCCCTTTGACCACGACCTTTCGCACGCGCTGGCCGTTCGCGTCGTAGTAGTAGAGCGCATACTGGCCCGCCGTCGGGAGCTCGGCTCGCGCCATCTGGTCGCGAAAGTCGGGCGTGACGTTCGGCGTCGGGTCCGGGGTGGCTCCGTCGTTGTAGAGGTGCGGAAGAAAGACGATGTTCCCGCGGTCGTCGTACTGGTACTCGACCGTACCCGCCGACTCGGTCGTCGAGATCAGGCGGTTGCTCACGGGCTGGGACGAACCATTCACCTCGTAGGTGAAGGTCCGCGTCCAGTTCGTGGTCGCGCCGAGCTTGTGGACCATCGACGTGACGTTTCCCACGTCGTCGTAGGCGTACTCCTCCGAGTAGCGCTCGACCGCGTCGTAGGCGGCCGGGCGTGAACCCCACGCCGGATCCCCGTCGTAGGGCTGGCCCCGAGAGGTCTTCTCGCGGCCAGTCGCGTGCTTGAGCCGATACAGCGCGTCGTACTCGAACGCCTTGTCGGGGGAGACCGCCGTGTTGTTGAAGTAGAGCGTGTCCTGCGCGTCGTCGGTGATCTCGAGGATGTTCCCGACGGGGTCGTAGCTGTACGCCAGCGCCTGGAGCGTGTCGGTGTTCGTGCGGACGGTCGTCAGCGTCGCGAGCCGGAAGGTCTCGGGCTCGTAGGTGTAGCTGGTGACCGTCCCGTTCCCGTAGACGAGCTCCTCGCGCTGCCCGCGGGCGTTGTAGGCGATGCTCGTGACGTAGTCGGTGCCGTCGACGGCGACGCCGTACAGGAGACCGGCATCGTCGTAGGTGAACGTCGTCTCCTTCGTGTCCGGCGTCGTCTGCGAGGTCGGCCGGTCGAGCGCGTCGAACTCCTGCGACGTCGTGTACGCCGTCGACTCGAGCTTCCCGTCGTCGGTCGACGCCGTCGCCGTCCAGCTGATCGTGTCGCCGTTCGTGCGGTTCCAGAACCTGCGCGTCGACGAGAGCGGGTTGCCCTTGAAGTCGTAGCTGTCGAAGACGACCCGGCCAGCGGTGTCCCACTGCTTGTACAGCTTGCCGCGGTGGTTGAGCGTGGTCCCCTGGCCCTCGCCGTACAGGTTGACCTCGGCGATCCGGGTGTTGGTCCCCTCGGTCACGGTCAGCCGCGTGCGGCGCCGCAGCTCGTCGTACTGGTACTCGAGCGTGAGGCCACCGGTCCGAACGACCTTGATCGGCTGCCCGGAGACGTCGACGAGCGCCCGGGTGTCGCCGGCGTCCGGGGAGCTCGTGCGGATCGGGCGCCCGAGCATGTCGAAGGACTGGGTCTGCGTGTCGACCCCGAGTGCGTCGTTGACGGTGAGCGGGTTGCCCTGGACGTCGAGCGACAGCGTGGTCTTGAGCGCGCCCGTCTCGCTCTCCGGCGTGGTCGTCGTCGCGAGGAACTCGAACGTGCGGTAGGCCCGGCCCTGCACGTCGAGCTTCACGGTCGTCGGCGTGTCAAGGTGGTCGCTCGTCACGTCGACAGTGGCCCCCGCGGCCACGGCCTCGTCGGCGAGGTCGTTCTCGTCGTAAGTGATCTGGACCCAGGGGTCGAACTCCACCCGGCGGAGCGTGAGGTTCGGGTTCACCACCTCGACCGCCCGCCCGAGCGGATCGTAGTAGATCGTCGGGCTCACGCCGGTCGCGACGACGTCGTCCTCGAATTCGAACTCGCCGGCCGACGAGAAGAAGGGCTCGTACTGCTTGACGGGGAGCCCCTTGTTGTTGAGCAGCACGCGACCGGTGCCGATCCAGTCGGTGGTCGCCGTGCTCCCGTCCGGGTGGGCGTTCACCTTCTCCTGGATGACGTTCCCGCCGCCGTCGCTGTAGGTGTAGCGGTCGTACCAGCGCTCGGGCGTCGCCCCGTGCGCCTGACGCGACTCTGTGCGCACGCGCACGGGCAGGCTCGGGTTGCCTGTGCCCGGATCCCACCAGCGGTCGAGCTCGTAGGTGAACCGCACCGTCGGGTGGGCGACGGGCGTGGCCGGCCATGTGGGCGGCGGGCTCGCGGGCTCGTCCTCGGACGCGGGGTCCCCCTCCCCGCCCTTCCCAACGACCCGAATCTCGGTCACCCGCCCGAGGGCGTCGTAAACGGCTCGGGTCCAGTTCCCGTTCGGGTCGTTCACCTTCTCGGGCTGCAACGCCGTGTAGTCGATCTCCGCCGTCACGGCGTTGGAGAGGGGGTCGGTGACCGTCGTGACGAAGAGTCGGTGCGTGTCCCAGCTGACGTTGGTGGTCTTCGAGAAGGGATCCGTGTACGCGGTCGCGACGTAGAAGTTCCCGCTGTCGAGCGTGCGGGTCCCCGAGGGCACCCAGTACCCGTCCTCGCTGGTGGGGGTGACGTACCCCGCGTAGGACATGGCGGTCGCGTTGACGTTCCCGTCGAACGCGTCGGACGACGTGAGGTGCCCCGGCGTGAACGCCCGGAGGTACTTCTGGTAGACGAGTGCCCGATCGCCGAACGGCCAGCTTCCGGAGGTGTAGAACGTCTCGACGCCGGAGCCGTTGAAGTAGCTGGTCTTCTCGTGGGAGAGGAGCCTCATGGTCGCCCCGGAGGGCGTCGCGTCGTAATCCACGCGGGTGGCGGCCGTGTACGTGTTGCTCCCGATGGTGCCGCCATCGATCCGCGCGTTCAGGTGCTCGACGGTCCATCGGCCGGCGGTGAGGCCGGTCGTGGACGCCCCGGTGAAGTGGTACGCCTTCTTCGAGCACGGTACGCCGACGTGGCGGGTGGACGAGGTGACGTCCACGTCGTTGGCCACGACCGCCTCGGTGACGAGGATGGCCTCGGTCGCCTCCGCGGTGGGGTGCCCGGTTCCGCGCCGCGCGTAGGCCACAGTGCCCGAGCGGGTGACGTTCCCCCAGTCGTCCACGGTGAGGGTGAGCTCGTGGACGCAGCGCGGGTCCTTCGTCGTGTTCGTGTCCCGCTCGTAGTGGTACTGGAGCTTCTCCTGCGGGCGCACGTGGTAGACGCCGCCAACGTCGTCGTCGGGCGGCTGAAGCTGCCGCACGGTGTAGCTCTGGGCCATCACCGTGTAGGGGTGAGCCTCGGCCGCCGAGCCGTCCTCGGCGTAGACCTCCTGCCGCAGGAGGCTCCCCTTCAGGGCCCGGCACGCCTCGCGCTTCTCGGCCGCAGACAGCCCGGTGTCGAACGCCACGGCGGCGATCTCGTACGCGCTCGTGTCCCCGGCGTAGTACTCGGTCGCGTACTGGTCCTCGAGGGTCCCCCGCTCGAGGAATGCGCCGGTGTGGTACCAGGTCCGGGTACACACCGAGTCGAGGTTCAGCACGTCCGCGGGGGCGAGCGCGTGGGCGGGATCCTCGAAGTCGGCGATGGCCTCGGCGTCCCACTGCTCGACCATCCCGAAGCCGCGGAACTCGCGCTCGCGCCCGTCGAAGTACCCGTGGTGGTAGGCGTACCGGGTGGCGAAGCGCCACCCGGTGACGTCGTCACGTACCTCGACGCGCTCGAGGCACTGGACGGGGAACGGGAGCTTCGTGGCCCACGGGGTCCCGGATGCCCGATCGTCCACGTAGAACTGGGTCGACGGCACGTAGGTTAGCGTCGTCACCCGCCCGAGGTTGTTCCGGATCGTCGTGAGCAGGTAGGGCTTCCCCTCGGCCATGAGCTGGACGAACCGGAGGGGCGCGTACCCGTCGCGCAACAGCGGCGAGGACCAGACGAGGCACTGCGTGCCGTCGCCGAGCAGGTCGGCGAGCGAGATCGTGGCTGAGCTCTCGACGCCCGGGAACTGGGGCAGCTCGGTGGCCGTGGCACTCCAGGCGTTGCCAGACTCGTTGAACCAGATCCGGACGCGGTCGGGGCCGAGGTACACGAGGTCCGCCGGGCCGGCGCCGTCGATGTCCCCGAGTCGCACGCGCTTCGGGTCGAAGCGATCGGGCGAGTCGAACCGCGGTGCCCGCTGCATCTGCACCTTGGCGCCGAAGCGCCCGTAGCCGCGGTTCGGCCAGTAGCAGATGTTCCCGTTCCGCACACGGACGAGGTCCGTGAGCCCATCCCCGTTCATGTCGGCGAGGAAGATGGTCTCGCGCTCCGAGGAGAACACGACGGTTGGCCCGAGGTCCTCGTCCCGCTTCTTCCAGGCGCGTCGCGCCTCGGCGTACCCGCTCGTCCCCTCGGACGGGTACCACGTGAACACCCGGTCCTCGGACACGAGCATGTCGGCGCGCCCATCCCCGTCCAGATCGATCATCCGGACGTCCGGGCCGTTGAGGTCGATGTTCGGGATCTGCCGGAAGTACCGGAACCCTTCCCAGCCACCGTCCGCGGTCCGCGTGTGGTAGCCGGAGATGCCGCCGCCCATCCGGACGAGCTCGAGCCGGCCGTCGCCGTCGACGTCCATCAGGCGGGCATCGCCCCCCGTGAGAGACGCGTTCGGCCGGGAGCGCACGAGCGCCGCAGGCGCGAGGACGCCGTTGCCCTCGTTCCGCTTGTACCACCAGGCCCCGCCCTGCTCGGTGAGGAGGCCCGTGAGGCCCTCGCCGTCAAGGTCGACCCACTGGTAGCGCGAGATGTCGAGCGAGGGGGGCAGGTCGTCGACACCGTCCACGAACTGCACCGCGGCGTCGATCGTCGCGGCCTGGTACTCGAAGTCGAGCGGCGGCATCGACGCGCTCGTGCCGTCGGGCAGCCAGCCCGTGACGCGCACGCGCGTCAGCGTGCTGGCGATCGCGGAGCTGTCATAGGTCAGTGCAACCGAGCGCGTGAGCTTCGCGTCAGAGTCCGCGCCACCCGAGAACCGGTGGAAGACGAGGACCCGTTCACAGAGGCGGTAGCAGCGGACGTCGAAGCGGGACCGGAAGTTCGAGTGGACGTCCTGCCGGGTCGTCCAGGTGTCGGTCTCCCCCCGGGTGGCCGGCGTGCCCGTGTGCTCCCCGTAGTCGAACACCACCTCGAAGAGCCAGTTGCCGGAGACCGACCCCATCGTCGTGTTGCCGTAGTACACGCGCTTGAGGTACGTGTACGCGCAGTCGTTCCCGTCGCGGTCGCGCATCGCCTCCCAGGCGGTGGCGGCGTGACCGGCGCGGTCCTCGGCCTTGTAGGTGTAGAGGACGGTATTTCCGACCTCGTCGTACTCCTCCTCGAGGAACCACTCGAAGATGCGGGTCGCGTCGTCCGGGTCGGCCAGACGCGCGGAGGCCGAACGCCCGTAGACCCGCTTCACGTTCTCGCGAGAGAACGTCTTCCAGTGGACGTCGCCGGTCGACTGGCTCGTCCAGCGTTCGATGCGGGCAAATCCGCTCTCGACTCGCGGGCGGTACCGGCGGACGTCCCAGGTCTGGCTCGACTCGGAGGCGGTCGTGGTGTCGGCCACCCAGCTGCCGCCGGAAAGCTTGAGCGCAGCGACGAGGTCCTCGGCGTCGGAGAGGACGAACGTGTCGGAGTCGACGCGGTCGTGGTACTCGGGGAGCCCCTTGTCCGTCTTGCGCCGGATCGAGGGAGCGCCGACGGACCACCCGAGGCCGAAGGGGCCATTTCCCCCGCCAGAGTTGTAGGAAAGTGACAGCGAAGGCGTGAAGGCCCCGCGGCCTGGCGGGATGGGTAGCGGAACGCTGAGCGACGCTGTGCCCGTGGCCGGGTTGGCCTGGAACTTCTCGCCGATCCCTTTGATGGCGCCGCCGCCCTTCGGGAGCTCGAGCTTCGGCGCGGCCTGCAGGTGCTCCTTCGTTTTGCCGGGGGCGTCCACGGGCCTAGGCGCGGACGAAGGACGCGACGCGGGCTTCGTCTGTTCCGACGTGCCTGCCCGCCCAGGGAGGGGCGAGGTGCCAGCCTTGCGGTCGTCCGTCGGCATCTCGGCGCCCCTACGAGTTACTCAGGTCGTAGTCGATGACGATGAGCAGGTCGTCGACCGTGCTCAACGCCGGGGTCGAGCTCGTCGTGATGCCCGTGTCTGCCGCGCCGATAGCGATGTCCGCGTCCTTCACGTCCAGCGCCGTCGCCGTGCGGGAGACGTAGGACGGGCCGTAGTCGGATGCCGCCCACGAGAGGCCGCTCCCGGTGCCGTTCAGCGTCAGGCTGACCGTCGTGGCGGAAGTCGAAGGCGCCGCCGCTCCCGACTCCTGGATGAGGAAGACCCGGATGGTGGCGCACGAGATGCTGGCGCATGCTTGGGCGAAGTATGGGAACATGCCCTGGTCGATCGTCGCGGAGAACGCGAGGCTGGTCCCGCTGGTCGCCTCGTACCACTCGTCCGGGAAGTCGCGCTTCGCGCTGAAGACGCGCTGGAGCCCGGTGACCGCGCTGGTGTCGCCCTCGTTGACGCGGCCACCCGGGAAGGCGTTGGCACGGGTGAGCAGGTCACCCGCCGCAGTCCCTCCTGCCGCAGCCGCCAGCGTGGCGCCGCTGTCCTTCGCAGTGTAGCGCATCCGGAGCGCAACCTCGGTGATGCTGCGCCAGTCGAACTGGGGCTTGGTGTTCCCGTCCGCGCCGGCGAGGCGGAGCGACCAGGACGAGATGGAACCCCTCCGCTCGAAGGGCAGGTAGCGGGGGTCCTTCGGGTCGAGCTGGAACACGCCGCCATCGTCCTGCGCACCCGACAGCGCGATCGACTCGGCGTCGCTCGAAGAGGTGAAGCGTGTGTCGCTGGCGACCTCCGCGTAGCCGGAACCTACGGTGTCGTCGATTCGGATCTTGCTGGACTCGAGCGTGAGCGTGGCGTTGATGTTGGATGGCGGTCCACCGACGCAGGCGATGGACACCGTCACGGACTGCAGACGCCTGCGATAGTGGCCGGGGAAGTCCAGATCGAACAGGGCCTCTGGCACCTCGAAGTAGCACTCGCCCGTGTTCATCAGCGCGATCATCGCCACAGGATCGAGCAAACCGAGCGAAACGTTCTTGGTGATCTCCTGCTCCCTGACGTCGGCGTCAAGGTAGGTGACGTCCATGCGCTCGAGGTCGGCGGCCAGCTTCTCACCGGCGAGCAGCCCCTTGCGCGTGCCGTCCCAGTAGACGGCCTGGATGAAGGACTCCGTGGAGCACAACTCGTGCTGAAAGCACTGCTCGGCCTTGCGCGCCGTCGACAGCGCGAGCTGGTAAGCTTGGAAGTGCAGCGCAGCGAGCTGGCTGGCATTCCAGCTGTACAGGTCGGCGTTCGTGAACTTCTGCTGCATCCACGCCGTGACCTCGTCCGAGTGCTTGATCTGCAGTTCCTGATTCTTCAGCTCCCGCTCGGCGATCTCGACGCGGATTTTCGCGGCCTCGATCTGCTTGTCGAGCTGGGTCAGCTCCTTCGCCGCGAGTTTCTTCTGGTGCTTCCACTCCTGTTCGCGGCGCTTGTAGGAAGCCGTCGTGCTCAGTCGGCCTGACAACGTCTTCATGACGCCGCTCGTGAAATTGGCCGAGTCCGTGATGGCCTGGAACGAGTCCGACGCGTTTGACCCGCCGAGCCGCGCGTGCAGGGCTACCCCGATACCTACGTTGGGAATCCATGCCAGAGCGCCCCTCAGGGAGGCGATGGCGATGTTCACGCTGTCGATGGCCATCGCGGTGTCGATGAGCGCCGTCGCCGCCTCCTCGCTCGGCAACCATCCCTTCGAGATGAGTTTGTCGTAGTAGTCGAGGCGCAGCTTCGTCATCTCCTTCGACTTCTTCATCGCCGCGAGGTTGGTTTCGGCCTCGCCGAGCTGCTGCTCCCGCACCCCCTTCATGGCCGCGAAGAGGGCGACCTCGTGACCCTGACGCAGGAGCGCGAGCCCCTCGGCGTCGCGCTTCTCCAGCGCGCCGAGGAGCGCCTGGCCAAGCGCCTTCACCGAGCCCGCGAGCGCCTGCGCGCGCCCGAGCATCACCGAGAACCGGTATGGCCCACGCGCTGCCGTGGCCGCGTCGACGGCCGCACCGATGTCCACGCCGGCGGCAGCGGCCCGCACGAGCATCGCGGGGTCAATGGGCGGCTGGAACAGCGGAAGCGAGCGGACCACACCCTCGATGTTCATCCCGTTCCGGATCTTGAAGAGCCGGTCCTCGACCGTGTCCCAGTAGGACAGGAGCTTCGCGTTGAACGGCACGCAGAAGTAGGCCGTGTACCCGAGACCCGACGCGGAAGAGGTGCCCGCATCCCCGGAGCCCGCACCCGAGGCCGCGAACCCGGCGTTCTCGATCGCCACGAGCGCGTTCGAAAAGTCGTCCAGCGAGTCCTTGAGTTGGTCGTAGGTTTTCGGCTCGGGCTCTTCCGTATCGCCGATGAGCTCGGGCCGGTCGCCGAGCACCTGCTTCGCGAACACGTAGAGCTGAGTAGCCTCGTTGAGGCTCTCGATCGTGTCCTTCGTGAAGAGGTAGTCGCCCCACGCGATGAGCGTGTCGACGTACCGCATCACGAACGCGCGCTGGTAAGTCCCGGGCCTGAGCCGCGCGAGCAGGTGCGGGTTGAACGGGTCCTCCCGCCACTCGGCCACCTGCGTCTCGAACGAGGCCTGCTCGTCCGTGTCCGCGGTCGTCGCCGTGAACGCGACCCAGTCCTCCACCGACCGGGTCACCGAACCCACGAACGGCTTGATCTTCCACCACTGCGCCGTCTCTACGGCGCCGTCGATGCCCGAGGTGGTCACGTCCGCACGGGTGCGTGGATCGAACACGGCGTGGAACCAGTCGAACGCCTCGTCGAAGCGCCCGGCGTCCGCAAGTCGGTTCGCCAGGTAGAAGGGGAGGTGGAAGAAGATCTCCCAGTTGTACTGGCTGTAGGCCCCACCGATGGAGAAATCGACGTCCTCGATCGGGTAGTCGGGGTCGACCCGGTAGGTGGGGTCGTAGCTGCTTTCGAAGCTGGTCGTCGTCGGGCCCACGATCGCCTGGCGGAACAGATCGCCGGCGGTCCCGTCGGGCTCGGGATCGAGCAGGCCGAGCGCGCCGTTCCGCCGCACCTCCTTGATGAACCGGCAGGTGAACGGGTGGTAGTGGTTGGAGAAGTGGTAGGCGCCGACCTCGCCGGCGACCATCGAGACGATCTCCGAGCCCGCGAGCGTCGCGTCCGCACGCTCGAGCGCGGTCACCTCCTCCGCGCTCGAGGAGAAGCTGCTCTCCGGGAGAAGCCGCGAAATCTCGTCGTAGTCGACGGGCGCCTGGTTCTCGCTCGTCGCCGACTTGGCGCTCGTGCCGTTCCGGTAGGACGTGACCGACCCGACGCTGGGGGTGTCACTTCCCGCCTCGTCCGAGATGTCCTCGTCCGCACCGATGCTGGGCACGACGAAGTACACGCGCTCCCCGACCGAGACGAAGAACGGCGACTGGGAGACGAAGTCGTTCCACTGGCTCGGAACGACCGCCGAGCCATCCTCGAAGTTTGCGAGCAGGGTCAGCGCGGAGGCCGTTCCGGTCGCGTCGCCGGTCGTGGCGTCGTAGTCGCCCGCGTAGACCGACAGCGCGAGGTTGTCCGTCTCGGGCGTGGCCAGGTAGCCGGGCGCCTCCCAGTGCGTCGGGTCGAGCGCGATCCGGGTCGCGTCTTCGGTGTTGGCGGCGCTGGGTTCGATCTCCATCGTGCAGGCGTTCAGCGTGAAGTGCCCGACTTCGTCGAAACGGGTGTACAGCTGGCCGTTGGCATGCGTGGTGGACGCGAAGGCGATGCACGTGATGGTCAGGGGATCGGCCACCGTGGCGACGAAGCCGTAGCAGTGGCGCGCCAGCTTCCCGGAGAGCACGCTGGCGGCCTGAAGCGACAGCGGGTCCTCGCAGGTCTGCTTGGGTGACCACTTGCCGTCCCGGTAGGTCGACATCGACAGGCGGATCTCCCACCAGCTCGACGGGCTCGCGCCTTCCACCTCCGAGTTCGTCTCCATGAACTCGGCCCAGAAGAGCATCAGCCTGCGGTTGTAGACGACGGGGACCAGGTGGTCTCCGGTGAGGCCCGCGTCGATCTTCTCCCAGGGCGTCCAGGAGTAGCTGTCCTCGCGCCGGCGGTACCAGTAGGTCGGCGGATCGGAGTGGGAGCGCGCGAACACGTGGAAGTTGTCGATCGTGCCGTCGTCGTCCTCCTCCTTCTCCACGTAGCAGGCAAGGATCTTCAGGCTGGAGACGTCGTGCAGGCGGTCGAGGTAGTCGAGCAGCACCTGCTCGACCCTCTCTTCGGTGGCATCGCCCTGGGCGAGATCCTGCTCCAGCGTCTTGAAGAAGGGCGTCTTGTCGTCGCGCAGCTCCGGCTCGATCCAGTTCTCGGGGTACAGGAAGACCTTGCGTGCGGCCTCCCACACCCGGTAGGTCCGCATCCACTCCCACTCGAGCCGGTCCTCGTCGTTGAACCAGTCCCCAAGCGACTCCGTGCCGTCGAACTCGAGCCCAAAGAGGCAGCGGTGGATGAAGAGCTGCACCGTGCAGGAGGCCTGCACGATGCGGGAGGTGAGCATCTCCGGGTTCATGCTCACGTCGATCAGGTACTTCTGGTAGAGGTCGTCGGCGTCCTCGACGTCGTCGACCGTGTTCTGCGAGATGAGGTACGAGACGAGCGCATCCCGTTGCGCCTTGCGGATCTGGTCCCGGATCGCGCGGGCGACGCCCGCCCAAGCGTCCGCCGAGGCGTACCGCGACCGCGCGGTGTTCACAATCTCGCGGCTCAGGGTGGACGTGAAACCCGCAAGGGTGCCGGCCGCCGCCCAGCCGCTCACGGTGTCGACCGCGGCGCCGGCGCGTTTGACGAGCTCCCACCGGTCGAGCACCGAGACGAGATCGTCGACGCTCGTGATGCCCGCCCCGACGAGCGAGCTGAGCGAGTCCTCGTCCCACCCGGTGCGCGCGGCGATATTCGCCGCGGTGGGCTCCACGATGATCGTCGCGTAGTCGGGCGTCTCGCCGGGGATGCGGGCGCGCTGGGCGAAGAGGTCGATCAGCGCCTTCAGGGGACCGCCGAACTGCGAGGCGACAGTGGTCGTGGCCCGGTTCTCGAGGGTCGCGCCGAGGAGGTCGGACGGGTCGAGGAGCTGCCACGCGGCCACGCGGTCGTACGCCGCGGCCCGCTCGTCCTCGTTCGCGCCGAGCTTGCCCTGCAGGAAGACCGCCTTGTAAACCGCCTCGAGAACAGCGAAGTCGTCCTTGAACGTGCCGCTGGTCCGCACCAGGTCCGACCAGGGGTTCCCCTCGTCAGTGGTGCCCTCGGCCGTGAAGAGCGTGCGCGTGAACCGGTCGAATAGGCTCGTGATCGTGATGGTGCTCTCGGAGATCGGCGTGATCACCAGCGTGGACGTCGCCGCCAGCGTGCCGTTGGCAGTGGCGGTCAGCGTCACGGTCGAGTCATCCGGCAGGGTCACCACGGTCCCCGAGTCGGCCGTGACGGCGGTGCCGGAGGCGGTGCTTCGCTCGATCTCCACCCCCGCCGCGGTGAACCGGCAGTGCGTGCCGACGCTGACCGACGAGCTGATGGTGAGTCCCCCCAGCACCGTGCCGGCGGGCACCCGGATGGTGGTCCCCGACGTGATCGTCCCCGTCCCACCGCTGCAGGTCACGTCCTGGGTAAGCGTGATCGAGGTGAGGGAGGCGGTGGTCTCGATGCTCGCGCCCGTGGTGGTGATGCCGGCGTCGGTCGCGAAGAAGCAGGGGAAGTCCGCGCCTTCGTCGGCCGGGCAGGCGCCGGCCCACATGGTCGGGTCGAGTGCATCGAGCGCGGCGCGCTCGACCTCGAGCTCCGAGGCCAGCTGCCGGACGATGGCGTCCCGCAGGAGGCTGGCCTCGAGCGAGGCCTGTTGAGCCCGGACGGTGTCCCGGAGGCGCCCGAGCACCCCCTGGAGGTACTCGTCGGTCGGGCCGACGAGCTCGGAATTGACGTGCCGAAGCAGGTAGTCGAGCTCGTCGACGGACCACCCGGCGTCAAGGACCTCCTTCGCCTCCTCGAGGAACGCGAGCGCCTCGCTCGGCGTGGCGAAGAGCCCCTCGTCGATGCCCGCCTCGGTGCCGTTGCCGGAGGGCGCGACCCCGAGGAGAATGGCCAGGCGAACGGCCTCGGTCGGGTCGATGTCGAGCAGCCGAGCGAGCGAGCACCACCGGTAGAGCCGGGTGAGGTTCTTCAGCGTGAGCTTCGCGACGACCTCGGTGGTTGCGTCGACGTCCGACCAGGTCACCAGCGCCCCGAGGTCCTGCAGCGCCTCGATGAGCGCGGTGACTTCGCTCTCGTCGATCCCGAGTACGGCGTGGAGCTTCGCCACGTGGTCCCGCAGCCCGCCGACGTCCTGCCCCAGCGACTCGTAGTAGTCGAGGCTGGTGGTGTCGAGCTCGCTCCGGGCCGCGTTCAGCGCGAACGGGAACTTGTGGTAGGTGTTCGACCCGACCGTCTCCGTCTCCTCGATCTGCGTGCTCGAGAAGAGCGAGCGGCTCAGGAACGTGCGGTCATAGAGCGACAGCACCGGTGGCTCGGCCGTGTCGCGATCCTCGTACGTGTCGATCGTGCCGCACCAGGACGCCAGCTCGACGACGTCGACGTCGTACTCGCGAGCGAGACGGTGGACGTCGGCGAAGGACGTGAGCGCCGCGTCGTCCCACGCGGACACGGTCGCCTCGCCGAGAGCCGTCGCGACCTTGTCGAGCTCGAGGGGACTCCAGCCAGTAGCCCGGCGAATCCGGATGACCTTGCGGAGGGTGGAGAGAATCGCCAGGTCGAGTGCGCCCCACGCGGAGGGCACCCCGCTGGTGAGCGCCGTCACGAGCTGGAGGCTGTAGTCCGCCATGTCATAGGGATCGCCGCCCGTGGCGAAGACCACCTCGAGCTCCCCCACCACGTCCTTGCTCGGGTTGACGAGGCGGGTGTGCAGCAGGTCGAGGATGTCGTCGTAGCTCACGTCCGCGGCCCGACGGAAGTCGCGGACCGTCGGCGAGGTCGACGAGAACATCCAGTAGCTGGCGAGCTCCGCGGCAGCGGAGGCGCTGGACGCCGTGATCGCGTTCGCGCCCTCCTCGCTCAATCCCAGCTCCTCGCGGCCGATCGCGGTGTCGGTAGGCACGCCACCGGTCTGGAACGCCCGCATCAGGTCCGTGCGGTGGATGCCCAGGTGACCAAGGAAAGCGCGTGCCTCGTGGAGAGGCTGGTGGAACGGGACGAGGAACGTTCCGGTCGCCGAGCCGAGGGTTGTGTAGGCCGTGTCGATGACGTACTGCGGGGCGGCGAGCATCTCGCTCGTCTCGGCCTCGCTGACGCGCGCCGTGATCGTCGAGCCGGCCGCGGCGGCCTCGAGCACCTCGAGCGTGAGGTCGATGTAGGGGAGGACGCGCTCGGCGTTCTCGCAGGTGAGCTGGATGTTCACCAGGTCCGGACGGCGGGCGGTGAGGGCATCGAGCGCCGTCGCGTACGAGGAGCTGGAGGTCGTGGGCTTCGTCTTGCCCGCGAGCCAGTGGAGCAGGTCGACCAGGTAGGCGGCCGGCCCGTGGATGGACTGGCACCACCCGCACCGGGTCCCCGTCGGCGACGTGAAGAGTCCGGACCAGCCCGGGATCTCGGTCGCGTCGTCGATGTCGAGCGGCGCCGTGCCGACGAAGTCGAGGCTGGCCTGCCCGAGGGCAGGGTGGGCCTGCAGGAAGAACGCCGCGGCCATCCCCGTCTGGCTGCGGGACTTCCGCACGATCTCGATCGCTTCGGTGCGGAGCTCCTCGGTCGTGCCGTAGGCATCGACGAACCGCGACTTGCCCTTGCGGTCGACGTCGCGGGCCGACGTCACGCCGGCGGTGTTGAGACGGATCATCGCGTCGGTGGCGCCGACCGCCGGGGCGATCCGGTAGAGCCGCTGCACCTTGCGAAGCGCGTCGAGCTCGTCGGCCTCCGCCGCGGTGCTGGTCGGGTCGAACGCGCCCGTGACGAGCTTGACGGTTCGAAGGTCGAGCGCCTGGTTCCTCGTCGAGTGGTTGAGGACCGTCGCGACCCCGAGCTGCGTGCCGGCGCTCGACGGGTCGGTGTCGAGCAGCGCGGAGCGCAGCGCGGTGGACGGGAAGGCGAGCGCGGCGTTCTCGTAGAGGATCCGGGAGAGCTCGGCCCGCTGTTCGGCGATCTCCCCGGTGAGCCCGTCGGGCAGGTCCGCTTCCGGGATCGTCGCGACGACGTCGGTGCCCCATTGGGTGAGCGTCCAGGTCGATACTCCCTCCGCCGCTGCGGTCCCGAGCTTCCCGAGGATCGCCCGCACGACGGCGGCGTGGCCCACGCCGATCGCCCCGAGGCGAACGAGTCGCTTGGCCTCGGCGAAGTACGCGCCGTCCGGCGGATCCGTGAAGCCGCTGGCCGTGGAGAGCTGGGTCCAGAAGGCGGCGTTGTCGTCCTTGTTCGCCGCGTAGAGGGTGCAGAACATGGACACGCGCGTGGTGTCGAGGCCGTCCGCCTGTCCGAGGTCCTTCGACGCCGACATGATCTCACCGAGCGCGTCGTCGCCCTCGTCGTTCAGCGCCCGGCCGAGCGCCTCCTGCAGCGACGCGAGGACGGTCGTGATGTCGACGGTCAGCCCGATGATGTTCGCCTCGCGGCTCCGGGTGAGTGCCGCCGAGACCGCCGAGGGCGACTTCGCGAGGATCCCCTTCGAGGACGAGGGGAAGCCCTGCCGCAGGAGGCCGTAGATCGCCTCCGCCTCCACTGCGACCGTAGGTGTTGAACCGTTCATCTCGGCGGCAAGGCGGGCGGCAGCCGCGCGCAGGGTCACGCGCTCGAGGCTCTGTTTCGTCTTGCCGGTGAGCCAGGCGAGCTGCTTGATGGTCGCCCCGTCGAGCTCGCCGTCCAGACCCGAGTAGGGGTGCGTAGTTTCGCTCGGGAAGAGCTTCTCGGAAAGCGCGATCGAGACGCGGCGGAACTCCGAAGGACCGCGCTTCTGGTCGGCGCACACCCGCACGTCGATCCGGAGCGGACCGCTCGTGTAGCCGTAGTGGACCCGCGTTAGCCCGACGAGCACCGCTGGGTTCCCGCCGCTCGGGGGGATGAACACCTTGACGAAGATGTCGACCGCGGACGGCGGGCTCACGACGCCGAAGGTGTACCAGCCGCCGTTTGCGGTCTGGACGAGGGTCCCGATCGTCCCTTCTCCGGCGAAGTTGATCGTGCAGAGCTGGACGTCCATGCCGTCCAGCGGGGTCGCGTCTGCGTGCAGGACGCGCCCGTAGACATGCGTGGTCGTGTTGATGGTGTTGGCAACGTCGCCAGTCGGGGCGTCCACTGGCGCGGCGCACCCTTCCGGCCAGGCCACGCAGACGACCAAGTCGTCGGCGTCGTTCCTCGCGTACCACCGCGTGTCGCCGTGGGCATCGAGGCGGGTCGCTCCGTCGTAGACCTCCAGCCGGAGTTCCCCGTTCGAGCTTCCCGACGCCTCGTGTCCGGTAAGGTCGAAGGAGAAGCGCCCGGAGGCGTTCGTTACGGTGCTGCCGAGGGGGGTTTCGCCCCGGCCTTCGCGCGTGAATAGGCGGATGGTCGCACCGGCGACCACGTCGGTGGTGCCTTCCTTGACCACGACACCAGCGACGCAGGTGCACAATTCCATGGGGTTGCCTCCGCTCGTCCTTCGCCTACAGGGCCGCGCCGCCGCCACGCGGGAACGCGTAGGCGCGCACCCGGAAGACGCCGATGTCCACGTTGGACGGGGTGTTGGTCGTCGTGTTCCGCGTCCGGAGGATGATCTTCCGCACACGTCGTCCGTTGTTCGCCGGGCCCTGAGTCAGGTTCCCCATCAGCGTCAGCGACAGGGCCGCGAAGTCGAGGTCGAGGACCGCCCCCGTCGCCGCGTTGGCGATGATCACCGGGTTGCTCGCTCCGTCTCCGAACTCGAACACCACCTCGGTCTCGAGGTCGTCGTTCACCGCGGCGGGGAGCCGGACGGCCACGGGCACGAGGTGCCCGCCGTCCCCGACATCGATGGTGGCGTGCACTTTCACCTCGCTGTCGCCCCAGCTGGCTGTGTCGGGGTCTACGTCCTTCGCCACGAGCCCCGAGAACGACCCGATCGAGAGCGTGCGGTCGGCCGAGAGGTCGCCACCTCCCGCCATGCCAGCGCCGGCGTTGACGGCGCGTGCCGGCGCCACGGCCCCGATGTCCGCCGGCGCCAGTGCTTGGTCACCCCCTGTGGAGTAGGTCGCCTTCACCGGCGCCTGCGCGGCCGCCAGGCGCCCGACGCCGTCAAGGCCTGCGTAGCCGTTGGCCTGGTTCCGCCGCGACCGTCGCTCCACCACCTGCAGCGCCGGCGAGCCCTGGCCATCCTGGTACTTCAGATCCGGGCCGTTGATCCAGACTTCCCCGCTCGCCGGAGAGCCCGGGTCGGCGATGGTGCGGAGCTTGCGCCCGGGCTTAATCGGCAGCCCTTCCGAGTCCAGACCGGCGTAGCCGTCGTTCTGGTCCTTCCCACTCGTCAGCTGGTACTGGGTGTGGGCATCGCTGGCGTCCCGGCCGAGCAGCGCCGCGTGATCCACGGAGGCGCCGATGTTGACCCACGCGGTGCCGTTGTAGGAGAGGTCGATGCCCTGGTCCTCGACGTGGACGGTCATCCCCTTGTTCGGGGCCGTGAACGTCCACCCCGAACCCGTCCGCTCCGCGATCTTGCCCGTCTGGTTGGCCCAGTCCCCCTGGCCGGTGCCCACGATGACGTAGCGGTCTCCTGCGGAGGGTGGTGGGTTGATCGTGGAGGGGTCGGTGACGTCCTTGTCGAGCACCGACTGCTGCCAGTCGAGGCCGTTGAGCATCGCCACGAGCTGACCGTAGGTAGCGGCGTCGCTTGCGCCGGACCCGCTCGCGAGGCCCGTGACCTTGTTGCCGCCCATGATCAGGTCGCCGGACATCGTCCCGCCCGCCTGCGGCACGACCGAGGCGCCGACCAGAGCCTCGCCGCTGCGAACCAGTGCCTGGCCGGTCAGCACCTCGCCGATGGTGAGGAACACCGGGTTCGTCGCATCCGTGACACGCACGCCTCGCACGTCCGGGGCGTCGGCCGAGCCGCCGAGCTGGTTCGCCAGCTTGACCACGCCGCGCGCACCCGACGTGGCGCCCGACACGGCGAGCGTGAAGTCGCCGCCATCCCCGCCGTCCGTGGACGTGAGCGGCGCGCTCACGACCAGGCGCCGCGCCTTCGGGAGACCTTCGGCAAGCGCCGTCACGAGGAAGCGTGCGGCCTTCGGGGCGTATCGGACAAAGCGACTGACGGACATGGGGGACTCCTCGACCGGCTTGGCCGGGCGGCGGTGGTCCGGCGACGGTAGAAGGCGCGTGTTCCGCCTGCCGGGGGCCGCCGGCGCGTCGCGACCCCCGATCGGCCGCCAACGTCGCGAAGAAAATTTTGGTGCCCGTCATCGGACCGAGCACGGAGAGGCACCGGACGCGCCTCAATTCACGATCGTAAATGTGGGCGCCTCCCGCCATCCTTCCCCGTGCGGCCGCACACGCCCGGCCGTCCGGGGTCCGGCAGACTGCTGCGGGGCACGGGCTGTCGCGCATGCCGAAGAACCCGTCCACGCCCGCGTGCACCAGCGATCACATGCGCCGTCGCCGGGTCGTCGGAGCAGCAGAAGTCGAAGACCCACCCCGTACGGCCACGTTCGCGCCGTGTGCCGGCTGATCAAGACCGCTCCCCAGAGGGACCCCTTCACCGGCGCGGCCGCCCCAGGCCATGGCGCGGTGGTTCCCCGGACTCGGACCTTCTTTTTCCATTCCCTTAGCGAAGAACTCGCGGACCGGAGCAGCGGGCCGAAGCAGCTCGGGAGGATATTGATGTACGTTCTACGCCAACAACAAAGAAAGCACAGCCAATAGCCCCGCAAATGAGGCACAGGAGCCGGTACCCTACCGCAGAGGATTCGAACCACCGAGATGGCACTGAACACCTGCCGATTCTGCGGGCACCACTGGCACCCGCGTGGGGCGCCGAAGAGCGCGAAATGCCCGAAGTGCGGCCGCACCGACGGGGTCGAGCTCGCGGTCGTGCAATCGCAGACGGGGTCGCAGGACGCGCTGGAGGATGCAAGGCGCGATGGCTACAACGAGAAGACCACCCAGATTCGGTGGTTGCTTCTCGGCTTGGCCATCTTCGTCATCGTCGTGATGACGGCCAGCGGCGCCTGGGTAATCGACGACTTCTGGTCCGAGCCTCCCGCGCAAACGCGCACCCGAGGGCGCTGACGTCCCCTTCATCGACACGCAGGGCAACACACGCAGGAGAATCCCAATGAGCGACGACCCGACCGGACCCGTGCCGTGGTGGCGTGACGGCAAGTGGGTGACGACCCTGACCGCGATCGTGTCGCTGGTCACCGGCGTGGTGACCACCGTCGACACCATCGAGGACAACAAGGCAGAGCGCGAGATGAAGAGGGCCGAGCAGCTCAACGCGCGCCGGGTCGCATGGGTCGACCGCGCGCTGTCCACGACGCTGTCGGAGGGCGAGCAGCGGCGGGTTCTGCGTCTCATCCGGGCGTTGAAGACCGAGGACGGCGAGCTCTCGGCCTGGGCAGAGGGCGAGCTGACGGACGTGGAGAAGCGAGTCGCAGAGCTCGAGAAGGAGCGGGACGCCCTGGTTGCCGAGCGCACGGCCCTCGAGAAGGATCTCGAGAAGGCGAAGCTGGCCTCGACCACGGACCGGGCCACCCTAGGGCTGCTCAAGGCGCAGATCGAGGAGAAGACGGAGGCCGCCGCACGCGTGGACGCGAGACTCGGTGCCCCGCAGCAGGTTGCGGACGCACACTGGTTCGCGGTTGTCGCCAGCGAGCGCTCGCTGGAGGAGGCCCGGAAGGACGCCTCCACATCCCCCATCGCCAGCGCTCCCTGGATGCCCGAGGTGCACGCCGCCACCGACGAGAAGGGCAAGCGCGTGTGGGCTGTCACCCTCGGGGCCACGAGCTCGGCGGAGGAGGCGCGGCATCGCGTCCGGTGGGCGCGCGAGCAGGGCGTTGCCTCCGACGCCTACGTGTGGCACTCGGACAGGTGGGGTCCAGACCTGCTCGCTGCCGACGGAACCAACTGAAGATCGGGCGGTTGGAGCCGTCGGGCTCAAACCGCCCGCGCCCCCCCGCTCCAGAACCAGGTCCCCGCCGGGGTCTTCATCCAGGTCCGGTTCCCGGCGACGGCGTCCCCGTCCGTGCGGACGGCGACGTACTTCAGCCGGGTTCCAACCGCGACCGTCTCGTGGATCGGCGCCCGCGTGCTCGGCGCCCCAGCGCGGACGTTGAGACGGACCGTGGCGATCACCTCGCCCCCCTGCGCGGGCGGGAGCGCGGGCGAGGGCGCTGTCCCGGTGCACTCCTCGTATTCGGCTACGACGTCACGCAGGAGCTGTTCGTAGGTGCGGTTGCTGCGGAGGAGCCCCGTCACCGGGTCCGTCTTCCGCTTCGGGTCCAGCACGCAGTGCCCGACCACCCGCGTGTGCGGGTCCATCTGGAAGGCGAAGCAGGCGCGCGCGATCACCCACACGTACTTGCGGTAGGCCTCGTCCGCGTCGATGCGGTCGCCGAAGCAGTACTCGACCCCGATCGCCGCGTCGTTGGCGTTGTGGCCGAAGAGCTGGTTGTCCTTCTCCAGCCCGTAGAGCACGTGCCAGGCCTTCTCCGGGTTCGTCCCCGTGAGCGCCGGAATGCACTCCACGATCTCGCGGTCGTCCACGAAGATGTGCGCCGAGGCCGACTGCTCGTTGCGGCTGTTCTCGTAGTAGCGGACGTTCTGCGCGGCGGTCGACCCGGCGTTCCCGGTGTCGTGGGCGACTACGAACAGGGGGCCGGGGCTCATGGGTCGCCCGGAGCGCCGCTTCGACCCAGAGGTCAGGTAGCGCGGCGTGATCGTGTACTTCTCCTTGAACGTCATGATCTCACCCGTAGGCAGGCTGGTCGGTGGATTCGGGCTGGGGCTCCGGCTCGGGGTCGGTGGCGGCTGGCAGCCGGTTGGCCGGCGCGGGCAGGGCGGCCGGCGTTTGCGCGGGGGGCTGTGCGCCGGTGTTGCCCGCGGGCGGACTTCCCCCCGGGAGGTAGCGCTTCATCAGCGCCTCGATCGCGTCCGTGCCCGCGTACCCGGCGCCCACCAAGATCGCGATGGTCTCCTTCGTGAACTCGACCGTGGTATCGTAGGTGAACCCCATGGTGAGGGCACCGGCCGTGAAGCCGATGAGCAGGCTCGAGAAGAGCTGGGTGCCGTCGAAGAGCTCCTTCGCGGATTTGCCGGCCCCTGCGGCCTCGTCGTTGAGCTTCTTGAGCCCGATGATGGTGCGCATCGCCTGCCCGAGCAGGCCGAGCACGCCGCCGGACACCACGTGCAGGATGAGTTGCTGGGACGTCATGAGCCTCCTCGAGGTTGCATGGGACTACCCGTCGCTCTTGCGAACGGTGAGGTCGGGGAGCTCGCCCGAGAGGTACACCATCGGGAGCACCTTCCAGGGGTCGCCCACTCTCGGCTGGGTGAGGTCGAGCCCAACGCCGAGGCCGGGCCCGGGGGCGGTAGGGCGCAGGCCGCCGATCACGCGCGCCTCCAGATCGGGCGTGTCGTCCTCCACGTCAGTCGTGTCCGCGAGGAAGTCCCCCACGCCGAGGTGGGCCTCGAAGACCGGATAGTAGGAAACCGGCTGGTCGCCGCCGAGGGGGACGGGGATCTGCGCGCGCCCGACCCAGGCGACGTAAACCTCGCCCTCGGCGTCGTTGGACGTCGCCGGCGGAGGGGTCACGAGCACGCGCGACGTCGCTTCGTCCGTCGCGCGTGCGTAGGCCGCGGAGAAGTTCCACTTCGCGGTCAGGCCGGCCGCGACGTGGAAGGTGAAGAACACCTGCGCGTCCACACCCACGGACAGCGCGTCGTCGGCCCACGTCTCGGCCGCCGGCGAGTCCGTGCCGGCATACGCCTCGAACCGCTCGAACTCGCCCGACGCGACGAGCCCGACGCTCCCGAGGGTCTCCTCGAGGTTGCCCTCGGCGATCTCGTCGAGGGGAGAGGCCTTCTGGCCGCTCACGGTGGCGTTGACCCAGTCGGCGACGCTGGAGACGGCGGCGAGGAGGTCCTCCACCTGCGCGGCGCGCCGTTCGGCCACCTCGACGGCGAGTGCCGCGGCCTCGACCCGCCGCCGGGCCGCGTCGGCGTCGGCCTCGCGGTCCGGCAGCGACGGGTCGCCCGGCGCCAGCGTCGCCACTGCCTTCGCAGTCTGTTCGGCCTCCGTCAGCGCGGCGACGTGGCTCGCCTGCGCGGTGGCCGCGGCGTCGCGGAACTGCCCGAGGTCCGCCCGCACGGCGCCAAGGTCCTCCTCCTTCAGGGTGAGGAGCCAGTCCACAATCGTCGCGACGTCGCAGGACTCAGGGTGAGAGCCCGCCCGGTTGCAGATCGTGGTCTGGATGGCGAGGATGACGTTCGGGTCGAGGTCCACGAGGGCGTCGATCGCCTCCTCCCGCAGCTCGTCCTCCTGACTGTTGGCGGTGCTGACGCCGACCTTGAGGTCGACGCCGTAAACGCCGAGGTCGGACCCGCCGGCGAGCGAGACGGGGATGGCCGCCCGCATCTCGATGGTGCCCACCTTCCCGAGGGGGCCGGACACCGCCGCCTGGATCTGCTCGCCCTCCTCGCTCGCCGTGAAGGAGGCGCCGTTCCATGGCGCGAAGCTGATCGAGTCTCCGGTGGCGGCCTGCGCCATGCTGACGAGGAGCAACCCTGACATGGGCGCGCCCTACGCCAGAGTTCCGGCGAGCCAAGTACGGCCGCCCTTCGGGATGCGAACGGGGAGCTGGTTCCGGTAGATGGTGCCCCCGGTTGCGTTGGCGACCTCGAGGTCCACGGTGGCACCGACGGGTCCCTCGAGCTTCAACACGAACGAGGTTCCGGACGTCTCGTCGGCGAGGAGCTGCACGGAGCGCTGGGCGTTCTTCGGGCCAGAGGGAAACATCGCGTACTCCTCGGCGTCTTCGAGCGCGCCGTCTCCGTCGGCATCAACGAGCACGCGCATCCTCACCCCGGTGTCGCTGGCACTTCCTCCAAAGATCACGGTGGTCGGCATGGGACGGATCCTCCTGCGTCGCGAGTCTCACTCACGAGCGACCGCTCGCGCTGCGGGGGGACCGTCGGAAACCGGGTGCATTCGACCTTCTAGGCCTTGCAAGCCAGCAAACATCAACGCTTGCTCCCGCGGCGCGAAGGGATGGACCCCGGGAACCGCGCACGCATTTCCGCCGAAGAATGATCTGCACCCGCCCGCTGCGGGGCCGCGTGGCACTCGCCACTTCGACGACCGCCCGCGGTCGAGAGAGCTCGCTCCCGGGCGGAGCTCGACGGGCACTGAGGCAGGATACTCGACCGCCAGTCACCTAACGGACGACGAGCGCCACCAGTTCACGAAGGACGCCGGCTCTGGTGCGCGCTGGCAGGCGAAAGTGCCGGCAATCGCGGAGGCGTGCGCGGATCACAAGACGGTTCACCGCCGCGGCTGACCGGTCTCCTGCAACAGGAGCGCCCGGACTTCAGCCATCAGCTCCCCGGTCGTGAAGGGCTTCGCCAGGAACCGCCTGCCAGGCCCGAGCGGGGGCGACGTGGACCGCGAGGACACGTAAAGCACCCGCAGGTCCGCGTGCTCCTGCGCCAGTGCGTGGATCATCTGCGTCCCCCGCAGGCCCGGGAGCAGCAGGTCGACCACGAACACGTCTACCGGACCGTTCCGTGCGAACGACCCTATGCCCGACTCGGCGTCGCCGCAGGCGAAGACGCGGAATCCGTGCCGTGAGAGCGTGTCGGCGACGAACTGCCGCGTGACGGGGTCGTCGTCCACGACGAGAGCGCGGCGGTCCTCGGGCTTGGGGTCATTCCACCAGACGCGTCCGAGGCGCACAATCCCGCGTCAGCCGGCCTTGCGACGGGGTGCGCGCCGTCAGGCCTCCCCCGGGCGGCCCGCCTGCACCCGGGGGAGGCTCTCGAGCCGGTTCCGCTCAGTGTCGCCGGGAGAGGTCGTGAGGTACGGCGTGAGCGTGCAGCCGGCGCGAGGGCACCGTGGAAGCGGCCGGATGCGCGCCCGGGGCTCCCGAAGCACGCACGTGAGCCAGCTGTCTCCCGCCTCGATGCTTCGGACCACCTCGGCGTTCGAGGAGTGGTACCCGCCGACGGTCCGAACGCCGACCACGTGCTCGTGCTCGCCAGCGCTCTCCCACAGGACCTCGCTCACCAGCCACACGCGCATGCCGTCCCTCCGTCAAGCTGGCCGGAGACCCCGGGGACGTCACCTCGGGGTCCCCCGGCCAGGGCGAGCGGCCTTACAACCTGCGTGCGGAGCTCCGTGCGCTTCGGCCACCTGCCCGTAAGGGCGCGAGCGAGGGCCTCCATCCCATCCCCATGCACTTTTCGGCAATCGGCGGAGGGCGACCCGGAGAGCCCCGCTTCAGGGCCGATAGAGCCGGAGCTTCGTCGAGTTTGCGACCCTCTCCTGCTTCAGCAGAGTACCGCTCGTCGGGAAGCCGGTGGGGTAGGTCGGCACGTCGGGGCCCTCCTGGAAGAAGAGGAGCCACCGGTCCTTCTGGTAGGGCGCCGACGCCGCGCTCTGCAGCGACATCTCGAGCACGGCCTCCGACGTCATGTCCGACTTCGTGAACGACGCCACATGGGTCTGCGTGTTCGTCGTGTCCGTCGCCGAGAAGGTGGTGGAGGACGCCGCGTTCGGGCAGGTGCCGTGCAGGCGCGTCGTCACCGAGAAACTCTGCGACGCGTTGTCGCTCGCGGTGACTTTCACGCCCACCTTGAAGTTGTTGTTCGCGTCCCAGCCGAAGGCGAGATCGAAGGAGGGCACCGTCACGACGTTGTTCGAGCCGTCGAAGGTCGTCTGCGAGTTCCCCGAGGGCACGGTCATCACCGCCGAGCGCTCGAGCGCCGCGTGCGTGTACCAGGGGAGCGACGTCCGGTGGACCGCACGCACCCGGACCTCGATCGTGTCCCCGGTCGACACGGAGAAAGTACCCGCGGTGATGGCGCCGTCCGTGGCCGAGATCGTGAGCGAGCCCTGCTTCACGCCGTTCTTGAAAATGGCCCCCCGGACCTCCTTGTTCGTGACGTCGTAGTCGGCGTAGTTGACGAGCTTGCTTGGCGAGACGAAGGACAAGGTCCCATTCGTCACGTCGAGCTTCAGCTCGAGGTTCGGGCAGAAGGCAGGCCAGTCGTCCTCGACGCCCATGCGGACCTCCCAGGCGCCGCCGCCTGCGCCCTACGGACCAGCGTACAGGACGGGTGCGGCCCACAACCGCGGGTGTGCACGCTCCAGGCGCAAACGCGTAGAGATCTGCGCCATTGTCTGCGGAAGATCCGGGCAGGGAAGCTCGCGGACGAGCATGCGCACGAAACGATGGATTTCGTGATCGAAAACGTCCCAGCGGGTCGCCACCACGGCGGATGCACCGGCCCGCAGGAAGGCGCTCGCGAACGACCGCTCGATCCCATGGCTGGACGATCTGGTGCCGCTGCCGCAGGAGCTCAGTACGACGACGGGGCAGCCCTCGAAGCGAAGTCCCTCGACTTCCGCGGGCGTGATCGGGCCGTCCGAAAGCAGAAGCTCCGGGATCCCGCGGTCGCGCCGCAGATGCACACCGACGTGGAGGAGTCCGAGCGCGCCGAGCTCCGGGAGTGCGTCTCGCCGGACTTCGCCACCCCGAAGGTACACATCGGCTTCCTCCGGAAGGACCTCGGCCGACGCGCCCGGAAGGTCGCCATCGGGATCTGCGAGGCTCGCGACCCGCCGTCCCCAGGGTGCCACCTGTGTGGGCACGCCCGGAACGAGCTCACGGAGTACGGGGACCGCGTCCGCGCCGTCGCCCAGCACAGCGGCGGCCGGCAGATCCGCGAGCACGCCGTCGTGGCCGAGAAGGAGGCGCGGAGCCTCGGTGACGAACGGATGGAACAGCTCGCGAACGACGGCGAGCTGGGCATCCTCGAGGTCACCCGCGAGCACCGCCTCCCGTGCCCGCAGCGAGGCGGCACGGAGCTGTGCTCGGCCCACGTTGAGCACCCGCGCGTCGGACGGTCCCACGACGACCGTGCGGTCCTCCTGCGAGTGGACCAGAAGCGACGGAGCAAGGTCCGGATCGGCAACGGCACCGAAACGCGCGAGCAGCATCCTTCGCGCAGCGCTCGGCGACCGATCCATGACCGCGAGGTGCGCGAGGTCCCCGAGAACCGTCGCTTCGGCGTGACCCACCAGGCCCTGCGAAAGTTCCAGCGTCTGCCGCACCACCCGGGAAGCGAGGACGTCCCAGCCCTTCACGGCTTCCCGGGCCCGTAGAACCGCCACCTCCGCCCTGGCCTGCCTGAGGGCGGCCTCAAGTACCGGCTCGGACTCGAGGGTGGTCTCCTGCAGCGTCCGCTCCGCGCCGGCCACATCTCCCAGCTCGGCGAGCGCGCGCGCCCGGTGGAAGCTCGCGATCCGCCGAAGGTGCGGTTTCAGCCCCTCCTGCGGGAGCGAGTCGAGCGCCTCCAGCGCCTGATCGGGCTGGGACCTCGCATGCGCGACGCTGGCCGCAAAGAAGCTGTTCGTCGGCGAGGGGGCCGGGTCGATCAGGCGGGCCTCCCGAAGCCAGGTCTCAGCCTCGCGATGCGAGCCCTCGGCGAGCGCGTGGCCGGTCATCGCACGCGCGAACGTGCCGCCGACCTTGCGGTCGAAAGGCTGCGCGCGAACGTACCGGGCGAGCAGGTCGACCGCGTCCGACAGGTACCCGCACTCCCGCAGGGACAAGGAGAGGCCGATCGCCGCCTTGATCTCCCCCGTCCGATCCTGCCGGGTAGCGGCGAGATCGAGTGCCCGCCGGTAGGTCACGGCGGCAGCGGCGACCCGCCCGTGTACGCCCGCGTCCTGCCCCTTCAGCAGGAGCGCGTGAACCTGCGGGTCAGCCTCCGCCATCCCCACCTCTTCGACCAGGAGGATCCCCGGCATGGGGCGGGGCCGAACCTCGAGCTGTGCGACGTGGACCCCCGGGTCCATACCCGCATCCTCGAGCCGCTCGGGCCAGCCGCTCCGGTTCAGGTCGTCGAGCCACACGCACACCAGGTCGGTGTCGATCGGGCCGCGGGTGGCAAGGCCCACCACCCGGGCGGGCCCACCCGCGGGCACGAACTCGGCCTCGACGAACACGCCCGGAGCCGCCCGGTCTGCCGCCGCGAGCACGGTCGTGAGCCCGGTGGCCGTCACGGCGAAGAGCGCGAGGTGTGTCGCGTCCGGGTCATACCCGCGGATGCCCCGTTCGCTCCGCACGAGTTCGAGGGCGCCTCCTCGGTATGTGTCACCCGAGAACGGGGTCAGGTCGGGCAGGACGACCCCGAGGGGGGGCGGCGAGCCCCGCCTCGCGAGGCGTGCCCGCAGCTCCTCGGGGGACGGCGGCTCGACCCGCGACCGCTCCTCCCTGGCGAAGTACGCCTCCATGCGGATGAGCGCCTGGCAGTCCGAGCAGCCGGCGGCGTGCTCTTTCGCCCATGCGGGCCAGCCCGCGAGGGTGCGGTCGTCGAGCGGGCCGTCGAACAGCCCGGCGTCCTCGAGCCGGTCGTGCGGCGTCATCTGAGCCACCCTCGGTACCGCAGGAACGAGAGGACTTCGTCCCGCACGCGGACACGGCGCTTGCGCAGGGCGGACTCCGAGAGCGAAAGACCCGTCTCGCGCTCGAGGATCCCGGCGATCTCGCGGTCGGTCATCTCAGCTCCCATGAAGTCGAATATCCGCTGGGAAATCAGGTTCCCCAAGGCCGCCCTCGCCTCCTCCACGATGGTAGCGACCTCCGTGTCCGTTCGCATGTTTGCCCGAATCCGATCGGCTTCCCGGACCCCCAGAAGATCGGCCAGCCATGCGCGTCGCTGAAGTTCTCGCGTCTGCTTCTTGCGCCAGGTCCGGACCTCGTACCTTGCGAGCCGGAATATCCAGGACTCGAACCGGTCCCCGCGGAAGTCCGGCAGCCGGTCGTACACGCGCGCGAACACGTGGCCTGCCACCTCGTCGACGTCGCCTGCGGCGATCTCGTTCCGGACGAGGAACTTCACGACACGGTGGTGGTAGCAGCGCCACGCGAGCTCCCACGCCCGGGCCCAGTCCCGGGCTGCGAGCGCGCTGTGGAGCGGCACCGGCACGTCGTCGTTCACGAACGGCCATTCTGCCGTGTCTTTCGAGTGGGCGGGCACGATCCCCGGCAACGGGCCGACCTGCCGGGTCTGCGCACACCCGCACCGCGGGCCCCTCTCAGCACATTTCCTCCGGAAATTGCACATGCGATGGGACGGGGGGACCGGCTCGCGCCCTTACGGGCAGGCCCACGAAGGGCCGGGAGCCCCCATGCCGAACACCCGCCACGCCAGGATTGCCCCTCCGCCCACACCCGCCACGCCGCTGCCCGGCGAAGAACAGGTCGAGGACCTGCTCCTGCGCCGCACCACCGACGAGGTGAACCGCCTGTACCGCGCCCACACGCTCGAGGCCGCGAGACAGATCGGAAGCTACGTCCTTGCCGCCTTCTTCGACGGCAACCCCGCGCTGTTCGCGAGCCGCAAGCGCAAGCACGCCACCTGGCGGGCCTTCGTCGATTCGCGTGAGCTCCGCGTCACCCGGTCCTTCGTCTGGTACGCGGTCCGTCTCGTGACCAGCCAGGACGAGTTCCCGCCCGAGATCGAGCAGGAGCTGGCGCTCTCCCATCACCGCCTCCTCGCGCACGTTCACGACCCGGGTACGAGGCTGGAGCTCGCGCGCGAGGCCGCCGAGAACAAGCTCTCGGCAGCCCGCCTGCAGGAGCGAATCTCCGCCCGGCGCCCGAGGGCGCAAGGGGACCTGCCGCGAGGCCGCCGGCCAGCGCCCGGCATCGTGCGGCTCGGCAAGGCGCTCGACCACGTGGACGACCTCACCCGCGGCCTCGCGACCGGGATCGGCGACCTCGAGAAGGCACAGGTGCTCGCCCGCATCGCACAGGCCGAGACGGTGCTCGAGCGGGTGCAGGCCTTCCTCGACGAGTTGCGAGAGTCCGTGGAGGGCCCAGACACTCCCGCGGAGTGACTCGTTCCCACGTGGGAATGAAACGAGCGGATCCGCGGTTCGGACGGGCGGGCCCCCAGGGGGTGCGCCCGTTCGTTCCCCCCTCTGTGACGGGGCTCCCTACCCGGACGCATCCGCGCACACGCGCTCGTCCCAACGCAGCAACGAAACGAACCACTTACGCAACCGTGTCGGGAGACTACCCAATAGCGGGGTGCCGTGCCGCTTCTTGCAGTGCGCACTAAGCGTCGACACGAAGGCGGCGGACCGCGACGTTCTCGGGCCGCCTCCGCGACACATTGCCGCGCGGGAACGGATGCGAACAATACGGCGCTCCGAACGATCCCCGCCCCGTTCCGAGACGAACGGCCCTTCGATCATCCTTCGCGGTCGACCGGCCACCGAGCCAGTCCCCGAGGCGATGACCCTGCGCCTGCCGGTCCAGCCGTCGCCGAGGCAGTACCCCTCGGCGGTGTCCCCCCGCTCGACAACGACCGGCGCGCGCCGGCTGAGCCCGCGGTGAACCCCCTCGACCACGTCAAGCTCACGGGCGAAGAGGCCGTGTGCTCGACCGGATGCGCCCAAGCTTGGGCATCGAACTACCTCCGACACCCCGCCGGTGCGACGGACGGCGCCCTTCCCCTCCCGGCGCACATGAGCGAAGCGGACGCCATCGCCCCCGGCGTGTTCGTCGACCCACAGAGCACGCCTCCGGGGAAGTCTCGGATACGTGTGCCGCGCAGGAGATCTCGGGGGTTGGATCTTCGGTACATGGCTCGCCGTAGCCGCCGCCGGCGACTTCAGGGGCACAACCAGGCTTCCGCCCGCGACGAGACCGAAGCCGGATGCGAGCCTGAAACCTGCTTTGTCCGACGCGCCCTCGCGTGGCCCCGTCCCCACCGCCGACAATGGGCACGCAGGTACCCCATGGGAAAGAACGAGTACCCCACCGCCGAGCGGCTGTGCGAGATCATCATGCAGCTCAACGCCGGCGCGCGTGTGAACTGGCAGTCCATCCGCGACGACTTCGGTGTGGGTGAGTCATGCGCGCACGACCACGTACGCTTCCTGAAGGAGTTCCTCGGCCCTCGTCTGGTCCGGGAGTCGAGCGGACGGCACGTCGCCTACCGCCTTCGCGATCCTGCGGCCCCGTCGGAGTCGGACATCACCCGCGCGGCCTCGGTGAAGTTCGGCGAGATCGCGCTCGACGTGCTCAAGGGAACCAAGTACCACCGCGAAGCCCGACAGCTGGCCGGACAGGCCCGCGGGCGCGTCGTCCTCGACGTGGTGGACGACCTCGACCGCCTGGTGAGGGGCCTGTACCGTCGCGTGCAGGGCGTAAGCGACTACCACGCTGCGAAGGTCTCCGCGCTCGAGGTGTGGCTCGACGCGATCCGTCTGCGGCGCCGGATCCGGATGGTCTACCAGCGCGCGAACGGCGCGGTCGACACCTACGTGGTCGAGCCGCTGGTTCTCATCCTCTACCAGGATCGCCTGCACCTGATGAGCATCCACGCGGAGAAGCGGCGGCACCGAACGTTCAACCTCGACGGCGTGCAGTCCGCGGAGTTGCTGGGCGAGCGGTTTCTCCCCCCGGAGTCCTTCGACGTCGCCGAAGTCTACGCGCACAGTTTCGGCATCTGGTCCGACATCGAGCCCTCGGAGGTGGTCCTGCTGCTACGGGGGACGGCCCGGATCCGGGCCGAGCAGCGCCCGTTTCACCACTCCCAGGTCGCGGGTGCCGATGTCGGGGAGGGGTGGCGAGAGTTCCGCTACAACGTGGCCGTGTGCCCGGAGTTCCGTTCCTTTCTCGTCGGGCTCCTGCCCGACGTCCGCGTGCAGGCTCCCGACAGGCTCGTCGAGTACGTGCTCGGCGTGCTACGCGAAGGCCTCGCGGCGCACCCTCAGGCCGGGTCGTGACTCGCTCTCCGCCCCGGAAACCTGAGACCGACAGTATCCGCTTCGGAGAGCCGAGAAAGCGCGTGGTTGTCGCGACACGATCGGGCGTCTACAGAGTACCCGCTCGGGGCCCGACCATTCGGCCTCGCGGAAGGATGATGAGCCTGCTCCCCGGAGACAAGATCGCCGTACCCGCCCAGTGGGGAATCACCCACGTGGGAATTTACGCCGGCAACGGCTTGGTCGTACACAATTCCAAGGCGCACGGGCGCGTCGTCGAGGAGCCGTTGGCCGCCTTCAGTGAGGGCGTGGACGTGCAGATCCTCGCACGCGCCCGGCCCGGGACGGGCGAGGAAGTGGTCGCCCGGGCTCGGGCGCTCCTCGGCACGGGCTACGCGCTCCTCCGCTTCAACTGCGAGCACCTCACGAGCCTCGTCCTGACGGGCGACGCGCAGAGCCCGCAGCTCCAGCGGGGCCTCTTCGCCACGTTCGTCGCGCTTCTGTTCGCGGCAGTCGCGTGGGACCAGCGCGGATGGGACCCGACGGTCGGGCGGCACCGCGATGGACGTGGGCGCTTCCGCTCAACGTGGCTCTAGCGCACAGGAGAGACGAAGCGTGAAGCTCAACAACACCCAGCTCCTCAACTACGTGGCCCGGATTCGTCTGACACAGGCGATGAAGAACACGTACGCCCGCCAGATCGACGACCTCGTCTCCGAGCTTTGCGGCGCCATCGACGAGCACACCGACATGAGAGTGACGCGCGTGCTGCGCGCGGGCTCGTGGAAGAAGGGCACCGCCCTCCGTCCGAGGGCAGAGCATCCGCTCGACATCGATCTCGTGTTCTTCCTCGACCTCGAGGAGTCCTCCGCGGCGGAGGTGTCGGTCCTTCACGACACGCTCCTGGCGTTTCTGAAGGCCGCGTACCCGAACAAGTCCGAAGATGACTTCAAGGGTGGCCAGAAGACCGTCGGGCTCGTCTTCCGCGGGTCGGGCCTCATGGCCGACCTTGTCCCGGTCGTCCCCCTGAAGAGCGATCCCGCCTACGTCTGGCAGCCGAGCATCGAGCCCGGCGGCGGGCGCTTCGTCACCAGCGTGGAGCGCCAGCTGGAGTTCGTCCAGCAGAGGAAGGCCGCGAACCCTGCGTACTCAGCAACGGTGCGGATGCTCAAGGCGTGGAAGGCGCGGAAGGAGCTCGAGGTTTCCTCGTTCGCGATCGAGCTGACCCTCGCGCACCTCGACCTGACGCGGGGGACGGCCACCAACATCGAGGACGCCGCCCTGCGCGCCTTCGAGTACCTGTGTCGCTCGACGTTCCCGCCGATCCTCTTCCCCGGCGCGATCGGCATGGCCACGGACGAGCCCGGACCCGCCTACGTGGCCGACCCGACGAACAACGCCAACAACGTGCTGAAGCGACTCGATGCCGCGGAATGGGCCCGCGTGCGTGAGGCGGCCCTCGCCGCGTGGGAAGCCCTGTCGTTCGCGCAATCCAAAGCGTCCCAGGCCGAGACCCTCGAACTCTGGAAGGAGGTTTTCGGGCCTCGGTTCAACATCGAGCCGCCGGAGGAAACGTGACCTACACGCGAACCTGGACGCGCGTGGACGTGCTGAAGGTCTTCGAGGCCTTCCAGGCGCACCTGCGCATGATCGTCCGACGCACGGGCCTCGAATCCGAGCAGTGGGCGGAGAACGGCGCCCACGACGTCACGGTCCTCGCGGCCGACGAGTACCTCGACACCGCACACGTCATGCTGTTCGACCGGGCCGGCCGGGAGGTGCGCGCCAAGGTCTTCCGCGTGGAGGACGAGAGCGTGCGCGACGACGAGCGCCCGGGGGGCAGCGCCTCGTGGCCCCAGCTCCCGGACGGGAGCCTCTGCATCGTGGTGAAGTACACGGCCGCCTGGTGGGCCCTCACCGAGGCCCAGCGGGCCGCCGTTCGTGCTGTCCTGAAGCACTCGTGGGGGCCCTCGTCGCTCGACACCAGCCATGCCTCCCTCTCCGCGGGCGAGACCCGCTTCCACACCCGCAACGGCTACGGCCTCAAGGTCACGGACTACACCTGATGGACGAGCAGTTCTTCGAGTTCGTGCGGGAGCTCCCTGATCCCGCGCTGCGCGCCCGCGCCGAGGCCCTCGTCGGGTTCGACGCCCGCTATCGCGCCGTGGCCGGGAATCTGCGCCTGCTCCTCGAACGCAACGAGGTTCGCGCCTGGAGCGTTCGCCATCATGGCCGCGCGCTGGCCGTCTGCGAGACCATCGCCGAGAGGCACCCGCTCGTGCTCTTCGAGGGTGACGTCGGCACGGGCAAGACGGTGACCGCGGAGTGCGTGGCCGACCAGATGACACGCGAGCTTCGCCGCGAGGGCCACCTCCTCAAGTTGAGTACCCGCGTCCGCGGCAAGGGCCTGCACGGTGAGATGACGCGCCTCCTCCAGGAGGGCTTCCGTCGCCTCCACGAAGAGGCCGGGCGCTCCCGCCTCGCGTTCCTCCTCGTCGACGAAGCGGACGCCATCGCGTCGACGCGAGCCACCGCCCAGATGCATCAGGAGGAGAAGGCAGCGGTCAACACGCTGATTCAGAAGCTGGACGAGGTGCGCGGCCTCGCTGGCCGCGCGATCGTCATGATGACGACCAACCGCGGGGACGTCATCGACCCGGCGATCGCGCGGCGCGCCGGCCTTCGCGTCCGATTCGAGCGTCCCGGTCCCGAGGAGCGGCGGGAGCTGCTCGCGCGGGACCTCGGGGGCCTGGACCTGACGGAGAGCCAGGTGGAGCTTCTGGTCGAAGCGACCGGCCCACGAGGCGACCGTCTCGGTCTCACCTGGTCCGACTTTCGCCAGCGTCTTCTGCCCGAGGCCGTGGCGCGCGTGTACCCGGACGGGCCCCTCACCTTCGAGGTCCTGCTCGAGGTCGCGACGCGGCTCATCCCGTCACCGGCGCTGGCCCTCGAGGAGGAGTAGCCGTGCGCGCGCATGCCTCTGTGATTTCCGTTGGCGCCGCCGCGCCGCGCTCGGAGGGGGTCGCGATCCCCGCGGCCGGTGTCGGTCGCGGGTGGCCGGAGAGCTCGCGATGAGCCTTCAGGACGCGTTCCTGCGCTTTCACGACACCATCCGGATCGACTACGACACGAACGCCGGCCTGCGTCAGAAGCGCGAGCGTATTCTCAAGCGCCTCAAGGGCTTCCCGGCCCCGTTCCGGACGTTCCACCAGGGCAGCTACATCCTCGGAACGGGCGTGCGGCCCATCGCCGGCGAGTACGACCTCGACGTGGGGCTCGCGTTCCAGCTCGACCACGAGGAGTTCGACCCCGTGGAAGTGAAGAAGTGGATCTTCGAGATCTTCCACGGCCACACGCGCGACGTGAGGATTCGCCGGCACTGCATCACGGTCTTCTACGCTCCGTTCGAGCGCAACCCGCCCTTCCACGTCGACTTCGCGGTGTATGCGGAGGACGCCGACCAGAACCTCCACCTGGCGGTGGGAAAGGCCAATTCGCGCGAAGACCTCCGTGAGTGGCGCCGCATTGAGGCGCGGGAGCTCGTCGAGCTCTTGAAGAACCACCTGGAAGGCGAAGAAAGGGCACAGTTCCGACGCGTGATTCGCTACCTCAAGCGCTGGAAGGAGGTCAACTTCGAGAACACTGGAAAGTCGGCACCGACCGGCATCGCCCTTTCACTGGCTGCCATGCAGTTCCTGGAACCCTCCGAAGACGACGACGTCGGGGCACTTCGGTCTGTCGTCGAAGGCGCGCTCGGGGACTTCCGGCGCAGCTTCGCGCACGGGTTCGCCCGGCGGCTCATCCTCCCTCTGCCCGTAGAGCCCGGCGCGGACGTCCTGGAACGCATGTCGGGCGCACAGATGGAGGCGTTCGAACGCAAGCTCCAGCAGCTTGCGGACAGCCTGGAAGCGGCGGCGCGGAGCGGGCCCACGACCCGAACGCGAATTCTGCGCGGGCTCTTCGGAAGCGACTTCAAATGACCCACGCGCACGAGTGTCCTCGGCACGGCCCCTCGCTCGCAAGGGTGCAAACATGAAGGAGACGGGATTCGCGGAGTTCGACCGGGTGCGACGTGTCATCGACCAGATGACCAGCCAGCATGCCTACCTAGCGGAGTCGTTCGCCGGGAAGCGCCAGATGCTGGACCTCACCGGGCTCCTGACCGGTGCCATCGGACTCACCCTTGTCTTCGCTGACATCGCCGGCGGGCCGGTCGCGAAGCTGTTCATCTCCATCGGGATCCGGCCCATCTACGGCGTGGCACTGCTGACGATCGTCAACTTCGCCGTGGGCCCGGTCAGCTCCCTGTTGCAACTCGGCGTAAAGGAGGGCCAGCACCGGCACGCCGTGGCTGTGCTATCGAAGATGCGCTTGGCGGCGAAGCGAATCGCGGCCACCGAGCCCGTGGATCACGGCGAGGTAGTGGCGTTCCTGCAGGAGTGGGAGTCCGTCGGCGAGTCGATCGCGAGCCTGCCCGAAGCAGAGTTCAACCGGGCCAAGTCCTGGCACCTCTACAAGGTCGAACTCAGCAAGAGATTGAGCGATCACCCTGGCGCATGGGCCCTTCCCGTGGCCACGGCCATCCGCATTGGCAGGACCTGGTCGGCTGTCAGGTCTTGGCGCGGTGCCCAAGACCAAAGATGACCGATGTGCAGCGTCCGTGCTGGGCAGGCTCGCGCGGCGGGCTTTCAACCTGGCAACTGCCGGATTCCCCCTCGTACGAGGCGCAGCGCGCCTTCCACGTCGAGAACACGCTCGACGAGCGCCTCGGCGAGAAGATCGTCGGGAAGGCACTTGGCGAACGGGGAAAACCGGTACCGCGGCTGCGCTGGCTTCAGAATGTGCCGCAGTGCATCGGGAGTGGCAAGGTCACCCTCGACCAGCCTCGCGATCACCGCAGCGATCGATTCAGCGAGCGCTTTTCGGTCGCGTGGGCCCTGAACGCGGATCTCGTCGTACCCCGCCGTCGCCTTCCCCACGCCAGCGACCTCGATCGCCTTCGCGAGCGTACGGTTGATCCGGTCGCCTGCCCACGTCCAGACCGACGCTCGGCCCGAATCCGACGCGAGGAGATGTCCTGTCCCCGGCGTCCAGGCGATGCCGCGGACACGGTGCCGGGCCGCGGCGAGCGCGGGATGTGCGGAAGGGTCGAGAAAAATCGGTACGATGTCCGAGGTGAGCAGCCTCCCAACCTCCTGGGCTGTCTCAAACGGGACGTCCGGGCCCCCGAAGCTGTCCCAACGGGGCGCATTGCCGTCCCGGGATCGCACCGCAGAGACGACCCGCCGCTCGAGATCGACGGCTCGCGCCTCCCACGTTCGACCGCCGAGGACAAAGTGAAAGGGCACCTCGAGCGCTTCCACGAAGGCGGCGTCCAGCGTGCCCACCTGGTTCTTCTGCTCGAACACCTCAAACAGGGGTGCGGTGGAGAACACGGCGAACAGGCGACGCCAGCGCGTGCCGAGAAACTCCTTCTCGGTCCGTTCCCCAACGACGAGCGCGCGGTCGGCAAGCCGAAGGTACTCCTGCGCGCAGAGGTGTTCAACGAGGTGCTCGAAGTCGCTCACTGAAACGCCAGAGAAGCACCAGGCGTGGCGAAGCCGCTCCCATGCTGCCTCGGGTGCGATGCCGTGGTTCTGTAGCGCTAGGGAGAGTAACTGGTGCGCGAGCAGGTGGAACGCCCTCCGCGGGAAGGAGAGTGCTTCGGACGTCCCCCGCACGCCGAGACTCACGGTCGCCGTCAGAAGCAGCAGGTCTTCCTGCTCGGTCACCAGACCGCGAAACACCTGGGCGCGGCCCTGCCGCCGGCCCGTGCGTCCCACACGCTGGAGAAACGCCGCGGGGCTTGAGAGGGCGTCCATCTGGACCACTGCATCGAGCTCACCGATGTCGATGCCGAGCTCGAGCGTGGAGGTGCTGATGATAGCGTGAAGGGCTCCATCCGAGGCGGACTGGATCAGGCCTTCGGCCTCTTCCCGAAAGTACCGGCTGACGGCGGAGTGGTGAGTCCTCACCCTCACTTCCGGCATACCACGGGTAGCAGCGCGCACAAAGACCGAGGACAGGTCCTCGGCGCCCGCCCGCGACCGCGCGAACACGATGGATCGGCGCTCACGGAGCTCCTTGTGCAGGAGCAGAAACCGGCACCAGCCCGAGCGCCTCTCCGGCGGTGTGTCGTCCGTGTCGGTGGCGCTGTCGAAGAGGTGGATCCGGTAGTCCCGCTCCTTCGGCATTGGACTCGCTCGGATGCGCACGCCCCGCGCCCGGCCACCACCGGCCAGCCAGTCCAGCATGGCCTCGGGATTGCCGATGGTTGCCGTCAGGGCGATGCGCTGCGGCACCTGAACCGTCGCCTGCTCGAGACGCTGGAGCAACGAGAGAAGGTGTCCCCCGCGGTCCCCGGCCGCAAAGTTGTGCGCCTCGTCGATCACCACGGCCTGCAAGCCGCGAAAGAATCGCGGCCACTCGGCCTTTCGGAGCAGAATCGCCTCCACTGACTCCGGGGTCGTCAACAGGAGCGCCGGGGCCGATCGCAGCTGACTGACTTTCTCCTTCTGGTCGACGTCTCCGTGCCACTTGAACGCATGCAGCCCGCACGCTGCGGCGTAATCCCCGCAGCGCACCTCCAGGTTGTTGAGAAGAGCTCGCAGAGGCGCAAGGTACAGCACGCGCACGCTGTCTTCGGGAAGGCCAGCGGCTCGCGTCAGGGTGGGGAACAGGACGGCCTCGGTCTTTCCGCCGGCCGTGGGTGCCTCGACGACGCAGTCACTTCCATCAAGGATGGCGGGAATCGCGAGTCGTTGAACTTCCGTGAGTCCTCCACGGAAGTGCTCGCGCACCCAACGCTGCAAGCCGGGGTGAAGGCGCTCGACGAGCGCGTCCACTATGTTCCCAGCAAGTCGGCCACGGACGCGGCTAGGCCGGCCGTGTCCGCGGCTGGAAGGAGGTCAGCCGTGGCCACGCCCGGGTTCTCCTCACAGAGATCAAGCAGGTGAACCAGCTCGCGGAGGAAGGGGCGCGGCAGTCGTTCTACCGTACCGTCGCCAAAGGTCGTCGCCCGTCGAATCAGGCCGTCGAGCACCTCGTCCGAGACGCGCTCCGATGCAGGCCAGCCGTACGCGACTGCGTGGACCTCGCGTACCCGACGCGCAACCCCGCGCAGCAGCTCGGCGTCGAGCGCTTCCAGCTGAATCACGGGCTGGCGCATGCTCACCATGCCGCCGACGCCCTGGGGAACTGCCACACGGTTGAACAGGGCCTCGTAGCTTCCGAGGCCGTACCGGCGGTCCTCGAACAGCGCGTCCGTGCCCGTGCACAGGACCAGGCATCCGCCGAAGCCGTTCTCGCCTGCCTCGTCGATCAGGAGGCGGAGCGTCTCGTACGCCTGCTCACGCTGGCGCGCGTGCGGGAAGCGGCGCACGAGCTCAAGTTCGTCCACGAGGAGAAGCAGCCCGGAAAGCCGACCACCGCGAATCAGCTGGAGTAGCGCCCGCAGGCGGGGGAACACGTCTTCGGCCTCCAGGTGTCCGCGCACACCGACCTTTCGCAGCGCATCGGCAGAGAGCGTCCGGCTCCCCTGCAGCCACGCAAGCGCAGCCGCGCACGTCTCGGCGTCGCCCCTGATGCGGGCGGCGTAGTAGTGCCGCAAAGCCGAAGCCAGTGACGGGTCCATCCCACCGAGCCGCCCGAGGTCTTCTTCGATCCGCGCCTGCACCACGGGTGCGAGCACCTCGCGCGACGAGACTGCGAACGGATCCACGCCTTCGAGCTGGCCTGCGCGGCGATGCACCTCGAGAAGCCAGGATTCGAGGAGGTCCGAGAGCGCGCAGGCATCGCGGTTCTCAGGCGTACGCAGGCCCCGTACCATTCCTGCGTAGAACACCGGGAGATCAGAGAGGGGCTGGTCGGGCCCGATGCGCACGGTGGATGTCGCGAATCCACTGTCCAGAGCCCGCTCTTTCAGCCATGCGCACAGAAACGTCTTCCCAGCGCCGTAGGGCCCGCGGACGAACTTGAATTCCGAGCGTCCGGTCGAGACGTGCTCCAGCAGGTCCACGAGGTGCCGCCTGGCGGCCTCCTGCCCTACGGCGAGCAGATCGACGCGGCGGTCGGGCACAACCCCCTGACGCAATGCGTCGATCACGTCACGTGCACCGTGCCGCTCGATGCCACCCCCGCCGGGCTCGCCCTCGAGCCACTCGTAGATGTTGACGCCGCCGCCGCTCCGCACCCGGATGCTCCCGGCGCCGCTGTTTGCGAGGCGCGCCGTCAGCTCAGCCATGTGGGCCTTGATGAGAAACCAGCCGAGGCCGTGCTGACGTACCGTACGCTCGATCTCCGGCTCCGTCAGGGAGCGTGCCTGCCGGAGGATCGCGACGACTACCTGCTCGTTGGCGTCGAGCCCGGGGAAGTCAGCCCTCGCATCGCGCAGGCCGGATGGCGGGGGGCGGCTGGGCGGAAGCGGCGCGTCCTCCGTGTCCACGTCCGACGTGTCCTCGTCCTCCGGGTCGGCCTCGATCGCACGGGCGGGCGCTGGTGCGTCCGCGAGCACTACCGCCGTCTCCTTCGCCTTCTCGATCAGGCGCCCCATCAGGTCGTCCTTGACTCCCGAGGTGCGCAGGTCGAACCGCCGGCAAAGCGAGACGAGGTCGAGCCTGGGCAACGCTGCGAGCAGCGTGCGCTCCGACCACGGGCTCGCCACCAGTCGCTCTACACGCTCGACCTTGGAACCCCCGCGACGAAGCCCGCGTGCGGACAGGAGGTCCTGGAGCTGATCGACAGTCAGGGCGGCGAGGAGGACCCGGAATTGTTCGCTGGACAGCGCGCGCTCCTCCGCCACCGGTTCAGCCTCGGGAACCGGCTCGGCGGAGGTCGGTTCAACATCCGCGCCTGCATCGAAGTGCGCGATCAGCCCGCCGACGAGGTCCGACTTCGACAGGGACACCGGGAGGCCGCAGGACCGGCACACGTCCTTCACCTCGTCGATGTGAAGCGCGTCGAGCACCGCAGCGGGTGGCACGAGGCCGTGAATCAACCTCGCAACGCGCTCCTCTTTCGCTCCGCTGAGCGGCAGCCCCGTACGCTCGAGCGCCTTCCGGAGTTGCGCGACCGAAAGCCGCTCCAGCATCCTCGCATACGCGCCATCTTCAAGGTCCATGTCCCACACCCGGCGCACCTGCCGGCAGACCTCGTCCGGCAGGACGTAGTCTGAGCCGTTCGTGCCGATGAGGCCCGTCGTTAGCAGGTGGTTGCGGGCCGTGTCGAACGCGCGCGGAGAGTCCCAGAGCGGCCGCAGCTGCGGATGGTGCTCCAGCACGTGATGTTCTCGCGCCCAGATCCCGAGCTCCTTCCGCAGCGCCTCGAGGAGCAGCGCTTCACTTCGATCGATCTGCCCGTCGTTCTCCCACGCCGCCTGCACGACGCGAAGGTACAAGGCGCGATTTTTCCCGCCAGGCAGCGCATCCTCGTCGCGGGCCTGTTCGGATAGCTCGTCGGTCCTCCGGAGGACGGCCTCGCGAAATCCCTCCGCCGTGACGCGGTGGTCGGGCGCGTCGAGCAAGGTCTCGAGGATCGCGTAGGTAGGCGGCCTCGCCGGCGCCAGTGCGCGCGCCACGTAGCTCAGCGAGGACAACGCGGCGATGATCTCCTGGACCAGGACGAGCCTCGGAAGCCGCAGGCCGGCGACCTCGTCGATCTTGTCGGCGGCAAGGCGATCGAGCGCGTCGTCCGGGTACTCGCGCAGGAGGTCGTCGAGCTTCATGAAGAGCCCCTGTATTTCGGCCGGCGAGTCTACCGTACGGGCGCGCCTTCGGCGCACAGGCGGGCGAACTCCAACCCGGGGCCCACCGTGCCGCTCTCGCGCGCGCCTCTGCCAGTGCGAGGGCACCTGCCCGCGAAGACCTCACTCGTGGTCGGCTACGGCATCCCAGAAGTCAGTCTCGTGCACCAGCGTCAATCGGGCGCCCGTGCGCCTGAGGCGCATCGCCTCCTCCACCTTACGCCCATAGCAGGAATACGCCCACGCGGGATTGCCTTCGGCGCCGACCACCAGGAAGTCCAGCGAGGGGCCGACCGACCCGACCCGCCCCCCAAGGCGCTGGACCAGGTCCTCCATCTCCCTGCGCTTGGCCCTCGCGGACGCACCGGTGAAGCAGAACTTCTTGTCTGCGAACACGACCTCAGGGCCCACGGCGCACAGGCCGCCTTGCACCTGGCCCTCGACATGGATGTCCAGGGGGCTGATGGCGCGATGCTCCTGAAGGCGCGTGAACTCGGCGAAAAAAGCGAGAAGCTGCGTGTGCTCCTGTGGGTCGACTTGGCCGTCGCGCAGCATGACCATTCGCAGCGCCTCCACCTCGTCGAAGGGCCACACCGATTTGAGGTGCATCCGATCTTCCATCCATGCGCCCAGAACCTCCAGTTCTGCTGCAGTGACGCGACCATCGGAGGCAATGCCGCCGAGCAGCCCCTGCAGTGCCTGTACCTCACGGGTGACGCCGTCGAGGTAAGACGCATCCAGAATTCGCGCGGCCAACCATCGAATGTCCGCAATCTCGTCGGGCGAGAGGACCTCATCTTCCAGCCCCGCCTCGATCATCGGGACGATCTCGTTGAAGGGGTGGAAGCGAGCCACGTCCGCGTGCTCGTCCATCCACGCCCGGAGGAGTGCTGCCTCAGCTGATGTCACGTGCCCATCAGTCTCCATCCCGACCAGCAGGCCGTCGATCGTGGCGAGCGCTTTCTCCAGCCGCTGGCGACCGCTAAGCCGCATGACAGCACGGTGGTCCGCGTGCATTCCAGCCTCCTGCCCCGGTCTAACTCCACGCTCTTCCCTCGGGCCACGTAGTTCGTGACGCTACCTGCCGGCGCGGGTGGGGGGCGCAACAACGCAAGCCTGGTCGTCAACCACTGGGCGAGCAATGTCGCTCTTGCCCGACCAAAGCGCAGCTTGGCCGCAAACAGGGGCCCCCGGAGGCCGCCTTCCCGGTTGGCGGTCTCCAGTCCTTGAAGACGGGCCAGACTACCCGACCGAGCACCCGGGGGCCGTCGTGAGCGTACCATGCTGGCGGCGGATCCCGTAGCCCCGCCACGCGAGGTGTATGCTCGCCAGATGGCCACCATCACCTCCCGCGTCCTCGACCCGAAGTCCCTACCTCACGACGACCGTTACCGGATCGGCGCGATGTTCGCCTGCCTCGTCAGCGCGGGCGGGCATCACGGCAAGCGCGAGCTCGAGATCCTCACGGATCTCTTCGAGCGGCTGGGCCTGGACGACGCGGACCGGGGCCGGCTCTTCGCGCTCCTCGGGCGCGAGCAAGACGCCCGGACGTATGCCCGTCAGATCGCCGACCCCTCGGTGCGCGCGATGGTTCTGTGGGACCTGCTCGCGCTCGCGATCGCCGACGGGCGCTTCGACGCCCGGGACCGGCAGGGCCTCCGGCGTGTGGCCGACGCGCTCGAGATCCCCTGGGCGCGCGTGCAGGAGGCCGAGGCCGAGGTCGCGAAGCAGCTCAAGGCGCGCACGGCTGCTCCCTCCGGGCCGAAGGTGAGGAAGGGCTCGGACGGACGCGGGTGGAAGGTCGCCGCCGGCATCATCGGCGGAGGGGCCCTGCTCGCCCTCACGGGCGGGCTGGCGGCCCCGGCGATCGGCGGGGCCATCGGCACCTATTTCATGGGCCTGAGCGGCGCGGCGGCCGTCAACGCGGGCCTCGCTGCGCTGGGTGGCGGCGCCCTCGCGGCCGGCGGCTTCGGGATGGCGGGCGGCACCGCGGTCGTCACCGGCCTCTTCGGCGCGGCAGGGGCCGCGATCGTGGGGAAGAAGGTCGCCACCCGCACCGGCGCGGTGGAGGAGTTCGCCTTCGAGCACCTCGGTGGCCAGGGCCTGCACGTCACCGTCGCGGTCAGCGGCTTTCTCTCCCAGCGCGACGACTTCACGGACTACTGGGCCTGCCTGGGCGACGCGGTCCCGCACGCCGAGCGCTACGCCGTCCGGTGGGAGGCCCGGCACCTCCTCGCGCTCGGGCAGGCGCTGGCGTCGTTCACGAGCACGCAGTTCACGAAGACGGCGGCCGAGGTGTGGGCCCGGCGCGCCAGCAAGTCCGCCGCGCGGGCCCTGCAGTGGCCTGCCCTCGCCTTGAGCGCGGCCGACGTGATCGACAACCCGTGGCACGTCGCCGCGGACCGTGCCGACAAGGCCGCGCTGGAGCTCGCCGAGGTCCTCCGTTCGGGGGCGCTCGGCACACGGCCGGTCACCCTCATCGGGTTCTCCCTCGGCGCGAGGCAGATCTTCGGGGCCCTTCGCGATCTGGCCCGCACGGGAGACCACGGTCGCGTCCACGACGCCGTCCTCCTCGGTGGCGCGTTCACGGCCCGAAGGTCCGACTGGCACGAGGTCCGGCCCGTGGTCGCCGGCCGGCTGGTGAACGCGTACTGCACGAGCGACTGGGTGCTGGCCTTCCTGTACCGGACCGCCGAGCTGCAGGTGGACGCCGCCGGGCTCGGGCCCGTCGCCGCGGACGGCGTGGAGAGCATCGACGTCACCGACCTCGTGGGCGGGCACATGGGCTACGCGGAGGCGCTGCCTCGTCTGGCGAGGCGGATCGCGCTCGATCACGGTTCCGCAAGCTGAATCGCGGGCAGCCGAAGCCGCAGCTCCATCGCACGCGAGAGGCCGAATGACCATCCCCGACACTCCCGAGCTTCCTGCCTGGGTGGACAACGGAGCGAAGTCCATCCGGGGGCTCGATCTGCTCGGCCTTCGCGCGCCCGCCCAGGCGCTCTCGAACCACCTCATAGACGGCGCTACGACCGTGACCCCGGCCGTGAGGTACCTCGCCATGCGTGCGTGGATCGTCCGTACCTACTGGGAGCAACGCAGGCCCGACCGCCTCAAGGACTTCAACGACTGGGCCGGGCGCGTCGAGGCCGCGTTCGTCCTGGCGAACCGCGTCCGAAGATGGGGCACCGCAAGCCTCGTCGGGGCAGAGGAGGCCGGTCGCCTCCTCTCGGGCGAGGCAGACCCGGTGACCGTCAAGACCCTGGTGAAGAGCCCGGCGGCCACCATCTACGGCGTGCCTTCCGATCAACTGGGCCTGAGTGCCCCCAAGCCGGAAACCGGCGTGCCACGGCTTTCGGAGGAGCGTGGCCTGCCCCTGAGTGCCGCCTTCAGCGCAAGGTTGGGCCGCGTCGACGTCGGCGCGCAGATCTCCTCGGAGGGGCCCCCCGAGAATCTCTCTCGCGCGGACCTGGAGCAGCTCGCGTCGGTGGTATGGCTGGAGGACATCCCGGAGGACGAGCGGGCTGCGCTCGTCGATGCCATCGTGCCGGAGGCCCCCCGGAATGCCCAGGAGGTGCGACGCGTCGCCACGTACGGACTGCTGCTCGCCATCGCTGACCGGATGCGACGCGCCCCCACGATGTGGGACGTCCTCGACCACGTGGCTGGCGGTGACACACCTGTCCCGCAGGCCGAGCTTCAGGTCATCGTCGACGGGTGGACCCTATACGCGGTGCGTGACGTCCTGGCGGCCGGACACGAGGCCGTGCTGCAACAGGCGGTGCGGTCGCTGGCGAATCTGGGGGGAGAAGACCGTTCCTTCGTGACGCCCGAAGCCTCCGTGGAGTGGCTCCTCGGAAGGCACGAGGAGGTCACGGGCCTCCTGGAGGAACTCGGGATCCTCGAGTCGGGCGTCGACTGGACCCGTCTGAAGTGGAGCGATCTCGTCGGTGCGGTCGACTCCGATCTCGGGCCCCCGGATGCGCGCCGTGGCCTCGCCCGATGGGGATCCGCGCTCACGGAGCCTCGTCTGGCTCACCTCGCGCTGACCTCGGGAGCGGGGGCGCTCCCGGCGCTGGCCGTCTCCTGGCTCGTGGTCGACCGCCGCTCGGCTCCGGGGATCGAGGCGCGGCGGCCGGAGTTCGCCTGGCTTTCGCGTGCTGGATGGAGCCGGATCGGCGTCAGCCAGGTGGTGCGCCCGATGCTCGCGTCGCTGGACGTCGACGATCCTCCGCTGCCAGAGGCCCTCGCCCGCCTCACCGTGCGCACGGTCGACCAGCACACGCGCGTGGCCTGGACCCGCCTCGCCGAGGACCCACGCCGCGACGTCACGGTGATCGTGTCGGACGGGGACCGGTGGGCGCTCCGTCGCAACTACGCAGCGGGCCGCACGAACTCGCGCCTCGGCGTCGCGCTGGGCTGGCTGAATCAGCTCGGCCTCGTCGCTCCGTCTGGGGTTTCCGCGACGGGAGCGGCGGTGCTGGAGCGTGCCTGCAACGTCCTGCGGGCGACGCCGGTGCAGCTGTGAACCCGCGTGAACTTTGCGCGGAGGAAGGGTACGACTCGCTCCTGGCGATGACGTGGGCCTTCGACCCGCTCTTCTTCGAGCGTCTGGTCCTTCCCGACCTCTGGGGTGCGGGAACTGGCGACGTGGTGGTCCTCGCCGATCGCGCCCGCGTGGACGAGTCCACCGAGCGCTGGGTGGGACAGGTCCGTCACCTCGGGCGGCGGTACGCCCTGTCGACCGCCCGCGACGTCGGGGCCTTTCACCCGAAGGTGCTCGTCCGGGTCGGACCGAGAGGGGCGATCGTGTGGGCGGGCTCCGGCAACCTCACGTGGGGCGGCTGGGGGGCCAACCAGGAGGTCGCCGCGTGCTGGCGTGTCGGTCCCGGCATGGCCGACACGGGCGCATGGCTACGGGCCCTGCTCACGGACGCGGCGGCGTGGTGCGGCGACGTGGCCGCTCGGGAACTGATCGTCCGCCTCGGCGACCGTTCGTGGCTCGCGGATGCGAACAACGAGGGCCTCGACAGGGCTCGGGTCCTGTGGAGCCGGGCCGGCACCGCGCTCGGTCCCGCTCTCTCTCACCGGTGGCGAGGCCGGAGGTTCACGGACCTGTGGATGCTGACGGGATCCACGGACGTGGGGGGCGCCATGCTCGAGTGGGCGCACCGGGCCTTCGGCGTCGAGCGCGCCGTCGTGGCCGTGGACCCCGCCCATGCAGACTTCAGCCCCGAGCGGCTCGCCTCGCTCCCTTTCTTGGTCCGCCTCGTGGTCCCGAGGGCGGAAAGGCTGCTCCACGCCAAGTGCCTCCTCCTTCATGGTCCCGACGGGGACGCGCTCGTCATGGGCTCCGCCAACTGCTCGGCGGCAGCGTGGCTGCTACCCCCGGAGAACGGCGGAAACGTGGAGGCCGTTGTCGTGTACGACCATGTGGACGCCGAAGCCGTGGCGGTGATGCGCGAGCTACGCTCTGCGAGCGCGCTTTCGCCGGGGGACGTGCTTCACGCCGGTTCACGCCAACAAAGGCGCGAGCCGGGCGCCCGGACGTTCCGGCTGGCATCCCTCCGGATCAACCCCTCGCTCGGACGGGTGGAGGTCGAGCTTGACCCACCAGCGCCGCCGAACACGGCGGTCGTCCTCGAGGTGTCGTCGCGGGAAATCCTCCTCCAGCGGGTCACGGAGAGGGAATGGGTCGGCCCGCTCCCCGACTTCGAACTTCACCCGTCCACGTTTGGACGTCTGCGGGTGGAGGCCGGCGGCCGGACCGACCGGACAGGATGGCGCTGGTTCGACGATGTCCAGCAGCTCCACCGCGGCGCGCGCGCGCATCCGATCGGCGTGTCGCTCTCCCGCCTGGGAAGAGTTCGAACGCCGGACGAGCAACGGGCGCTGCTCGACGAGCTGCATCTCGCCGCGGTTTCCATCTTTGACGAGCCGAGCGCGTTCGCGGACCCGTCGCGCACGCGAACGGCCCTCGATGAGCACCCGCCCCCGGTTCTGACGCCGGAGGTCGATGCCCCGCGTCTGGACCCCTCCGAGCTCGTCGTGCGGCTGCGCGAGATGACCGCGAACGCAGTGACCGCCTGTCCACTGGGAGCCGTCGGGGGTGGCCTGCCCATCACGGGCGTGATGCTCGCGCTGTTCGGGAAGGCCGAGGAAGATGGCGAAGGCGTCACGGGCCTCGAGGGTGACGAAGACTCTGTAGGCCTGGGCGTTCCGGAGCCAACCGGTGACGATGGTGGCGACGGGGGCGATGGCGGGGCCCTCGCGCCGTCTGACCCGACGCCTCGCGAGCGCCCGCCCGAGGCCCTTCGCAAGCGGCTCGCGGACGAGCTGGGCCAGTTCCTCAAGCGCCTCGGAGAGACCCGCTTCGCGGACTCGTGCACGGCCGCCCAACTCGTTCAGGCCGTGTCCTTTCCCCTCGCGGTGGTGCTGATCGGCCTGCCCGGCGGATGGACAGACGCCGAAGGCGGGCGAAGCCTGGTCGCGAACGTGCTCGACCACCTGTTCCGCCGCAAGCTGCGGCCAGGTGACCCACCAGGGCTTCTGGCAGCCGTCAGCGCGAGATACGCCGCACGAGGCGACAGCCACGTTTTCGAGCGGGCCCTCGGCGACGGGACCCTCTGGATCACCCTCACGTCGGCCATCACGCGGGTCTCATGGGTCGGGCCCGGCGCCGCGATTCAGCGATCGCTCGCACTCCGGGAAGTCTACCGGAGCAGAGAGCTGATCGCCTCGGCCGACGCAGGCCGCCTCGCCCCCCTCGTCGCCCGCCTGCCGGATCCGGCGCTCGTGGTGGGCCTCCTCGAGGAGGCCCCGCGCGTGAGCTCGCTTCTGGACGACGTGGAGGCCCGCCTCGGGGTCGGGTTCGAACGTCGGGTTGCCCGCCAGGTCACCTCACGCGGCGCTTGGGCATCCGGCGACGCGATGTGGGGCCCCACCGCGGGCTGGGCCATCGCGTTGCACGAGGCGGGCATGCAGATGGGCACCCCTGTCCGGGCGTACCTGCCGAGGACCGCCACCGAGGTGAAAATCCGGCCCGACACGCGCTACGCGAACGTGCGCCTTGCCTGCGCAGACGATCCGGACCTCGCGCGCGCCGTTGGGGAGCTGGCGTGGCCGCTGTGACCCGGGGAAGCCCCGCGGCCTGCCGTGGCACGGCGAATGTGCCGGCCGACGACACCCGTGTTGCCATCGCGAGTACCGGGCTACGCTCGCATCACCGACAGGAGCCCGGACGCGTGCACCGGGTGGGCAGGCAGGCCGTATCGCTCACGCAATCCGCAAGGTGCGCGCGCCAGCCCTTCGGAAGTAGCGAGCCTCACTGCTCCCGGGCGCGGACTTCTCGTCTCGAAGGGGGGTCAGGACGCTGAGGGTTCTGACGCGGCCGGCGGGAGAGAGTAGCATTGGCGGTCATGCTGCTCGCCCTCCTGAATGCCTGCCTCATCTCGACCGACGTGTACGAAAAGCGCCGAGAGGAACTGACGGATGGCGATGGGGACGGCGTCGCGGAGGTGGACGGCGACTGCAACGACCGTGACCCCGACGTATATCAGGGAGCCCCGGAGCTTTGCGACGGCGAGGACCAGGACTGCGACGGTGTGATCGACGGGGATCCCGTGGATGGCGCCTACGTGGACACGGACGGGGACGGCCACGGGGGCGGTGCTCGCTCCTGCGACGGGACGGTGGCTTCAGGCGACGACTGCGACGACGGTAACGCGGCGGTCCACCCCGGAGCTCTCGAGACGTGCGATGGCGCGGACGAGGACTGCGACAGCCAGATCGACGAGGAACCGACCGACGCCGCGGTCTGGTACCCAGATGCGGACGCTGATGGCTACGGCGACGACGCAGGGGCCACTGCGTCCTGTGACCAGCTGGAGGGGTACGTCGAGTCCGGGGGCGACTGCGACGACGACGACGCCTCGTTCAACCCCGCAGCGCAGGACGTGTGCACCGATCCGGAGGACTACAACTGCGACGGGTCCACCGAGTACGCGGACGTGGACGGCGACGGGTGGGCCGCCTGCGAGGACTGCGATGACGCGGACGCGGGCGCGAATCCGGAGGCCATCGAGGCGTGCAACGGCGCGGATGACGATTGCGACGGCGAGACAGACGAAGCAGGTGCGACGGGCGAGGCGACGTGGTTCGCGGATGCGGACGGGGACGGCTATGGCGACGCCGCGAGCTCGGAGACTGCCTGTGCGGCACCTGACGGCTACGTCGCCGACTCGACCGACTGCGACGACGACGCGAGCGAAGTGAATCCCGGCGAATTCGTTGAGAGTTGCGCGACCTCGTTCGACGACGACTGCGATGGGGCGACCAACGAAGAAGGTGCCAGTGCCTGCACGGTTTGGTACGAGGACGCGGACGGAGACGGGAGTGGCGGTGGCGCTGGGCGGTGTCTGTGCGACGCAGACGGGGCCTTCACCGAGACCATGGCCACCGACTGCGACGACACGGAGGCGGGCGTCAACCCCGACGCCACCGAGACGTGCGCGACCGCGGCCGACGACGACTGCGACGGGAGCTCGAACGAGGTGGGTGCGGCGTCCTGCACGAGCTGGTTCAAGGACGACGACGGCGACGGGTACGGTTCCTCGTACAGCGTGTGCCAGTGCGCGGCCGGCAGCGGGTACACCGCGTCGAACGACGACGACTGCGACGACGCGCGCTCTTCCGTGAGCCCGTCGGCGGACGAGACCTGTGCGACTTCGTTCGACGACGACTGCGATGGCTACGACAACGACGTGGACGCGCTCGGCTGCGTCAACTGGTACGTAGACGCGGACGCCGACGGGTACGGGACCGGAGGTCCCGAGTGCGCCTGTGACGCCGAGGGTTCGTGGAGCGCTACCAACGCGGATGACTGCGATGACTCGCGGGCGGGCGCGAACCCTTCGGAGACCGAGACCTGCACGACCTCGTTCGATGACGACTGTGACGGCGACCCCAACGAGCTGGACGCGTCGGGCTGCTCCGACTGGTACGCCGACGCCGATGGCGACGGGTACGGTTCGGGCGCGGGCACCTGCTTCTGCTCTGCGACCGCCTCGCTGACGGCCCCGGAGGGCGACGACTGTGACGACGCCGACGCATCCGCCAGTCCGGGCCTCGCCGAAGTCTGCGGGGACGGCATCGACAATGACTGCGACGGGACGCCGAACGCGTGCGAGATGACCGGGGACGTCACGCTCTCGACCGCGGCCTCGCGCATCCTGGGCGACTTCGCCGATGCCCACGTCGGGCAGGAGTACATGCTCGCGGCCGGGGACATGACCGGCGATGGCCTGACCGACGTCGTCGTGGGCCACAACCCTCTGTACGGCACGGTGACCGCCGTCATCGTGAGCAACCCGACATCGGGCGACCACCTCGTCTCCACCGCGGTTCTCACCGTCTCGGGGAGCGGGGAGCCGGCCGGCGGAGTCCAAGTTTGGGACCTCGACGGAGACGGCGTCGGCGATCTGCTCCATGACAACCGCACGGTCGAGGTTTTTCTCGGCCCCATCACCGCGGCCGTCTCGGTGGCCGACGCCGAGTTCTTCGCGCCGACGGCCGGTACCCTCACGGGGCTTGGGGATCAGGACGGCGACGGGTTCGACGACGTGGTGGTTTCTGCAGAAAGCGACGACGTCGCGGGAACCGACGCGGGCGCCGTGTACCTCTTCACGGGCGCGCTCACCGGCTACCACGACACGTCGGATGCCCACGCGACACTGCTTGGGGAAGATGCAGGGGACTACGCCGGGAGAAGCGTTGCGAGCCTGCACGATGTCAACGGTGACGGCGTGGACGACCTCGCAGTCGGCGCGTACGGTGACGACGACGGCGGCACGGGGGCGGGCGCCGCGTACGTACTCCTCGGGCCCGTTTCCGGTACCGTGGATCTCGTCGACGCGGACGCGAAGTTCAGCGGGTCGAGCGTGAGCGAGGAGGCGGCGTATGCCCTGACGTCGGCCGGGGACTTCGACGGAGACGGCTCGCCCGATCTCCTCGTCGGAGGCATGAGCGGCGACCTCGGCGGGTCTGGTTCTGGGCAGGCGTACCTTGTCACGGAGTGCCTCAGCTCCGCCCCGTTGGCCGACTCGACGACCATCCTCGTGGGGAGCGAGCGCGAAAATGCAGCGACCTATCTGCCCAACGGCTCGGGCGACGTGAACGGCGACGGCTTCGACGACGTGCTCGTGGGCGGAGGCACCGACTCGCGTGGGACGGCCTACCTCGTGTACGGAGGGGCCACCGGCACCATCTCGCTCTCGTCGGCGGATGCGAGCTTCAGCGGGGACGCCACCAACGACCAAGCAGGTCGCGCAATGCTTGTCGCCCCGGATCTCGACGTCGATGGCTTCGACGAGGTCGTCATCGGCGTTCGATTCGAAGACGACGGCTACTACGACGCAGGCGCAGTCTACGTGTTCGCGGGCGGAGGCCTGTAGCGCCGGCCGGCGTTCAACCCGTCCGGCAAGCACCCGGGCGGGCTGCCCGACGAGGGGCTGTCCCGAGGTCGGCCTGTTGCGCGTGCGGTGCTCCGACCACCGGAATAGCGGCGCCGACCGCCCCTTCCGGATCCGCCCTATGCCTGACGGAAACCCCTACTGCGACGCCCTCGGCATCCCGGTCCCCTGCCTCGAGGACCTCTCCGCCGCACGCGAGCCCTCGCTGTTCCACTGGATGGTCCTCGCGCTGCTCGAGCACGGCGCGCCGATGCGGCTCGACGCCATCGCGGAGCGCCTCGACGAGCTCGCCGTGCAGACCGGCACGGGCGACACGGCGTACTCCCTTCGCAAGGCCTGGCACGGCCTCCCTCCGGTGTACCAGGACCTGCACGGGCAATTCGGCCTCGACACGCACGACTGGCGCGTTCTGCACATCGCAGAGTCCGCCGGGCTCGTCAGGCGACCCGTGCCGGTGGCGGACCCGGGACCGCCACGCCGAGCGGACACCGAGCCCATGACCGTCGAGGAGATGGAGGCGCTCTTCGCAGAGGGCATCGGCGCGCCGTCGGCGCTGCGCGTGACCGCGGCGGTGCTCGAAGCCGTGGGTCACTCGATGACACTCGACGAGGTCGTGGCCTGGGTCCGCGCGCGGCTGCGTTTCGGCTCCTTCCGACTCACCCCCCAGGGCGTGCGGGGCTGGAGGTCGGCGCTCGTCGTCACCGACGTAGACGGTCGGCTTGCCCTCAATCCGGCGGCCCCCGACCTCCGGCCGATGCGCGCAAGCATCCGCGACGTGGTCCACCCCCGCCTTGTGCGCAAGGCGCACGCCGATGCTTCGCAGGCGCGGTTCGCCGCCTGGGAGAACACCCGGAAGGTCGAGGCTCGCCGCCTCGCGGAGGCCGCCGCAGGGCTGCGTCACGCGCTGGTCCACGTCGTACCGGACGCGCGGGCGCCCGCGGCGGTCGTAGTGCTCGACGTCGAGGCGCGGACCTTTCACGTGACCCTCGGTCCGCTTGATCCCGGCGCGCTGGACGCGTTCGACGTTCTCGTGGGCCTCGACGTCCGCGACACCATCCAGTCCATCGGCACTCCGGGAACCCGCGCGAGCCGCGAGCCATGGCGCCTCGTCGACCTCCGCCCGCCCCGGAAGACCCGCAAGCTGAACCGGCAGGGGCGAACGCTCGAGATCACGACGGACCTGCTCCTCCGCGGCACGACCGGGATGTCGCTCGGCGAGCCCGCCCGCGTGGCCAGCTACCTCCACGCCGGGGACCGGCGGCGCCTCGCGGCCCGCCTCGAAGCGGACGCGAAGGCGCTCCACGCCTACTACCTGTACGGCCGGAGCCACGGATATGTCCGCCTCCGCTGGGGCTTCCTCGACGAGCGCCTCGCGGTCGAGTGGGCGCTACCGGGCGAGCAGAGCCTCCACGACCTGCTCGCGCAGGCCCACGCAGAGGGGCGCGGGCTGGACGTGGTCCTCGGGAGCGCACCGGGGTGGGGCGAGCCCTGGACTCGCGCCCGCCCGGCCACCGTCGCGAAGGTCGGCTACGGGTACCGCGTCGAGGTCGACGACCGCGAGGTCCCCCCGGAGGAGATCCAGGCACTCCGACTGACCGAATGTCCCGCCACCTCCAACTTGAAGTAGCATTGCCTGGATGGAAGCCAGAGGTCCGACTCCCCACAGCGAGAAGGTGCGGGCCGTGCCGCCCGGCGACCACCGTCCCTACGACAACACCGGAGGCAATTGGTCGCGAGAGGATGCCTGGCTCGCCGGAGGCGTAGGCGGAGCAGTCGTGCTTGCACTTGCGGGATCGTGCCGCAATTCCGGCGTGCACCTGGAGGCCCCGGCCGCTGGACTCCTGGGCTTGGCCTTCTTGGCGGTCCTCATTCGCGCCTTCCCCAAGCTCAGCGAGCTGTCATTCAAGTTCGGAGGCGCAGAACTCACGACCAAGCTGGACGCGGTGAGCGACGAAGTGGGCCAACTCAAGGCGCAGGTCGAGGAGTTGGACCGGATCGCCCGTCAGCTGAGGGAGCTCGCGAGTCCTCGCCCACAGGTCGTTGGTACTCTCGAGACCCCTCCGTTCGAGGATGCCCGGCCCACGCTCGCTACGATGCGAGAGGAGGCGCCGGCGACCGACGCCGCTCCCTCATCTCGGGCGTCGATCGCGGCCCCGCCCCCACCCCGGACGGGACCCGAGGTCATGCGCATGGATGCGGACCCCTGGGCATTGGACTTCGGAAACCAACGAAGCATGAACGGCTACTCGATCGACGCCACCGTGATCGACGCTGGCGCTGAGACCGCGACGGTACGAATTGATTTGCGGTCCGAGCGAGCAAACAGCAACTGGGTCGCCTTCGCCTTCCTGCACCCCGGGAGTTTCGGAATCGCGCCCATGCGTGTCGAACCTGACCCGCGCGGCCGCGCTTCCTTCCAGGCAACGATCTGGGGTGTGTTCACCGTCGGGGTGGTCATCAAGGATGGCGACGGGAACGAAACCAGGCTCGGTATCCCCCTGAGCGGCCTGCGCGGCATGCCCGAGAAAGTGAACGGGCGATAGCGAACTGGCCCACCGGTCACCCCACCCCCCTACTCGTCGGTCTCGTCGCCGGCGAACGCCCGCAAGGCCGCGACCAGTACGCGACGGGCCTTGGTTCGCTCCGTAGGGGACAACGCCCGGACCTCCGACGCGAGGATCCCGGCCAGGGCCCTCTCTGACGCGTCGGCGCCCTCCTCGTCGACGAGGTCCCGAACGGAACGACCCAGCGCCCGTGCAAGCCGCGACAGCGTCGTGATGGTTGGGCTCTGCTTGCCCGTCTCGATCGTGCTCACTTCCTTCACCGACACCTCGGACCGGGCGGACAGGTCCTCCTGGGTCAGCCTTGCCTCCTTGCGGTAGCGTCTCACGCGCTCGCCGACGCGTGCCATCACTGCTCGATCTCGCTCGTCGCGGCGCATCGCGCGACGGTACGGGAGGCGGTTGTCGCTCTCCATACCCTGAACCGCCTGCCGCACATGTATAAAAGGTTATACTCGCCCGAGCGGTGCCCACCGATTCGGAGGAAGCATGAACTTGGCCGTGCCGATCGTGGTCATCGGCGTGCGTGCACAGGTCGTGGGTGCGACGCTGGCGCACGACGGCCATTCCGTGGTGCTGCTGAACGTGCCCGACGCGGATGGGCGCGTCGGCTGGCGAGAGGTGCGCGAACGCGAGTCCCTCGTGAATTCCGCCTTCGGGATCGCACCGTGGATCGTGTTGTTGACCTCTCATTCCGGCGCGCGAGAGGTCGCCCGCATTGCGGGGAAGCGGCGAACGAGGGTCGCGGCGGTGCAGGTGGGCTCGCCGAGGGGACGTGACGCCGATGACCTGCGTCGTGCATGCGACCTGGTGACGACGATCGAAGACCTCCCCCCGCATCCCGGGCGGCCGGCCCTTGTGGAGGACGTCGAGGACACCGCGGCAGCGGCGTGCTCACTCCTGGCCCGGTTCCTCGCGTCACCGGACGAAAGCCTCTCGCCGCTGTCCGCCACCGCCGAGGTCGCGACGGCGGAGGGGGGCGGCCGCCTCGACAGGGTGCTGAGCTCCCGGCGGTGGGCTCCCTGGTGCCTGTCCCACGCCAGCACCGTGGTGGCCGCGATCGATGGCCCGAGTTCCTCCGCCGATCGCGCGATGGCCCTTCGCGCGCTCCAACACGCGGCCCCCACCGCGGCGGTCTTCTCGGTTTCCGGGCTCCCCGGGCGCGTGCCGCGCCTCACGGCGGCCGCCTTCGACTTCTCGCTTTCCCGCGCTGGAAGGTGGTCCTGATGGCCGCCGCCTTCACGTCCCGCCTGCACCCGCGTCCCCCACCGCCTTGGGAGGTCCAGATGCTCGCCCGCTCGCTGACCTGCGCCTTCGTCGTCGCGATGATCCTCGCCTGCGGATCCGGACGCGCCGCGCGCCGACTCTCGGACGCGCGCGAGGCTAGCCGCGCTGCATGCGAGCAGGCCCGGAGTGCGCGCGCGCAGGCCACCGCGTCCGTTCAGCAGGCCGACGGAGCGCTCATCGCCGCTCAGGAAGCCCTCTCCGCGGCGTCGCGGAACGGCCGCCGCCCGGTGGCGGCGTCGAAGGCCGCGCTCTACGACGAGGCCGACGCCGCCGTGCGTGCGGCGACGGAGCGCCTCCGACTGGCGAAAGACCAGCTTGATGCGGCCTCGAGAAGCGAGGAATCGGCGTGTCTGGGTACATGAGGCAGCCCGCAAAGGTCACTCCGGTCGAATCCTGACCCCTCGAGCAGCAGCGGGCTGTTTCCCGGCACGGGCGCGGGTGTTGAGGCCGGCGAGCTGGGCGAGATACCGCGCGGCATCCTCGCGGGTCAGGAAGGACTCGGGAGAGACCGCAGCCAGGGCACCTCCCACCACCGCGCAGGCGACCCACAAGCCTTCCTTCTGGCAACGGACCGCCAGACCGAGCGAGCGCCGGCGATGAGAGACGTCGTACGCACGAACCCCGAGCTCACCCAAGCACACCGCCGAGCGGCGATACAGGAACGCAGAGCGGGACGTCGTCACTCGCACACCCTAATCCGGCGGCAAAATTGGAGTCAGGTCTTCTGCGAAACCCTTCGGGCCTCAATCCACAGCGCGAGCTCCTCGGGGTCGAACCGGACCATCCGCCCGGAGAGGCGGACGTGAGGGATCCGCTTCTGTGATACCCAGGCGTAGAGCGTGTTCACCGGGACGCCCAGGAGCCGGGAGGCCTCGTCGTACGTGAGCAGTGGCTTGAGGGGCGCCATTCGGGCTCCTACCCCGGGTCCGGGCCGAGGCCGAACCGAGCCCAGTCGACCTTGAAGTTCTCGAAGTCGATGCCGCTTGCTTCGGAGGAGCCGAGCCTTCCCCAGTCTTCCCTGAAGGCTTCCGGGGCCAGGTGCGCATACCGAAGTGTGGAGGCCAGCGAGCTGTGGCCGAGGATTTTCTGAAGCTTGAAGATATCCCCGCCCGCCATCATCCAGTGCGACGCAAACGTGTGCCTCATGTCATGGAACGTGATGCGCTCGCCCAATCGCTCTTTCCCGGTGGCAATTCGGGCGCGACGCAGGCAGCGCTGGAACACCTCCTGAAACACACGCGCCGAGGGCCGGAGCGGACGTCCCGAGCAGTTGACGAACACCCAGGGCGACGTCCCGACGTCCTTCCACGCCCGGAGCAGCGGGAGCAGCGCGTCGACGATCGGAACGTTCCGGGTCTCGTCGTTTTTCGTGCCCTTCGCGCGCGTGTAGGTGCGCCTGACGTCGATGAGCCTCCGGTCGAAGTCCACGTCCTCCCACCGAAGGCCTCCGAGCTCGCCCGCGCGCATACCGGTGTACAGCGCAGTCGCGAAGAGGACGACCGCCATCGGGTGCTCGGTCTTGGCCGCAGCCAGCAGCTCGCGGATCTCGGCGCGTGACCTGAGCCACTTGTACTGGTCCTTGACCCTGCGAGGCTTGCGGATCCGTGGGGCCTCCCGGAGCCAGCCGAGCTCCACGGCATAGCGGAGCATGGATGCGAGGAGGGTGAGATGGTTGAAGACGGTCTTCGCGGCCAAGTGTCTCCGGTCCAGCGTGTACGCCGCGACCCTGCGTTCGACCACGTGCAGTCGAAGCTCCCCGAACGCAGGCCGCAGGTGCCGGCGAATGGCGCTCTGATCGTCTTTCTCGCTACGCTTCAGAGGCGCGCGCTCACGAAGCCACAGATCGCACAGCTCCCCGAAGGTGTGCGGCTGCACGGGTGCCGGATCGACTCCCCTTCGGACACGCGCCGCCGCCGCCTGAAACTCGCGAAGGGCGTCCTCGGCGTCGCGGTAGCGCGGGAAGCAACGGCTCTGCCGCACACCCTGATGGTCGATCCAGCGGATCCGCCATCGATCTCGCAGACGCGTGGGACGAGCAGAACGAGGCAAACTTCGCTCCTCGGAGGCAACTCGGCCTCCAAACCCCGGTCTGCGGCAACGAGCCCGGGCACTCGATCAATGTATGCGTCCTGCGACCAACCACCAAAAAGGTCGTTCGCCACCATTGGTAGCGTCCAGAACAACATCCTTTCGAGCCACATAAACGGACGCACCCGGCTGCACGAAGCAGCCTCAGTGCCATCCGGGCCGCGCTGCGGACGCGCTCGAGCGCCAGGCCTCTGGCAGCTTCACGCCGCACCGAGGGGGGGATCATCCGGCCGAGCACGGCCATGACACGTGGGCCACCATCGTCCCGTCCGTCAGGGCCACGCCCCCGGGCCTGCCTATCGCGTCAACCAGCCGTCGTCGGGGGGCGTCTGGGAACGTCCTCGAGCTTGCCGTCGTCCACCGACACCCCCCGGCCCTTCCGGAGGACTCCGCGTCGTGAGTTCCCGAGGCGGTCATGGAGATCGCGTCAATCCCCCCCGGGCCGGCAGCAGAGCGCGCCCTCTTGCGTTGAGGTGCCGCTGAAGTCCTCGTGGAATCCGAGCATACTCGCCGGCGCGGACGATGTCGTGGAGGTGCACGTCCCGAGGTAGCTGGCGTCGTCGTCGTAGTCGGTGTCGAGGTCGCAATCCCAGCCGCCGCCGTCGTGGGCACGGCCGTCGTCGTGCACCATGCACTCGTTTCCATCGTCGAAGATGCCGCTGAAATCGGTTGCCCTCGGCTCAGGCGTCGTTGCGGTCGCGGATGACCCTGATCCGTTCTCGTGGACAGTGATCTGATCAGGGTCATCCGCGCAGACAAGCGTGTCCTCAGTCCGCGGCTTCGCGGCGTGGATCGCGTCTTCGGGCGCCCCCAGCGGCGTGTTCTCGGGCTCCTCGCAGTCGGGTGACGCCATGCAGTCCTCGTCGGCGCAGTTGTACTGCGCGTTGCGGTCGTTGTCGGCGGCGTCGGCGCACTCGCCAGCCTCTTCCCCCCTCTTAGACGGGGGTGTCGTCATCCTTCTCGTCGTTCTCGGGCGCGCCCACGACGCAGCCGTGGGGGAAGACGGACCCGATCAGGAGCATGCCAGTCGTCATGAGGGTGATGCAGCCCACAGCCAGGGAGACAGGAAGCCCGACGAGACGCGCCTGCTCTCGCGACCACGGCGCCCGCCGACTCGGAGGCGCGGGTGCCGTCGCAGGGGCACGGAGCCCAACCGGGCCGAGGATCCCTCGCTCCGCTCGTCGTGCACGGCCGCCCCGATCCGTCACCGCACCCAACGGTCGCATGGCCGTCTGCTGGACACAGTCGATATAGATCTGCGCAGGCACGAGCGCGGCTTCCGCAAACCGGCGAGGATGACGACATGGCCGAGCCGGTGCTCTCCCTGCGTTTCGACGAGCCGATCGCCGTGATTGGCGACATCCACGGGTCCGCTGAGCAACTCCGCGCGCTGCTCGCCCGCCTCCCGAAGTCCACGCCGATACTCGTCGCGGGCGACCTCTGCGACCGCGGGCCCGACACGCGCGGTGTTCTGGACCTCCTCGTCGAGCGCGGCGCGCGGGGCGTGCTTGGGAACCACGACGAGTGGTTGCTCGCGTGGGCGCGCGGGGAGGGCTTCGACCGGGTCGCCCTCAGCCCGATGATGGCGGGAGAGGCGACGCTGAAGAGCTACGGCGTCGAGGGCCGGGGCACGAGCGAGGTCGAGGCGCAGCGGTGGCGGGTGCCGGCCGCGCACCTCGCCTTCCTCGACGGGCTCGCGACGGTGATCGACCTGGAGGTCATCGGCGAGCGGTTCTGGCTGACGCACGCGGGCGTGCCAATGACCGAGCCGCTCGCGGGGCTGCGCATGGAGGAGGTCGTGCCTCGCCTCGCGCGGGCGAACCCGGCGGTGCTGCGCTGGCCGTCGACCGACCCCGAGAGCATGCTTCCGCTCGACCGGCCGGTGATCATGGGCCACATGCCGCAGCGGAGGGCGAGGGACACGGGCGACGTCATCGCCATCGATACGGGCGCGGGGACGTGCGCGCCGTGGAGGCTGACGGCGGTGGTGCTGCCGGAGCGGATCTTTGTGGCGGTCGAGCGGTAGTCCGCGGGCGGTGAGGGCGCGATAGGCAAAAGGGGCCGGGAGAGATGATGGACCGCTGGGAGTATCGGGTGTTGCAGGTCCGGTCGGATGAAGAGGCGGTCGAGCGTTTTCCGAGGCTGCAGGAAACCCTCCAGCAGATTGAAGCGAGGCTGAACGCCTTCGGGCAGGAGGGGTGGGAGGTCGTGTCGGCGGGCCCGTTCGAGGGGATTCGCGTCGAAGGTATCGTCGCCGTGCTGAAGCGGAGGATCTCGACCTGACCTTCGCGCTGTCCCGAACACGGCAGCAGCCGGGGACCTCACTTGGCCGGCGGCAGACCGACGCCCGTTTCCCCCTCGGAGTTGTGCCACATCAACGCCGGAAGTGCCTGCTCCACGCCGCTGAGATCCCCTGCTCGGACCTGGGCCTCCACTTGCGGATCGTCGATCCGGAGCCAGAAGATCAACCCTTCTTCGTCATCGTGCCCGTGGAGGCGTGTCGTCTGTAGCCAGCAGGCCCCACATGTGTCGCAGGCCACCGCGTCGAAGTGCTCGCCGTGGAGCGTCACCCCGCCGAGACGGACGGTGAGGTCCATCATGGTGCGGTGCTGCTCGACCGGGTGCCGGCAGTGCTCGTCGGCCGAGACAGGCTCCGCTGGCGGCGGCGACGGTAACGCCCGCAGTTCCGCGTTGCGCTCCGCCTCCCGCTGGGCCGCGTGCTCCGCTCGCTCCGCGGCGCTACGACGGTGGACCGGCAGCGTGATTCCGAAGGGATTGCTCTCCATGACGTTATCGGGGAACGTGCGCGTGAGGGTCGAGAGCGCGCGCATGACGTTCTGGTCCCCGGCGAACTCCACGGCGATCTCGGGGTCGCCGAAGAACATCGCGACCCCGCCCTCGAAGTGGGCGATGCGCACCACGAAGCCGAACCCGAAGGTGACTTCCACGTCGGTGATCTCGCCCTTTCCGCACCGGTGAACCGTCAGGTTGCGGATGCGCTCCATACCGGAATGCTACCACGCGAGGCCCCGGCTGCCGGGGGAGCTCACGAGGCGGGCATTCATACCGCGTGACGTTGTCACAGGTGGGCGCCCGAGGAAACGCGGCGGCCAGCATCCGCGGGGCGCCCACGCTGGCGCCAGGGGGAGGCTCGAACAGGCGCGCGTCGTCCGCACCATGATGGACGTCGCCAACCGGCTCTCGGACGCCGTGCGCTCGACGCCCGCGCACGTCGGCGAGGCGGCCCGGATCTGGCGCGCGCTCGGCGCGCTCGACCTCCCCGACGACGACCGCTCGCGCCTGTGCCGCACGGTCATGGACGTCGCGAACCGGATGCGGGACGCAGACCGCGCCGGCGAGGCGGTCCTCGCGTGGCGCGTCGCTCACGGGCTGAACAGGGAGCCCGACGGGCGCCTCCGGATCAGGAAGACGATGATGAGCGGGGCGAATGCGTGGACCCCGGCCGAGGATCCGGGCCGACGGCTCGGCCACGCGCTGACGGCGTGGAGGGTGATCGTGGAGCTCGCGGAGGGCGACGGCGAGCGCGCCCGCGTGGTCGCGACCATGAACACCGTGGCGGGGCGCCTCTCGGACCTCAGCGCCTACGCGGGCGCCCTGCGCGTCTTCCGCGCCATCGGGGAGGTCACGTCCTCGCCGGCCGCGTAGAAGGCCGCGGCCGCGCGCGGAGCCGCCGACCCCGCCTTCCGCGACGGGATGCTCCCGCTGTTCGGTGACAAGCCCTTCGATCTCCCCGTCCGGGCGGCCCTGCTCTACTACCGCGAGCACTTCGACGCGGTGTTCGCGCTCTCGGGGCGGTCGGCGCTCCCGGCTGTCCGCGCCCTCGGCGCCGACGCGCTCCGCAAGCTCCACCGCTACGATGAGGCGCTCGCCGCGTGCGCGGCCATCGCGAATACGACGGACCCGGCGCCGGCGAACGGGTGGGCCGACGCCAGTGCTCCTGGATAGAGTGGAGGGCGGCGGAGAGGGCCCCGACGACTCCGACCCCGAGATGGACCGGGATGGGTGCCCCCGAGAACGCGGACATTCCGACAAGGGCCATCCCTGCGACGGGTGCTCGGGCGATCCCCTTGACCCACGAGGTCCGGCGGGCTCGAGCCCGAGACGCCGGACCCGCCCCGCCATCGCGTCGAAGCTGCCGCGCATGTCGAAGGGCTCCGTGGCGACGAACACGCGGACGTGGCGCGGCAGCCTCAGCACGACGCCACCACGGCGAGCAGGCGGCGGAGCACATCCTCGTCGAATCGCCCGTCCACCTCGACGGCCATCCCGCCACGGATCACGCGGTACCGGGACGCCTCCTCGACCACCGGCGCCGCGGGGACGAGCTCCACGAGGCGCGGCACCGGCCGCGTCACCGCGCGATGGCCGCGCTCGAGGTTCAGGCGTCACGCGTTGAGCGAGCGCGGATCGCTCCTGTTGCGACGTGCCCAGGTCGCGCGGGCCTCCCCGGCGGCGGTCGAGGCGTTCAGGCAGCGGATGGCGTCGTCGGCGGTGCGGACCTTGCGAAGGGGCATCGAGAACCTCCGCCCCAAGCGTCACACGCAGGCCGCCACCAATCCTCCGGGTGTCACTGATGGGTCACGCTGTAGGGGGAGAGTACCCACGAGCAGAGGGGGGTGCTGACGCCCGGGGGCTGGTCTGCTACGTGGGGACGGACGACGGGTCGGATAGGCCGAAAAGCGAGGACGCCGTGGGCTTGAAGTACCCCCCCGAGTGGAGGTTTGAGGACGACGGGGTCGTGGTGCCAGGCGGCCTGCGCTCCGAGGTGATGGAACTCGTCTCGAAGATCGCGAGCAGCTCCGACGACGAGGGCTGGGTGGTGGAGACGTTCAAGTCGCGGTTCGGATCGAAGTCGACCAGCTCGACGGTGGACTGGGGGTACACCGACCTCTCCGACCGCCTCGACGACACCAAGAACGGGGCCTTGTTCACCGATGCCCTCTGGCTCGCGGTCGAGGACATGCGCGAGAAGGGCTATGCCGCCCCGACCCTCGCGCAGGTAAACAAGCTGCTCGCCAAGCACGGCCTCCCCTACCAGGTCGACCCGCCGCACCTCCGCCGCACGGACGCCCCCCCGAAGCGGGGCACTTCCGCCCCCGCATCCTATGCACCCGACCTTTTGGACCCCGCCAGTCTAGCGAGGGCGTTGGGGCGCAACCCTGACGCGGACTCTCATTCGCACTCGACCTCTTCACGCGCTCCGGCTGCCGCTGTGACGCCCCCCGCGCCGACGACCACGGCCGCCCTTGCCCTCCCGTCCTCCTCCGCGAGGCCCTCCGTGCCCGCCACCTCTGGAATGCCGACCTGCTTCGTGGCCCAGCCGTTTCACGGGAACTACCAGAACCGCTACGACGAGGACTTGGTGCCCGCCATCGAGGCGGCGGGGCTCGTCCCGTACAAGATCGACAAGGACCCCGCCGTGGATCACATCCTCCCCGAGATCGAGGAGGCGATCCGGAATGCGGCCTTCGTGCTCGTGGACATCACCGAGGACAACCCCAACGTCTGGTACGAGCTAGGGTACGCCGAGGCCAAGGGCAGGCCCGTCCTGATGATCTCGTGCGCCACCGTGAGGCAGGGCAAGCCCTACCCGTTCGACGTCCGCGGCAGGAACGTGCTCGACTATGAGACGGGGCGGCGGAGCGCCCACACGAAGCTCCAGGAGGACGTGACCACCTGGATCAAGGCACGGCTCGCGCGCGCGGAGGCGAAGGCCAAGACCGCCCCGTCGGCCGCAACCGCTCTGGCCCCGAAGAACCCTGTTGCAGCCCTCGACCCCCGGACGAGGGCGACGCTCCTGGCGCTACTCTCCTGCTCGATTGTCCCCGGGGAGTTCGTCTCCACCTCGCCCGTCGCCGACAAGATGCGCGGCCAAGGGTTCAACGAGACCGACGCCTCGATCGGGCTCCGCGTCCTCGTCCGGATGGGCATAGTCGACCGCAGCACCGGCACGGACGACTTCGGCAACGCCTACCCCGTGGTCAAGCTCTCCGAGGCCGGGGAGGACTTCGTGGCCGACAACCACCTCCACCTCGACACCCGGACGGTTGTGGCCGCGCCCAAGGGCAGGGGCGAGGGTCCGCCGTTCACCCCGGACGACGAGATCCCGTTCTAGCGAGTCCCCATCCTCGCGTAGTAGTCCTCTCCCTCCGTCGCAAGCTTGGGCATCAGGGCGTTGGCCTCCTCCGACCGCCGCGATCTGTTCGATCCGCGCGTCCACCTCCCGAGCCTCCGTCGGGTCCGCAGGTCGAAAGGCTAGCAGCTCGTCCGTCTCGTCTAACAAGGGGTCGCGATCCCCGAGGTCGTCGTCCTCTTCGGCCCGCGGGCTCCTCCGGATTGATCCGGCTCCGATCCGACGTCCTCCAACTCACAGGAGGTCATCAGCTCGTCCCCGTCACACTCGTAGGGCTCCTCGGCCATCAAGATCGATCCTCTCCCCGAGCTACCCGAGGGTCGCTTCATGGCCTCCCTGATGGCCGCTCATGCGGGACACAGAACGGACACCGAAGGTGCCGATCCGCGTCCGAGATTGCCCGACCCGGACTCTCGGCGGACGCGCCCGAAGCACCGTGCTGACGGCCATTTTAGGAAAGAGTGATCGGACATCGTTGACAACACCTGGGTCACCGGGAACCCTTCGACCCCCGGATCGGGCGCGCAGACCGCCCCCGCGGCGACCCACATGGGTCAACGGGCCTCGCCTCGCGATACGCGGGCGAGGCTGTGAGAAATCCGGGATAGTGGGACGGGTCCCCAGTTGGTCACGCCTTCAGGCCGGGAACCTCTGAGAACGCGCGCGCCGCGGTCCTCGCGAGCAGGTCGACGGCGCGAGCGGCCGGCACGGCCCTCAGGTCCGCGGAGAGCGTGCTCGCGTTCCCCCCGTCGGTCCCGCGGGCGAGACGAAGCTCCGTGGGGACCCCCCCTCCGTCCTTCCAGGCAGACTGCAGCGCGCTGAACCGCTCCGCGTTGCGCTTCTCGTTCCCCCAGCCCCACGCGAGCTGCAGGCGCGCAGGCTCGACGAGCTCCGTCCAGAACCAGGCCGTCCGTCCTTCTGCCTTCAGCGTCACGTACTTCCGCCCCTGCCACACGTTCGCGTCGGGGAAGCTCGCGGCGAGGCGAGCGGCAAGCTCCCGCCCGAGCTCCCGCCTCCACACCTCCATGCGGGTCGCGGTTTCGCGGACTCGAAGCCAATGCTCGGTCAGATCGCGCACGGGCGTCACGCGTTTCCACGCGGGCGCCTGCTTCCCCGCGGGCAGGCCCAGGCGCCGCAGATAGGAGCGTCCGATCTGCAAGGCATCGGCCAGCTCCTCCTCCACGTGGGCGTCCCTCGCCCCTTCGACCACCGCGGCCCACCACCAGTCACCGATCTGCTCGAAACCCAGGGGCCGCAGCTGGGAGACGCTCGGCCCCTTCTTGGAGGACCGGAGCCAGAGGTTCCAGGTCAACGCGCCGTCCGCCTCGACGTCGGCACTGATCCCCAATCCCCGCAACGGGAGGTCGGAGGTGCTGCGCTCTCGCTCCCACCACGCTTCCAGGGGCGGCTGGTCCGCCCAGAGATCCGCGTCGTCGACTTCCGGCGCCTGTCGCCCGGGAAGGAGCCCCCGGACGGCCTCGCGCACCTTGCGGTCCCGCAGTCCCTGGATCTTCCGCGCGGCCTTCGAGTACAGCTCGACGTCCGCGGGGGAGATGGGCAACAGCGGTCCGTACCCGTACTGGCGCAGGACGGCCACGAACTCCTCCGCGAGGCGCGCGCTCCATCCGTCGAGCGGCTTGCCCATGACCCGGGACGCGAAGTCCTCCCAGGTGCATCTGGGTACGCCCTCCCACTCCGCGTCGTGGAGGGCGGCCAGCTCCGCCCTGGGGCCGAGAAGGGCGACCTCGGCGTCGGGGAAGAGACGTCCGTAGCGACGAATCTGCTCGCGATCGGGCGAGGCCCCCGCCTTGACCTCGAGGACGAGTCGCCACCTGGGGAGGTCGACGACCACGTCCGCGACCCCCGTTTCTTCCCCGGACCGGCGGACCTGCGTTCGTGTACTGGGGACGCCCGGCGGGGCGCGCAGACCCAGGCAGGCAGCGAGCTCGTCGAGTATCGCCCGCTCGCGGAGGAGCTCGGACAACACGGTGCTGAGGAAGTTCTCGAGGGGGGTGTTGTTCTCCCGGGCCCGGTACCGGAACAAGCGACCGAGGAACATGAGGGGCCTCCGTTTCTGCCTGCGGTTCTACGGCAGCCTGTGCCAACGATCAACGGCAACACGCCGAATGGCGCACACGCTCGAGCTCCCGACGCTCGAGGAGGGATTCGCGGCCGTCTACACTTGCCGCGCTCAACCGGCCGAGCACGGCCATGACACGTCGGCCACCATCGTCCCGTCCGTCAGGGCCACGCCCTCGGGCCGCCCGGTCGCCTCGATCCACGCGCGTTCGACGAGGCCCGGGGCGTCCGGGAACGTTCGAAGCCTGCCGGACTCCAGCACCCCGAGTACCTCGCCGGCGAGCCACACGCGCCCACAGCCATCGGCGGCCAGCCGGAGGAGCCCGCGCGGGGCCGACACGCTCCCTCTGGAAGCGCCGGTCGCCGCGTCGAGGACCACGATCTCGCCGTGGGTCGCCGCGTACAGGCGACCTTCGGCGACGACGGCATGGTCGACCTCGTCCCGCACCCTCTCGAAGATCGAAGCGGCGCCCTCCCCCGCCCAGCGCCACAGGGCGCCCCCGTCCCGCATCACGAAGTACCGGCCGCCGCCTTCCACGGCACGCAGGAGAAAGCCGTAGCCGTCGTACCCGAACCGAGGGGCTTCAACCCACCGACCCGCCTCCTCGATCCACGCCTTCCCCACTCCGATCCCGAAGAGCGCGCCGTCCGACGCGCGCACGTACGACATCCTGACGGGTGCCGGCGCCCGAGTGACGACCGCCTCGTCGCCCGACCAGGTCACCGTCGTGCGTTCCGCCTCCTTGTCCAGCGTGAACACGCCCTCCCGGCTGTCGAGCGTCGCGCGCAGGTCGCCCGCCCCGTCGACGTCCCAGGACGCCCCGTACGGCTCGCCCTCCCAGGGCGTCGCGAGCGCCCGGAGCCCAGCGGGTTCGATCCGCCGGGGCACGATCGCGCGATCGACGACGACCAGCCCCTCACGCGTGGAGAGAACACGGAGTAGGCCCCGCCCGGTCCCCGCGGGCACGGGGGGCCCGGCGGTCCTCCCGTCCGGGTCCAGCCGGCGGAAGCCCTGGAAGCGCGTCCCCACGACGACCCGCCCCGCATCGAGCCAGGCGGCGGTGACCGACGGGTAGGTGCCGACCGCGTCGGGCCGGCCGCCGCTGTAGAGCAGGTCGAGCGTGCCCACCTTCTTCCATCCCGTGAGCGCGCGGTCGACCCGGTACACGTCGCTGTACGCCAGCACCGTCAGCTCATCGGCACTCGGACCCTCGAGCACGTGCGTGATGGGGAATCGCGGCCCGCGGTTGGGCGTCGGCTCGTGCTCGCCGAACGTGGTCACTCCGTACTCGGGCTCTCCGGCCGGCTCGAGGCGGCGGAGCGAGGACGTGAGCATCCCCATGTGCATCCCTCCGCCGAACGCCCAGATCCCGTCGGAGAGCGACGCGATGCCGTAAACGCCCTCGCTGCCGTCCATCGTCGCGGCCCCGTCGACGAGGCCGATTCTCGCCACGGCGCCTCCCCACTCGCCCCAGTCCCAGCCGACGAACAACGTGTCGGCGGACGCGGCGACCACGGGCGGAGCGATGCCGCCGTACACGCGGGAAAAGTCCAGGACGCTGCTCCGATGCACGTTCCCCCGAAGGGTCCACACCTCCACGGGGGCCTTCCGGTCGGGGCCGGCAGGACCGATGGCCACCGCCGCGACCCCGTCCCGGGCGGCTCCTACCCACGTCGGGCGGGCGGTGAGCACGCCGACGTAGCGGACGTCGCCGGTCGGTTCGATGCGGGCGACCCGCCCGTCGGCGAACCCCGCGTACAGCGCACCCCCGACGATTCCGATCGCGGTCGCCGGCGCCGGCTCGACCACGACCTGCTGGATCGCGAACGTGGCGGGGTCGCGGAAGACGAGCGCGCCGCTCGGGGCGCGCTGGACCACCCGCCCCTCCCACGGCGCGGCCTCCGCCACGGCGTCGAGGTCGAGATGGAGCTCCACCGCGCCGGCGCCGTCGGCCAGCGGGAACGCGGCCGGCCCCGCGGTAGCGGGCACCTCCGTCGCGGGCAGGGGCCGTGCGCAGGAGACGAGGAACATCGCGAATAGTGAAGGCCGGGCGTCCATCATGTCCACATCCTCACGCCATGCCGTCGGGCGCGCGGTCAAGAGGTTGTCGGACATACGCCGTCTACGACGCCTTCTGGGCCAGGAAGTCCCCGATCCTCTCCCAGTCCTCCCTGAACACCTCCGGCGCGAGGTGCGCGTACCGCTGCGTCATCTCGGCGGTCTTGTGCCCGAGGATCTTCTGCAGCCGGAAGAGGTCGCCCCCCTTCATCATCCAGTGGCTCGCGAACGTGTGCCGCAGGTCGTGGAACGTGAGCCGCTCGCCCTTCTTCTCCTTCCCCGTCGCGAGGTTCGCCCGCACCATGCACCGCTGGAAGACCTCCTGAAGGACGCGCGCGGAGGGCTGCATCATGGTGCCGTCCGAGGTCGGGAACACCCACGGCGACGTCGCCTTCGCCTTCCAGGCCTGCAGCAGGGGAAGCAGGGGCGCGAGGACCGGGACGTACCGCACGCCGTCGTTCTTCGTCCCCTTCGCGCGTGTGTACGTCCGACGGACGGAGATCAGCCGGCGCGCGAGGTCGACGTCCTCCCAGCGCAGCCCGCCGAGCTCGCCGGCGCGCATGCCGGTGTAGAGCGCGGTCGCGTAGAGCTCCACCGCGCCCGCCCCCTCCGCGCGCGCCGCCTCGAGGAGCGCCCGGACCTCGTCCTCGGTCTTCAACCAGAGGTAGTCGCCGTCGACGAGCTTCGGCTTCCGGATTCGGGGAACGGACTTCAGCCAGCCGAGCTCCACCGCGTACCGGAGCATCGAGCCCAGGAGCGTCAGGTGGTTGTGCACCGACTTCGGCGCAAGGTGCCTCCGGCCCCGGATGAAGCGATCGACATGCTCCGCGCCGACGTCCTGGATCCGGAGCCCGCCGAGCGCCGGGCGCAGGTGGGCCTCGATGTAGGACCGGTCGTCCTTCTCGCTCCGTTTCTGCGAGGCGCGATTCTCGAGCCACCGGTCGCACAGCTCGCCGAAGAGGTGCGCTTCCGGCGGGCGCTCCTCGACGCCGACGCGGACGCGCTCCGCCTCGGCCTGCCGCTCGCGGAGGAAGCTCTCCGCGTCGCGGAAGCGCTCGAACGTGCGGCTCTGCCGCTTCCCGTCGGCGTCGAGCCAGCGGATGCGCCAGCCGTCACGGTAGCGGGTCGGCCTGGCTGTCTTCGGCATGGGACCTTCTCGTCGGTTCGAGGGGTCCCGGGCCCGCGTATGGCCACGGATTGGCCACAGACGCGGGATCCCGGGCTCGCCGAATCGAGAAGAACCCAGGTTGAAAGGTGGTCGGGGCGGCGGGATTCGAACCCACGACCTTCTGGTCCCGAACCAGACGCGCTAGCCAGACTGCGCTACGCCCCGGAGCCGACGGCTCTTATGGCGACTCCGGCGCGACGTCAACCGGACCTCCCGTGCATAGCGATCCGGTGGAGGGGACGATGCTTCGCGACGACAAGGGGACGCCCGCCACGGTGCCGGGCGTCGGAGGGGCAGGCGGCGAGCCCGATCGGGAGGCGAACGCGCAGGCGCCCACCGGGGCGATGGCGCAGTCGGTGCCGACGGCGGAGCGGGCGACGGGCGACCCGCGGGGCGGCCGCCCGAGCCAGAACCGGCCGCAGGAGCCCGTGACCACCGCGGAGGACCTGTTCCACGAGACGATCCAGCACTCCGGCGACTGGCTGAGGGAGATCTGCTGCGATCTCGGCAGCTTCGACCTCCGCGACGGCCTGCACGCGATGCGCGCCGTCTTCGGCGTGCTCCGCGAGCACCTGCCGGTGGAGGAGGGGGCCCACCTCGCCGCGCAGCTCCCGGTGCTCGTCCGCGGCCTCTACTACGACGGCTGGCGGCCGACCTTCCACCAGCGGGCCCGCTCGCACGAGGAGTTCGTCGCGCGCGTCCGCGACAACCTGCTCGGACAGCGTCCGGTGGACCCGCAACGCGCCTGCGAGGCCGTGTTCGGCGCGCTGAGCCGCCACGTCACGCGCGGGGAGCTCGAGGACGTCCGGGCCTGCCTGCCCGGCGTGCTCAAGGACCTCGTCGCGGCGCCGGCCTAGTCGCCGCGGATCGCCCGGATCGCCGCCGCGCGGTCCGGGGCGCCGAACACCGCGGAGCCCGCGACCATGACGTGCGCGCCGGCCTCGACGAACCGCCGCGCGTTGGACGGCTTCACCCCGCCGTCCACCTCGACCAGCGTCTTCAGGCCGCGGCGATCGACGCTGGCGCGGACGCGCTCGATCTTCGGGAACACCCGCTCGATGAGCGACTGCCCCCCGAAGCCGGGGTTGACCGTCATGAGCAACACGAGGTCGAGCTCCTCGAGCACGTAGTCCAGCACGCTCTCGTGCGTGTGCGGGTTGAGCGACACCCCGGCCCTCGCGCCCGTGGCCTTGATGGCCTGGACGCTGCGGTCGAGGTGCGTGCACGCCTCGGCGTGCACGGTGATCCAGTCGGCGCCCGCCTTGCGGAAGTCCTCGACGTATCGGTCGGGCTCCACGATCATCAGGTGCACGTCGAGCGGCAGCGTCGTCGCGCGGCGCGCGGCCTCGACGACGACGGGGCCGATCGTGATGTTCGGGACGAAGCGGCCGTCCATCACGTCGACGTGGATCCAGTCGGCGGTCTCGACGGAGCGGATCTCGTCGGCGAGGCGGCCGAAGTCGGCGGAGAGGATGCTGGGGGCGACGAGGGGCATGGCCGGCGCACCTTAGCGCGACCGGCGCCCCCTCGCGCCCTCACCTCGCCCGGTTCAGCACGATCACGCCCTCACCGTCCATGAACCCGGGCTGGAGCGGCGCCTCGGGCGAGGCCGACACGCGCACGCGGAGCTGGTCCTTCGTGATCAGGCGCACGGCCGCGAAGTGGGCGCCGCCCTCGTGCGTGAGGTTCAGCACCACCTCGGGGTCCCAGGCGCCGTAGTTCCAGCGCCCCTCCGCCGGGCCGTCCCAGAAGCCGTCGGCGCGGTAGTACCCCTCGATCGCGCGGGCGCCGCCGAGGTCGATCTCCTTCGTCCACCCCTCGATCGAATGGCCCTGCCCGTCGCTCCACGTCCCGTCGAGCCAGCGCGCGTCCTGCGCCCAGCTCGGGGGGCCGCTCGACTCGAAGCACGCGAGCAGCAGGATCACCCGAGCCGCTCCCCCGCGACCACGCGGCTGCCGTTCACCCAGTCCGCGCCCTTCACGGGCCGCTTCCCGGGGAGCTGCACCTCCTCGAGCTCGACGGCGCCCTCCCCGCAGGCGACCACCGGCCCGCGCAGCACCTCGCCCGGCGAGCCCTTCCCGGCGACGGGGCGCGCGCGCAGCACCTTCATCGGCTCGCCCCGGAACGTCGTGAACGTCCCCGGCCAGGGAGAGAGCCCCCGCACTCGCCGGTCGATCTCCGCCGCGGGCCGCGCCCAGTCGACGCGCCCGTCCTCCTTCGTCAGCATCGGCGCGTAGGTGACGCCGTCCTCGGGCTGGCGACGCGGCGGCGGCCACTCCGCGAGTGTCCGCACGAGCAGCGCCGCCCCCATCGGCGCGAGGCGATCGTGCAGCTCGCCCGCGGTCTCCCGCGCGCCGACGGGCGTGCGCTCGACGAGCAACATGTCGCCGGTGTCGAGCCCCTCGTCCATCTTCATCGTCGTGATGCCCGTCTCATCGTCGCCGGCGATCACCGCCCACTGGATGGGGGCGGCGCCGCGCCAGCGGGGCAGGAGCGACGCGTGGACGTTCACGCACCCGAGTCGCGGGGCCGCGAGCAGGCGCGGCGTGAGGATGCGCCCGTAGGCGACGACCACCGCGACGTCGAGCCCGAGCCGCTCGATCGCCTCGGGGAACTCGCCCGTCTTCACCCTGGTGGGCTGCAGCGTCGGGATGCCGTGCTCGCGGGCGAGCACCACCGTCGGCGGCGACTGCACCTGCTGACCGCGCCCGGCCGGGCGATCCGGCTGCGCGACGACCACGGCCACGTCGTGGCCCGCGTCGACCAGCGCGCGGAGCGTGGGGACCGCGAAGGGCGGCGTGCCGAAGAAGCCGACGCGCACCTACTCCCAGGTCTCCTCGCCCCGGAAGACCTTCACCTTCTCCTTCTGCTTGCGGGAGAGGTAGCGGCTCTTCTTCAGGCGCGAGACGCGGTCGAGGATCACGGTGCCGTCGAGGTGGTCCATCTCGTGCTGGATCACGATGGCGTCGTAGTCCTCGAACCACCCCTGCTGCGGCCGCCCGTACTCGTCGAGCCAGCGGACGTGCACGCGGCGCGGCCGCTGGACGTCCTCGTTGAACTCGGGGACGGACAGGCAGCCCTCCTCCCAGAGGATGCGGTCCTTGCTGGCCTCGAGGATGACCGGGTTCACCATCGCGACGAAGCGGGGGCGCGTGGGGCGGCCGTTGTCGTCTTCCTCGCGCTTGGAGTTGCCCGGATCGGCGACGATGATGCGGCGCAGATCGCCCACCTGCGGGGCGGCGAGCCCCACGCCGGGCGCCGCGTACATGGTCTCGGCGAGATCGGAGATGAACGTGCGCAGGTCCTCTCCGAACTCGTCGGGGCCGACCGGTCTCGCCTTCTTCGCGAGGATCGGGTTCGGCACGGTGAGGATCTGCAGGACCGCCATACACCTTCCTTAACCGCGCGGACGCCTGCGTCGCCTGTGCGCCCGGTTACACGGCCTCGCCCGCGGCCTGCCGCCCGCTTGCGACCCGCCGCCTCGCCCCGTACCTTCGGAGGGCCCCTCCCATGTACTTCGGTCGGATTCCCCGCTTCAGCCCGAGCTTCTCCCCTTCCGAGGCGGTGATCGCCGCGCGTTACTGCGCCGCGCCGCCCGAGGACGAGCCGAAGGTCCGCGCGTTCGAGCGCGAGTTCGCGTCCTACATCGGCGCGAAGCACGCCATCATGACGCCCAGCGCGCGCTACGCCTGCTACCTGCTCCTGCGCGCGTTCGGCATCGGCGAGGGCGACGAGGTCGTCATCCCGGCGCTGACCTACTTCGCGATCCCGTCCATCGCCGTCACCGCCGGCGTCCGCCCGGTGTTCGCCGACGTCGGGCTGCGCACGCACGTGCTCGACCCGGAGGCCTTCGAGAAGGCGATCACGCCGAAGACGAAGGCGGTCATCCCCACGCACCTCTACGGCACGCCCTGCGACATGGACGCGATCCGGTCGGTCGCGAAGAAGCACGGCGTGAAGGTGATCGAGGACTGCGCCCAGTCGACCGGCGCCCGCTACAAGGGCGTCCGCGTCGGCAACCTCGGCGACGCCGCCTACTACACCTTCGGCCTCACCAAGAACATCACCACGCTCTCCGGCGCGATGATCACCACCAACGACGACGCCGTCGCGCGCTTCGTCCGCGGGGAGATCGACAGCAGCACGCCCGCGGAGCTCAAGAAGGCCGCGAAGGAGGCGGTCACGGGCCTCGCGATGATGGTCGCGACGAACCCGTTCGTGTACCCGCTCACGCTGCACCCGGTCATCCGCATCGGGAACAAGCTCGGCAAGGACCCCATCCACGAGCCCTTCGGCGAGCCCGAGGTCCTCTACAAGGAGCTCCCGAAGAGCTTCCGCACCAGCCGACCGCGCGCCGTCCAGGCGGCGGTGGGGCTCAAGCAGCTCGAGCGCATCGAGCAGCTCAACGGCGCGCGCGTCCGCAACGGCCGGCACCTCGACGAGGCGCTCGCCAACGTGCCCACCCTCACCACGCCGCAGTACCCGGACGGCGCCGAGCCCATCTACATGAGCTTCGTCGTCCACCACCCGAGGCGCGACGAGCTGATGAAGCAGCTCCGCCGCCGCGGGGTCGACACCACCTTCGGGTACATGAACGACTGCAGCGACCACGAGCTCTTCCCCGAGTTCCGCCGGCCCCAGCCGAACGCCGCGACGATCAAGCGCGAGCAGCTCCACCTGCCGGTCCACCCGAGCCTCGATCGCCGCGATCTCGACCACATGGTCGAGGCCGTGCGGTCGTCCTGCCTGAAGATCCAGTGAAGCGGCGGGCGGTCCTGCGTTCCGGCGTGGGCGCCGCCCGGTACCGCCTGACGGGGCACCGCATCCCGCTCTCCGTCCACCTCACGGTGACGCGGCGCTGCGACGCCCTGTGCGCGACCTGCGCCGTCCCGCTCACGCGCGCCCGCGAGCTCGACACGCGCGAGTGGATCGGCGTCATCGACGCCCTCGCCCGCGCCGGCACCGTCCGCGTGGGCTTCGGAGGGGGCGAGCCCCTCGTGCGCGACGACCTGCCGGTGCTGATCGATCGGTGCGCCGAGCACCGCATGTGGACCACGCTCGAGACGAACGGCCACCGCTACCCCGCGCGCGCCGGCGAGCTCGGGCGCCTCCACCGCCTCGTGATCGCCCTCGACGGCGATCGCGCCGCCCACGACGAGAACCGCGAGCCCGGGGCCTACGACAAGGCCACCGCCGCGATCGCCGTCGCGTCCGAGCGCGGGACCGACCTGCACACGGTCACCACGCTCACCCGGCACAACCTCGGCGACGTGGGCCACGTGCTCGATCTCGCCGATCGTTGGGGCTTCGTCGCCGACTTCACGCCGCTCGGGCCGCTCCTGCCGCACGCGGGCGCACGCGCGCTCGCCGCCCCGCCGGACGAGCTCCGCAAGGCCCTTCGCGGCCTGCTCGAGGCGAAGCTCGCCGGCCGCCGCGTCGGGAACACCGAGAAGTCGCTCCGCTACCTCCTGACCTGGCCCGACTTCGCCGTTTCGGCCTCCACGACCCCGCACGAGGACCTGCACTGCCTCGCCGGGCAGCTCTACTGCGCGGTGGACGCCGACGGCGGCGTCGCGCCGTGCCCGCTCCTCCACGGGAGGTTCGCCGCCCGGAACGTCCGCGGGGGCGGGTTCGCCGCCGCCTTCGAGGTGTTGCGCGACAACGCCTGCAAGGCCTGTACTTCGACGCCCCTGGCGGAGTACAACTACCTCTACAACCTCAATGGGCCGGCGGTCTTCGAGCGGTGCAAGTCGCTCCTGCGCGCCGGCCCAGCTGGTGCCGCATGAAGCTCAAGCTCCCCGGATACGCCCGCGTCGCCGAGGGTTTCCTCACCCGCCGCGTCCCCGTGTACGCCCACTACGGCATCACGCACCGCTGCAACCTCACCTGCAAGATGTGCGGCATCTGGCGCTACGGGAACCGCAAGGAGGAGCTGGAGATCCCGCAGATCGCCGAGATGGCGCGCAAGATGGCGCGCCTCGGCGTCGTGCAGGTCAGCATCGGCGGCGGCGAGCCCTTCGCGTGCGAGTACCTCGAGGAAGCCGCGAAGTGCTTCGTCGACGAGGGGCTCAACGTGCGCGTCCTGACCAACGGCGTGGGCGTGTCGGAGGAGCGCCTGAAGAAGTGCGTGGACTACGGAGTCCGCAACTTCTCGATCTCGCTCGACTCGCTGTCGCCGGCGCGCTTCGACTACATCTGCGAGCACGAGGGCAGCTGGGAGCTCGCCGTCCGCTCGATGGTGACGATCGCGAAGCTGCTCGAGGGCTCCCGCGGGCTCCCGACCATCAACTGCGTCGTGAGCAACCTCAACCTCGAGGAGCTGCCCGACATCGTGCGGTTCGCCGCGCACATCGGGTTCCACGTCAGCTTCCTGCCGGTCGAGCTCCTGCCCGACCCGAAGGCCGGCCAGCGCAACTGGGAGGCCCGGTTCATCCGCTACCGCCCCGAGATGGGCGTCAACGTCGCCGACGCGCCCGACGTCGTGCGCGAGCGCATCGACAAGGCGTACGACACGGTCATCGCGATGAAGCAGGACGGGTGGCCCATCCTGAACTCGACGCCGTACCTCGAGGCGAGCCGGATGTACCTCAAGACCGGCCGTTTCCCCGCCGAGGGCTGCGACGCCGGCCGCCTGTACTTCAGCGTCGCGCCGAACGGCCAATTCACGGCCTGCCACCGCACCGAGCACCAGCACCTGCACTTCCTCGACCCGAAGTTCGAGGACTACTTCCGCAGCGTCAGCTACGAGCGCAAGCGCATGCTCGAGGCCGGCAGCTGCGAGGGCTGCATGCGGGCCTGCTGGATCGACACCTCCTACATGTTCCGCACGATCGAGGGCTTCATCGAGACGGCCGCCACCGTCGCGACCCACCGGATGGGCAAGGCCCCCACCTGGGAGGAGGCCTGGGCCTGGGCGAACACGGACCCGGTCGACATCGTCCCGGGCGCTGCCGCAAAGTAGTGTTCAGTCGTCAGTTATCAGTTGTCAGCCCCCCGCCTGCGGCGCGCAGCGCCCACTGACGACTGACGACTGACGACCGACAACTTGATAGCAGCGCGGCGATGTCCAACATCGTCGCCATCGCCCGGCGCGAGCTGGGCGCGTACTTCGACTCGCCGCTCGCGTACTTCGTGGTGCCCGCGTACGTCGTGCTCGTCGGCGGCTTCGCGCTCTGGTTCGACGACCTGTTCGCGGCCGGCGCCGTGTCGCTGCGCGGGGTCTTCCTCTGGAGCGCGATCTTCCTCGTGCTCCTCGTCCCGGCGATCACGATGCGGCTCTTCGCGGAGGAGCGCCGCACCGGGAGCCTCGAGCTGCTCGTCACCATGCCGATCACGGAGGCGCAGCTCGTCCTCGGGAAGTTCGCCGCGGCGATGGCGCTCGTCGCGGTGGCCGTCGCGACCACGCTCACGTACGTCGTGACGCTCGCCGTGCTGGGCACGCCGGAGGTCGGCGAGGGCGGGCCCCCGATGATCGTGCGGGCGTTCTCCGAGACGGGGCTCGACTTCGGGCCGGCGGTCTGCGGCTACCTCGGGCTCCTGCTGTTCGGCGGGGCGCTCGCCGCGATCGGCACCGCCGCCTCCTCGCTCACGAGCAACCAGATCGTCGCGTTCCTGCTCGCGCTGGTGATCTCGCTGTTCCCGTACGTGACGGGCTTCTTCCTCGAGCGGGTGCCCGCCGAGCTCCTGCCGGTCGTCCAGCACCTGTCGTTCGACTACCACTTCAACCAGCTCGCCCGCGGCGTCGTCGACACGCGCTCGCTCGTGTTCTGGGGCTCGGTCGCGGCCTTCGCGCTGCACGTCGCGACGTTCAGCCTCGAGCGGAGGCGGCTCTCGTGACGGACGCCCGCCGCAACCTCCTGTGGAACGTCTGGGTCCAGCTCGGCCTCGTCGCCGCGATCGTCGTGCTCGCCAACGTGCTCGCCGTCCGGCACTTCTGGCGGCTCGACCTCACGCAGGATCGCCTCTACAGCCTCGACGAGGCCAGCAAGAACCTCGTCGGCACGCTGGATCGCCCGCTCGTCGCGAAGGTCTACTTCACGCGCGGGCTCGAAGCGCCCTACAACAACCACGAGCAGCTCGTCCGCGACAAGCTCGAGGAGCTCCGCGCGTACGCGGGCGGGCGCATGAAGATCCAGGTGGTGGACCCCGCGACCGACCCCGAGCTCGTGAAGGAGGCCCAGAAGTACGGGCTCACCCAGCTCGAGTCGACCGTCCGCGAGGCCGACCGCAAGGAGCTCCGCAAGATCTGGATGGGCGCGGTGCTGCTCTACGGCGACAAGCAGGAGGTGTTGCCGGCGCTGACCGAGCTCTCCTCGCTCGAGTACGAGCTCGCCTCGGCGATCCACCGCCTGAAGACGAAGGCCGAGGACGGCCCGGTCCTCGCCTACACGGTCGGCAACGGCGAGCCCGACCTCGGGCGACCCGAGGGGCCGCTCACCTCGCTCGTCGGGGCCATCGCCCGCCGCTTCGTCCTGCAGCCGGTCCAGCTCGGCGGCGCGGGCACGATCCCCGAGGAGGTCGACGCGCTCTTGGTCATCGGGCCGCAGCGGCCGCTCCCGGACCGCGCGCTCTACCAGATCGACCAGTTCGTCATGCGCGGCGGCGCCGTCGCCTTCTTCGTCACGGGCACGCGCCCCGACCTGCGCACCTTCCGGCCGCAGCGCGTCGGCTCCGGGCTCGAGCCGCTCGTCGGTCACTACGGCGTGCGCGTCGCGAAGGACGTGGTCCTCGACCGCGTGCAGAACGGGCTGATGCGCTTCCCCGTCCGGCAGGGTCGGCAGACCGGCTACCGCGAGATCAACTACCCGCTGATCCCGCGCGCGACGGACCTCTCGCGCACCAACCCGCTCGTCGCCGGGCTCGACAGCCTGCTGTTCCCGTTCACGTCGTCGCTGAGCGTCGCCGAGCAGCTCCCGCCCGGCGTCGCCGCCGAGGTGCTCGCCCGCAGCTCGGCCTCGTCGGGCAGCCTGCAGGGCCTCCGCACGGTCGACCCCACGCAGTTCGCCGAGATCGCGCCGGACGAGAAGCGCGGGCCCTTCCCGGTGCTCGTCGCGCTGACCGGGGCGCAGCGCTCGTTCTTCGAGACGCGCCCGCCCCCGCGGCCCGATCCCGACGCCCCGCCCGTCGTGGAGAGCGAGACGGAGCCCGAGGAAGCGCCGCTCCTCGTCGAGGGCGGGCCCACCCGGCTCCTCGTGGCGGGCTCGGCCGACTTCGTCGCCAACAACCCCGCGTTCATGCTCAACCTCGCCGACTGGCTCGTCGAGGACGAAGCGCTCATCGGCATCCGCAGCAAGATCGCCACGATCCCCCAGCTCCGCGCCACAACCGCGAACGAGCGGACCGGGTGGCGGCTCTTCAACCTCCTCGCCGGCCCCGCCTTGTTGCTCGCGTTCGGCGGCGCCCGCCAGCTCTGGTTCCGCCGGCGGGCCCAGCGCGCGTCGGATCGGAGGGCCGCGTGACGCCCACGCCGAAGACGCTCGCGCTCCTCGCCCTCACGCTCGTGCTCGCCGCCTTCACCGCCGTGGGGGCGCGGGTCGAGACGGTCGAGTCGCTCCCGTCGCTGGGGGTCGTCGCGCCCGCGGACGTGGCGCGCCTGCAGATCTCCACGCCCATCCAGAAGATGACGATCGAGCGCGTGTCCGCCGAGCCCGAGCGGTGGCGCATCGTCACCCCGCTCGACTTCCCCGCCGACGCCGCGCAGGTCAGGTCGGTCCTGCGCACGCTCGGCGAGGGCATCCCGATGGAGGCGCTCGTCGACGAGGGAAACCACGAGGACTACGGCGTCGACGACCAGAACGGGCTCCTCGTCGAGCTGTTCGCCGCTGGCGCCGAGGTGCCGGCGGTCGCCGTCGTGGTGGGCAAGTCCGCCGCGGGCCCCTCCTCCTTCGTGCGGATCCCCGGCTCCGAGGTGGTCTACCGCGCGGACGTCGGCGGGCGCGGGCGCTACGAGCGCCCGGCCGCGGACTGGCGCGACAAGACGGCGATCGAGCTCGACCGGGCCGACGTCGTCGCGCTCACGCTCGTCCGCGGCGACGAGACCTTGCGTTTCGTGCGCGGCCCCTCCACCGGCGTCGACAAGGACGGCAACCCCACGCCGGGCCCGTGGACGTCGCCGGACGCGCCCTTCCCCGTCGACGACGACGGCACCGAGTCCGTCGTGCGCGTGCTCTCGAGGATCCGCGCCGGCGAGATCCACAACCCCGACTACGAGGCCGGCTTCGACGCGCCGCGCGCGCGGGCGGTCCTCGAGCTGCGCGACGGCGCCACGCACACCGTCGTGCTCGGCGGCCGCGAGGCCGACGGCGCCTCGTTCGTGAAGGTGGACGACCGCCCCGAGGTCTTCCGAACCTCGGGCCAGGTGGGGCGGATGATGACCCAGCCGCTCGACGCCTTCCGCGATCGCGCGCTCTTCGCCTTCCAGCGCAAGGACGTCGCCGCGGTGCGCCTCGAGGAGGGCGGCCTCACCATCGAGCTCGCCCAGTCCGACGACGGCACGGGCTGGGAGATCACCCAGCCCGCGAACATGGACGCCGACCAGAAGCTCGCGCTGTTCACGGTCAACACGCTGGCGACGCTCCGCGCGGCCGGCATCGCCCCGGACGACTCGTTCACGCCCGCCGGGACCCGCTTCACCGTCCGCTTCCGCGACGGCCGCGCGCAGACGCTCGAGGTCGGCCAGGGCGAGACCGACGCCGACAACCGCCCCGTCGTGCGGGTGCGCGTCAGCGGAAAATCGGGCCTCTACCAGCTCAAGCAGGCGACCGTCGCGGACCTGAAGCGCGCGTTCGGGCGCGGTTGACGCGCGCCGGATCGAATAGACGCGCGGGCGGTTCGTAGGTATCGACAGCGCGGCCCCTGCGCGTCCTCGGAGGCTCGATGTCCCGCACCCTGCTCCCGGTCACCCTCTCGCTCCTGCTGGCGCCCGCCGTGGCGTTCGCCGGCGAGGACCCGTCCGCCGCGCTCGGCTCCGGCGCGCCCGAGGTGGCCGCGCGCTCCTCCGGTGGCCACGGGCAGGCCCGCAAGAGCGATCGCCGCGGCGGCGACGACAAGCGCGCGCCCTCCAACGGTGGCT